>CAYRYQ010000015.1:0-3804 GCA_964428505.1 uncultured Eubacteriales bacterium
GTCGTAGGTTCAAGTCCTGCCTCCGCAACCATATCGAGTGTTCATAACGGATTTGAGTTTTCCGTGTGGACACTCGATTTTTTTGCTTACTTTGCTAGGATAGAAATAGTGACATGCTATTTATTGGTTCCGCGTTCATGATCGGCTGCTCCTGCTCCGTTACATTTTTTCGGGTGCGGCAGATATTCTTTATCGATGTGGTGTGTATATGAATTCATTAAAATGTTCAGAAAAAATCAAAAAAGCAAGAGCGCATAGCGGATTATCGCAGACAGCGCTTGGAAAAAGGCTGGGGGTTTCAGGCAGCACGGTTTCCAAATGGGAAACCGGCAAATCCGTACCGGGAATTGAAATACTGAAAAAATGTTCTGAGAGTCTGGGAGAACCGATGGATCCCCGTACCCATGACTCCCTTCATCACCCGGGCCATTGCGCCCCAAAAGCAACGGGGATGCCCTCCATCACCGCACTTTTCAAGATCGGATCCGGGCCGTCCAGCTCGCATACCATGGGACCGGAAAAAGCCGCGCTGCTGTTTAAAAAACAATGCAAGACAGCGGATCGGTTCAAAGTCGTTTTATATGGATCTCTGGCGAGAACCGGCAAAGGGCATCAAACAGATGTTGTTATAAAAAAGGTCTTCCGCCCTGTCCCGACGGAAATCCTGTTTGATTTAGACAAAACCGACCTGCCGCACCCCAATACGCTTGAATTTACCGCCTATAAAGACAGTAAAGAGCTTCGTTTTTCACGTGTTTTCAGTGTTGGCGGCGGCGCGATTGAAATCGAGGGGGATCCGTCCGCTGCCCCAAAATTGATCTACGGCGAACATCATTACGAAGAGATTGCAAAAATCTGTAAGAGCAGAAAGATCAGAATCTGGCAATATGTAGAAGAAAAAGAAGGGGAAGAAATCTGGACTTATTTACAGACCATCTGGAACTGTATGAATGCGTCCATTCACGAAGGACTGCAGGCAACCGGCGTTCTTGCCGGTGGGCTCTGTGTTCAAAGAAAAGCAAAGCATTTATATGAGCAGAAACAGGAAGGGGAGGATTCCGAAACAAGAGAAAACCGCCTGGTCTGTTCCTACGCCTTTGCCGTCAGCGAACAAAATGCATCCGGCGGCCGGATTGTAACCGCACCCACCTGCGGTTCCAGCGGCGTCCTGCCCGCCGTTTTAAAATATATACAGGACAAAAAAGGCTTTAGTGACAGGGAAATATTGCATGCTTTAGCCACAGCAGGAATCATCGGGAATCTGATTAAAACCAACGCATCCATCAGCGGTGCCGAATGTGGATGTCAGGCGGAGATCGGCAGTGCATGTTCCATGGCCTCTGCGGCACTGGCAGAGCTTTTCGGCATGCGGATCGATCAGATTGAATATGCTGCTGAAGTTGCCCTGGAGCATCATTTAGGGTTGACCTGTGATCCAATTAACGGATTGGTGCAAATTCCATGTATCGAAAGAAATGCCGTGGCAGCCATGCGCGCGCTGAACGCAGTTAATCTGGCGGGCTTTTTATCAGATACGCGCAAAATATCCTTTGATCTGATTGTGGAAACCATGTATGAGACCGGAAAAGATTTATCCAAAATCTATAAAGAAACCAGCGAGGGCGGACTAGCCAAACTATACCGAAACAATTGAACCTTTTATATTTTCTGCGTTTAGAAAAAATACAATGATTCCTTTTTTGGGGATCAGAAAAAGCCGCGGAACACCCTTTTCCCCGCGGCTTTCAACATATCAGCACTCCAACGTGCCCAGCAAAAATAAAGGAACCGGATCTGCTTTTGACCGGCTCGAAAAGAACCGGGCCAATGAACCCCGTTCAAACCGCGACATTTTAAATAAAATATCAAGAGAAATTGTCAAAACCTTGTCTTTTAACATATGCTCATAATGAGAGGATTGTACACCTGAACGATATAATTTATATGGAGATGATCTATCCGACATGTTCAATCATTATAATGAAATGAGCAGTATGAATCAAAATAATTGCAGTGACCCTATGGTTTTACGTTATTCAAACAACACTTATAATAATCAATATAATGATCCCGCAAGCACCTTCTGCTATGGAGAAAGCGCCAATGGATATTCCTGCCAGAATCGCAGCTGCCATTGTGGCGGATCCTGCTGTTACGGCCCCTGCTGCGGCAGCAATTGTTGCTGTTGCTGCGGCCCACAGGGCCCACGGGGGCCAAGAGGACCGATCGGACCAATTGGTCCTACCGGCGCACAAGGGATTCAAGGGCCCACAGGACCTATAGGACCCACCGGCTTGCAGGGAATTCAAGGGCTCACCGGCTTGCAGGGGATCCAAGGGCCCACGGGTCCTACAGGGCCTACAGGGCCCACTGGCCCCACCGGCTTACAGGGAATTCAAGGGATCACCGGCCTGCAAGGGATCCAAGGGCCCACCGGTCCTACAGGACCTACAGGGCCCACCGGGACCACAGGCTTGCAGGGAACGCAAGGCCCAATCGGCGCGCAGGGGATCCAGGGGGCGACCGGCCCCGCCGGTGCACAAGGTCCTGTCGGCGTACAAGGAATTCAAGGAATTCAGGGACCAACCGGCCCCGCCGGTGTGCAAGGCCCTGTCGGCGTACAAGGAATTCAAGGAATTCAGGGACCAACCGGCCCCGCCGGTGTGCAAGGCCCTGTCGGCGCGCAAGGGATCCAGGGAATTCAAGGACCGACCGGTCCGACCGGCGCCACCGGTGCTGGCGTTGTATCCGCATTTGGTGGATTATTTCATAATACCATCCAAATTATCACCATCCCTGCGGGTGGCACGGAAGTAATCCCCCTGGGAGCGGCCATGCCGAGTAACAACACCACTCCGGGCACAGATACCCTAACGATTTCTGTTGCAGGGAATTATGTTGTTGATTTTATGGTTTTACTGCAATCCACCACAGGCAATTTTGATCTGACGGTCGGCGTGCAGGTTAATGGCCAGTTCTCAAGGCCGGCACTGCTGACTTCCACCGTATTAACGTCTGATTTTACAGTCATTACAACCAGCGCAATCGTCCCGCTAAATGCAAACGATGTGCTGCGATTGGCAATGTCCAGCACCATGGGCGGAAGCGTTCTCTTTGGGCCAAGTCTGAATGCAAGTTTCAGCGTCTTAAGAATCGGCAGTTAAAAACCGCTCCCACTTCAAGTATGCTATATGCGCTTTTTATGGCATATTAAAACAATCAGTCCAGCAGAATGGTTAGGACTTCTTCTCTTACCATATGGGCCCACACCGGGCAGCCATATTTCCCTTTTCTTTTTCTCGCCAAAGCTGCCTTATCTGTCTTTGGCAGCGTTCCCCTCCTGGTTTTTCGCAATGCAAACAAAGCGCACCCACACGTTTACAGCCCGATTTTATGCAAACGAATAAAATGCAAGATCGATTTCAGATATTGCCGCAGCACGTGACCCACCCAGCTAAGGGGACCCCGTCCGTTCACTCCCCTGTATGCAACTACACCCAATGATTGGTATTCCCTTTTTCTTCTTATCCCATTTTTCTTATGTGCATAATTTCTCTCAAGATATAGCAAGCGACTCTACGTAAAATAACGCAGAGTCGCTTTAAAATTGTTCTTATGATCCGTTTTTGGAATTTGTTTTTCTTGTGCTGGCATTGCTGCTGGTCGTACTGGTATTGGCGGTCCCGCCGCTGGTGGTCCCGCCGTTGGTCGTTCCGCCGTTGGTGGTTCCGCCGTTGGTCGTTCCGCCGTTGGTGGTTCCGCCGTTGGTGGTTCCGCCGTTGGTGGTTCCGCCGTTGGTGGTTC
>CAYRYQ010000015.1:3904-26937 GCA_964428505.1 uncultured Eubacteriales bacterium
TGGTTCCGCCGTTGGTGGTTCCGCCGTTGGTGGTTCCGCCGTTGGTGGTTCCGCCATTGGTGGTTCCGCCATTGGTGGTTCCATCGTTGGCGGTTCCATCGTTGGTGGTTCCATCGGTGGTGGTTCCGTCGGTGGTGGTTCCGTCGGTGGTGGTTCCGCCCCCCGCTGGCGCACCGCAAACATCGCATATTGCCGTGGGCAAGCTGCCCGCAAAGAATTGCCCCACCACTGTGTTGCCACAAGCCGCGCTGGCCAGTTTCCCGCTGATCGTGCAAAGCGTGCATTCTACCAGCCCGGTTGCAGGCGTAAAGGCTTTATAAGAAAGCCCGGAATGGATCGTTGACATCACTTTCCGCCAGGTCATTGCAGCCGGGTTTTTTCCGCTGTAATATACCGTAGACGGCGTATCATACCCAAACCACACTCCTGCCGTATAATATTTCGTATATCCAACAAACCAGCGGTCCTTATCATCATCGGTCGTCCCGGTTTTTCCGGCAATTGCCGTTGTGCCGAAATTTGCCACACTACCGGTTCCGTAGGTTGCCGCATGCTGAAGCATCTGGCTCATCAAAGCAGCGGCGTTCTTTTCCATCGCCGTGTTGGACTCAACCTTATTTTCCAATAATACCCGCCCGTTCTGGTCACAGATTTTGGTGAAGGTATAAGGCTTTGTATAGGTTCCGTCTGCCGGGAATGCCGCATAGGCCGCAGTGATTTCCAAAACACTGATTCCCTTGGTCAGGCCGCCCAAAGCCATTGCTTGATCATTTTCATCATAACTGCTCCCGGCCACAAGGGAGGTCACGCCCAAATTATTTTTTAAAAAATTAAATGACGTTTTTGCGCCCAGCGCATTATTGACCCGCACCGCGATCGTGTTTTTGGACTGATCCAGACCGGCCTGCACCGTCATGAGCTGTTCGGTGACCGTATCATAGTTTTTCGGCCACCAATTTCCGTTTTTATCCTGCCGTATTCCTTTGTCCAGCAGCATCATACCGGGAGCCACCCGCACGCCGTTGATTTTTGTTTCATACTCAATGGCCGGTGCATAAGTGCCAATCGGTTTCATACAAGACCCCGGCTGCAAATAAGACTGCGTCGCACGATTGAGCCCGCGCGCCGCCGTTTTTTCCCCGACTCCGCCGGCCATCCCCACCACAGCACCGGTACTGTTATCAATAATGACCATTGCGCTTTGCGGTGCTTCGCCGGTAGTGGCAGACTTGATATTGGGGAAATTAGTGGCAGATTGGTACACCCCATCGACTGTCGCCTGCACATCCAGATCCATTGTGGAATAAATCTGCAGACCACCGGAATAAACCAGCGAATGCGCATAGGATTGGCTATATCCCTTGTCATGGACCAACGCGGCAACAACATCGCTGATCACCTGATCCACAAAATAACTGTTCACCTCTGTGCCGCTGGTTTGAGCGTTCTTTGTTTCCCCCACATGAAGCACCAATTCCTGCGACTTGGCTTCATTTGCCTCTTCCTCGGTGATCTTTCCCAGCTTCAGCATTTCATCAATGACCGTGTGCGCCCGTTCCAGATTATTCCCCGCATTCTGAATCGGATCATATTTGCTGGGATATTTAGTGATCGATGCAAGGCTGGCACACTCCAATAGGGAAAGCTCATTTACCGACTTGCCAAAATAGACCTCCGCCGCTGTTTCTACACCATAACAGCCCTGCGACAAATAAATCGTATTTAAATATACTTCCAGGATCTGATCTTTTTTATATTCTCTTTCCAGATACCATGCCCGGCGAATCTCCTGAATTTTCCGGGTGACCGTCTGCTCGTCGTCTCCACTTAAATTTTTTATCACCTGCTGTGTGATGGTGGAACCTCCAAAGGTCGAGTTGCTGCTAAAATTGAAGAAATTCAAAACGGCATTGCTGGTACGAATTAAATCCACTCCGCTGTGTTGATAAAACCGCTTATCCTCAATGGCAATAAATGCCCACTTCAGCTGATCCGGAACATCTTCAATATCCGTCCAGATCCGGTTTTCACTGGCGTGCAGCGTTTCCGCCTCCACATAAGAGCCGTCCTTCACCCCGTAAACCACGGATGTATAATTCAAGGTACTGTCCACCATGGAAAGGTCAAATTCATCGTCCAAATAGATAAACGAATACCAGAAAAACGCCAAAAAAACGAAAAAGCAGGTCAAAAGCCCAGTTAAAAATACCGCAAAGACCGTTTTTCTAAGCCACTTAGGCCAAGTGGAAATCCAAGTTTTGCGCTTTTTCTTTGTCGCTCTTGTTTCCTCTCCCGGCGGGGCTTTCTGCGCACCGGATATTTTTTTTCTAAAAAAGGATTGCAGTTTTCCCCAAAGTTGATTTTCTCGTTTCAATGCACTCCAGCTCCTTTTCAAAGGATCTCATTTCATTCGGTTATTTTAAATGATACCAGAAAGTCGTTGGCTTTATGATACCCTTGACCATATAGGCGGAAACACCGCAAAGTGGGACAAACCGCCTTGATCATCAAATCAGTATAATAACCGTTTTCGGTTATTATACCAGAAATCCGCTGATAATTCAAGGGGATTGCCGGAATGTTCATATTAATTCCGAAGACTGCGCCTGCGGCAGTAATCCTGCCAGCCCTTCTCCACCAGTTCACATGCATAGGAAGAAAAGCTGCGTTGATAAATGCCGTCGGCAAATCGGGCGGAAAGCCCAAAAGAAAGAGTGGTCAATACCGCGATAGCACAAAATCGCAAATAAAACAACAGCGTTCTAAAAAGCTTCCCACGGATTGCTTGCCGCCCCACCTGCACGGCCTGCATCACATTGGCGGCCGGATATTGCAGCAAAACATATTTACACAGCAAATACCGCAGATTGATCAAAATAAATCCATACAGCACACAACTCCAAAGTAAGATGCTCAGGCCGACCAACCAAGGAGAGCCCAGCATGAAGGCGGCAGCCAACCGGAAGGGATTCTCCTGCACCGAAAAAATATCGGCACCGCTTACCAGTAAAAAGGAAAAAAACAGCAGCACCTCCAAAATGGCTGCAACCAGCAGCAGAAGCAGGCGCTCAAAGTAGATCAGGATTTTTTTCAAAATAGAAACTACCGTGGCCTTTGTCAACAAAATTGGTTGATGAAACAGAAAGAATAACGCCCGAAAAGAAGCCCGTTCCCGGGCAGATAAAATGAAATAATGAGAAATTCCGTAAGAAAAAGGGGTGAAAAGAATCGAGGAAAAAATCAACACCAACAGTGCCGAAAGGAAAAATCCCTGATTGATCTCCCCTTGCAAAGCTGAATAAAAATCTCCATTCATATTGAAAAGAAAAAGACCGCCCAAACTGATGATCACGCTTATCAGAAAGGCCAACAGCGTCATTACCGCATAAAGAAATCCGCGGCTTTCCAGCCAAGCTCTTCGTGAGCAATGGTTCATCCTTTCCCTCCTTTAACATAGAAGGGGGATGTGCCACACGCACATCCCCCCTGTGTTTTATAGTGTTGATTACCAGTTGAATAAGACGTTGCTCGGTAGCAGGGTTGCATTCAAAATATCAATGACGCTGCCGGTATCCTTGGCGCTCGCGCTGGTTGCACTGGGCGAGCCATCCATATAAGCGCTCCAACTCTTCTGAATCTGTGGGCTATAGAAGCCCAGCGCATCGTTCTTATGATAGATCGGCTGTGTAGCCAAAGCCGGGTTATTATCAAAGAAGGACAACGCCACGTAATTGGATCGATCCGTGGTGTAATAATCCGGATCTTCCGAAGTGATGCTTCCCCCGGTAGTAGCATATCCATAGAAGTATTTCGCGGCATCCGGATACGCCACGTTAGTGTTGATCGCTTTTTCCACCCAGCTGCGCACAAAGGAAACCCCGATATTCGATTTCATATCATTGTACCGTGCCTGCTGTTCCGTGGTCATCAGATTATAATAAGGAGTCTCAAACTCTGCTTTCCAAACTTTTGTATATTCCTCCGCGACGCGAAGAGCAACAGATGGATTCTGGCAGGTCTTCATCACCGCAAATCCGCCGACCCAGCCCGCGGCCGGTGTAACGATTCCCTTTTCTTCCCCGGCCATTAATTGTTTATCCGCTTCCACCTTCGCATTAAAATCGGTCTCGGTCATAGTGCGGTACATATTTTCATAAGTCTGGCCATATGGATAAGCCACAAAATCCCAATTTGCGCCCATACTTTCGGCTGCTTCGGAAATGGCTTTCAAATTTGTCAATTCACAGGCCACAAAGGAATAGGATTTCACAGAATCGGCGCCGCTATAACGATTGAACAGTTTCTGATATACAGTTCCGTTGCTCCATGCCGAGGCATTCACCAACGATCCCACAAAATTTTTCGCGTCCGATCCTTTGGTATTCCAATACCAGTTCTGCACCACATCCACCGTTGCATTATTGGCAGGAGTCAAATTCACGGTTGCTTTGCCAGTGGCGGAAGAAATACTAAACCCAGCCACATTTTCCATTCCATACCAGATATCAAGCCCGCTCAGTTGATCAATCACAGACGCAAGCCCCACATTGGAGCCGGTGGTGCTGGATTGCAGCAACGCAGTAAAAGCATCGATGCCCCAAGAGCGATTATTATACATGGTCACCGGATCCACCACGTTCACACTGCGAAGCGTGGTGCCGTCTGATGTGGCAGACTCCGCCAGCGTCGTGTTCTTAATATTGCCCTTATTATAAGCCAGCAGATACGGGGCACCCATACCGGCCGCTACATAATAATGAATAAGGGTATCGTCCAAGTCGTCTTTCACATAAAATCTTTTGGAATACGCGGAAGAGAAGGTTCCTAATTTATCACCAAGGCTGAAATTCACAAAGGTATTGATGGCCTGCGTATAGGTATGAAGATCGCCCCAGCTGGCGTTATCCACATACATCAAATCGACTTTATCCCCGGAAAGAACCGCACGACGGCAAGCGGCGGCATAGGCCGCTCCGGTTCCCATGCGCTTCACATTCACGGCACACCCATACTGGCTGGAAATGGCCTGAACAGCGGCGTCCTCCTCAGAGATCGGAAACGTATCCGGCACCAGAATTTTAACAGACCGATTGGCTAACAACTCATCGCTGACGCCGGTAGCGCTGTTGGCGGTTCCGCGGGCCGCTTTCATGGTCTTGACCAGCGCATCGATCTTGCTCAATAGAGCCTGAGGGTCAAAGGTTGAAGTAAAGGGTGTGTAAACCGGGGTCTCTTCCACCGGGGTTTCATCCGTTGGTTCCTCATTGGTCGGGGTCTCCGTGGTCTCATCCCCGGGAACAGTCACATCTTCCGTTTTATGCGTGGGCGCAGCATAATTATAGACGGGAATCGTTAACAGCGAGCTGAGTTTTCCGCTGATATCCTCCCCGTTATTCGCAGCACCTTTTGGCCGGCTGATATAATTGCAGCCTGCGAGGGTCCCCATCAGCGCAATCAACAGCACAGCAGCCAGGGTTTTTCTGAATTTCATGTGAATACCTCCTGAAATAGCCTAAACTACATCGACATATATAATATATCGTCTATAGTATAGCATACCCACTGATTCACTTCAAGAGAAATTTCAGAATTAGTAATAATAAACAATGTTTGTTCATGAATTTTGTTTATTATAACATCGCTTTTTTATACGGAAAGCTGCTCCTTTTTTGCTCGGGCAATCAGAAAACTCATGCGGGAACGCAACCCCAGCAATTCATAAGACAGCGCATCCACCAGCATCGGCTCATTGGTCAACGCCAGTTTGGTTTCCAGATTTTCAATCCTTAGCCGAAGAGCCACCATTTCATCCCGATACGTCACCGTTTGTTTTTTCATCATATCACCTCACTCTATGTTATTGACGGTTTTTACCATATTATTCAAATTCAGAGAAAATTATGCGGCAAAGGCCTTTGCACCAATTGGGTTGAAAAGTACAAAGAACTGTGCTACACTGTTTTTATTCTTTAAGAAAAAGGAGAGAAGCCCTATGAAAAAGCTGCCCGCGTGGATGCAGAAAAAGTGGGTTCTTTTTGCCCTTTCATTTGGTACTGCGGCGGTTCTTTGTCTGCTGATATTCATTTTGTTTTTACGTACCCCCCTTTCGAACACGCTGACCCGGCAGGGAGAGCGTGCCTATGAAAGCGGCGACTACGAAAAAGCTGCCGCCCGCTACGCTTCTGCGCTATATCTGAAAGCGAGCAATGCAGATCTTTATATGGACTATGCCAACGCCCTGATTCAGTTGGAGGATTTTGAAAAAGCGGATGCGCTGCTGAGCCGCGCCATTGCGCGTATCAGCGGGGAGGAAGGACTGTATTTTGCAAAAGCACGCCTTTTAGTGGCAAAAGGAGAAATTGGAGGCGCAGTTGATTTTTTGGACAGTATCAGCGACTCCTATATTAATAAAAAAATTCAGGCATCCCGCCCCGCTGATCTCACCTTTACTCCCGCCCAGGGAAAATACAGCACCGCCCAGAAAGTAACGCTGACAGCGGGGGAAGGACAGACCATTTATTATACTTTAAACGGGGAAGATCCGGCGCTGACTTCAAAAGTCTACACCGGTCCCATTACCATCAGCGCCACCTCCACGCTCACTGCCATTGCGATGAGCAGCAACGGGCTGGTTTCCCCCCGGCTGAAAATTTCTTATGAAATCAACAACGCCAATCAGGCCATTGAATTTGTTGACGGTAAAATTGAACGGATGGTACGCGCGGCGCTCCAGCGCCCCTCCGGGAATCTATACGCAGCGCAGCTGTCTTCCGTCACCACGCTCACTAACGAAGGAATCGGCGGCAGCATCCAGACCCTCAGCGACCTTGAATATCTGCCCAATCTGCAAAATCTTGCCATCCTCAACGAATCCTCCATTGATGATTTTTCTCCCCTTTCCAGCCTCCGTTCCCTCACCGGCCTGCGAATCAACAGCTGCGCTCTGTCGGATCAGGATCTTGCCTACTTGAGCGCCTGCACCCAGTTGAGCGCCTTAAACGTGGATGATAATCAGATCAGTTCTTTTGCCTCAATCAAAAATCTGCGTTATTTAGAAGACATCAGTGCGGCAGGCAATAACATTGCCGCCACTTCATCCGCAGCGATGTTCCCGCTGCTGACCACGCTCAACCTTTCCGGGAACCGGCTTTGCGAGTTGGAGGGAATCAGTGCGCTCAGCGATCTGACTGCGCTGGATGTTTCCAAAAACTATATCTCTGATCTTTCTCCCCTCTCCACGCTTGCCAAGTTGAAAAAGCTGAATCTGACCGGCAACACCCCCTCGAATATTAAAAAGCTCAGTGCACTGCCGGCGCTGGAATACCTGGATCTGTCTGACTGCAAACTGACCTCTTTAAGCGTTGTCAATGATTTCAAGGCGCTTCAGACCCTCTATGCTGCTGATAATGACATTTCCTCTCTCAGCACCTTCCAGAAGCAAGTAGCCGCCCTTTCGGTCAGCAGAAACCCGCTGGTCGATCTTTCCCCGCTGAAAAGTCAGACGGGGCTGACCACACTGGAGGCGGCTAAAACAAAAATTTCGGATCTTTCTTTTTTGAGCGGCTCCCCCTCTCTGATCTTGCTGGATGTTGCCGGCACGCAGGCGACCGACAGTACCCCGCTGCAAAGCTGCCCGAATCTTCAGTCTCTGATCTGCTCTTCCACGCTCAGCACCGCCGGGCTTTCCTCCAGTGTGCAAATCACCATTCACTGATAAAAAATACGCTGTGAAACTTTGTTTCACAGCGTATTTTTTAATTTGATTAAAGTACAATCTCGCCGTAAGCTTCCCGGGGCAGCGCCACCGCGTTGGCTTCATCGGTATCAATATGCATTGCATCGGCAAATTTTTCAGAAACCCGGATCACGGTCTCGCCGAACGTAACCGCCCGCTCGCCAGCCAGCTTCACCGAAACCACCTGCCCGTCTTTGATTCCAAGCATTGCCGCCGTTTCCGGCGTCAGATGAATATGCCGCTTCGCGGCAATCGCGCCCTCACTCAAAACCAGCTCTCCGCAAGGCCCCTTCACGGTGATGCTGCCGGAACCCGCCACGTCGCCGCTCATACGGATCGGCGCGTCCACGCCCAGCGCTCTCGCATCGGTCAAAGAGAGCTCTACCTGATTCTTAGAACGTACCGGCCCCAACACGCTCACATTAGCGATGCTCTTTTTAGGCCCGATCAGTTCCACCCGCTCTTCACTCAAAAACTGCCCCGGCTGTGAAAGAGGCCGCTTCGGCGTCAACACAGCGCCCTTCCCGAAAAGCAATTCCACCGCTTCGGTCGTCAGATGGACATGACGGGCGGACATTTCGACTAAAATCTTGCTCATTTTTCTACCTTCTTTCTTCATTCTTCCTTATTTTACAACAGCTGCAGGTCTTTTTCAAGTCTAAAAATCCCGATTCATATTGAAAAACGAATTGGGCTATGCTAAAATAAAATGAATAAAACGCAAAGGGGCTTGAAAATCAATGGCAAAAAAATTCTATTTGAGTACCGCGATTACCTATACGTCCGGTAAACCCCATATCGGCAACACCTATGAGATTATTTTGGCAGACAGCATCACCCGTTTCAAGCGGATGCAAGGGTATGATGTTTATTTTCAGACCGGAACGGATGAGCACGGCGAAAAAATCCAGCAGAAGGCCGAAGCCGCCGGCATTACGCCGCAGGCCTTTGTGGACAATGTGGCGGGCGAAATCAGACGGATCTGGGATTTGATGAACACCACTTATGACCGTTTTGTCCGCACGACGGATCCACAGCATGAAAAAAAGATTCAGGAAATTTTCCAGAAGCTCTATGAGCAGGGCGATATTTACAAGGGCTGCTATGAAGGCATGTACTGCACGCCCTGTGAATCTTTTTTTACAGAAACCCAGCTGGTAGACGGGAAATGCCCCGACTGTGGGCGGGAGGTACACCCCGCCAAAGAGGAGGCCTATTTCTTCCGGCTGTCCAAATACGCCAAACAGCTGGAAGACTATATTGAGACCCACCCGGATTTTATCTGCCCGCCCCAGCGCAAAAATGAGATGATCAATAATTTTATCAAGCCCGGGCTGCAGGACCTGTGCGTTTCCCGCACTTCTTTCACCTGGGGCATTCCTGTCAGCTTTGACCGGCGGCATGTGGTGTATGTATGGATTGACGCGCTCTCCAATTATATCACCTTTTTAGGCTATGACCCCAACGGTCATTCCTCCGAAGAATATAAAAAATACTGGCCGGCAGACATGCATCTGATCGGCAAGGATATTGTGCGGTTCCACACCATTTACTGGCCCTGCATTCTGCTGGCGTTGGGAGAGCCACTCCCCCATCAGGTGTTCGGCCACCCCTGGCTGATCATGAGCGATGGAAAAATGAGCAAATCCAAAGGCAACGTGCTGTATGCCGATGATTTAGTGCAGCTCTTTGGGGTAGACGCGGTGCGCTATTACGTGCTGCATGAAATCCCATTTGCCAACGACGGGCTGATCTCTTATGAGCTGATGATGGAACGGATCAATACGGACCTGGCCAACATTCTGGGGAATCTGGTCAGCCGCACGCTGTCGATGACCCATAAATATTTCGGCGGCGTGGTGCAGACGTCGGGCAAAAAAGCAGAGGTAGACGAAGAATTGATTGCTCTTGCTTCCCAAACGGCCGCCAAAGCAGAGCGGCATATGGATCAGATGCACATTGCCGATGCCATTGACGATGTTTTCATGCTGCTGCGTCGGGCCAACAAATATGTGGATGAAACAGAGCCCTGGATTTTAGGGAAACCAGACGGCGACCACGCGCGGCTGGCCACAGTGCTTTACAATCTGCTGGAATGCATCCGCATTGCGGGCGTTCTGCTCTCCCCCTTCATTCCGGAAACCGCCGATAAGATTTTAGGGCAGCTGCAAAGCCCGCTGGATCTGAATTCTGCCAGAACCTTCGGCATGCTGAAGCCCGGAACCAAAGTGGACGCACCGGAGATCCTGTTTGCCCGGATCGACATTCCAAAAAAGCTGGAAGAAATCAAAGCAGCCAAGGTTGCAAATGCCCCTGCTCCCGAAAGGGCAGCCAACAGCAAGGTGCCTGAAGGATTGGCGCTGATCTCCATGGAGGATTTCGCAAAAGTTGCGCTCCGGGTAGCCGTGGTTACAGAATGTGCACCATTGCCCAAAAGCGACAAGCTGCTTTGCCTGAAGGTCGATAACGGGCAGGGCATCAAGCAAGTCCTCTCCGGCATCGCCGCCTATTATAAGCCGGAAGAGCTGGTTGGGAAAAAGATCATTCTGGTGGATAATCTGGCGCCCGCCAAGCTGCGGGGCACCACCAGCGAAGGAATGCTGCTGGCCGCCGATACCAAAGACGGCGTGCGGGTCCTTTTCCTGGAGGATACTTTAGAGCCGGGAGCGATCATCCGATGATTGATATTCATGCCCATCTGGACGATGAACAGTTTGACGAAGACCGGGACGCACTGATGGACGCCCTGCGCGCGATGGGGATCCGCCGGGTACTCAATGCCGGCAGCCACTTTGCCTCCTGCGCCCGCACCCTTCGGCTGGCAGAGCGCTACGACTTCGTCTATGCCGCCATTGGCATTTATCCCCACGACACCATGGAGCTGGAGGAGCGGGGAATCGAGCCCCTGCGGGCCATGCTCCGGGAACCCAAGGTGGCCGCAGTGGGCGAAATCGGGCTGGATTATTATTATGACACTGTCCCCCGGGAAATCCAAAAAAAATGGTTCCACTCCCAGCTCGCGCTGGCGGAAGAATATGCACTGCCTGTGGTGATCCACAGCCGGGACGCCATGGCGGATACACTGGAAATTCTGCGGACACACCCCCGTGTAACCGGCATTTTTCATTGCTACAGCGGCTCGGTGGAATCCTTAAAAGAAGTGCTGAAGTTGGGCTATTCCATCTCTGTAGGCGGCGTGGTCACCTTCAACAACGCCAAAACAGCCAAAGAAGTTGCCGCCGCAGTGCCGCTTTCCCGGCTGCTGCTGGAAACCGACAGCCCTTACCTGGCGCCAGTTCCCCACCGGGGAAAGCGAAATTCCCCGCTGTTTCTGCCGGAAATCGCGGAAATGGTCGCTTCCTTACGGGGCATTTCCGCAAAAGAAGTGGAGGCCGCTACCGATGAAAACGCCTTACGGCTGTTTCCTCTTCGTCAACGGGTTCCTTCGATCATCGATTAAAAAGAAAGACGCCCCGAAATGGCCGATTCAAAGCCATTCCGGGGCATTCTCTTATTCGTGGTTTTCTCGTAAAGACCAAACAGAAGAAAAATCGCCGTTTTCTATTTTTTCCTCCCGCCGATCGCAACCTCCGCATTTTGCAGCAGATTCAGAAGAGAGCTGGCAAACAACGGATATCGCTGCTCGATCGTCTGCTGATCCATAGCCGGCAGCTTCACTTTCTTCAGCTTTCGCTGAATCTCGGCTTCCAGCTTTTTCATTGCACAATCTGCCATCAGATCATAGGTGTCGCTTTCCGCCCCGAAAAAGGTCTGCGGCAGGTCGGCCCTGGCGTTATAGAGCCGGCGAAACATCTGGTAGACGCTGATCTGCAAATAGAGCGAAACCTTATTGATCAGCTCCTTATCACCAATTGCGCCCAATAAATCTTCCACCACCGCTACCGAGTTGCAGATCAGCTTTTTATTCAGCACCGGCAGCAAGCTGCCCGCGCCCCGGTTTCCCTGCCCTGCCGCATCTTCGTTTGGCAGCTCTTCGAGCAAAATAGTTGCTCCGTTTTTTTCCAATGTCCGCCCCAGCAGATAATCCACCGAAACCCGATAGAAATCCGCCGCCCGCACCAAAAACAAAAGGCCGCACTCGCGGATCCCTTTTTCATAATGAGAGAGCAGCGCCTGAGAAATTCCCAGGGCGTCCGCCGCCTTTTTTTGAGAAATGCCCGCTTCCTTACGCAGATGGGTCAACACCCGCGGAAAATCCGATACCGCCATTGGCCTAAAACCGTCCTTTATTAAGCTTACTAATCTATTATACCGATCTTTCATAAAAAAATCAAGAATTTCGTTCCATTTTGTTGATTTTTGGCAGGGATATACAACGTGTAGAAATTAACAAATTCTACTATATTTTTTCACACTTTCATGTTATACTGAAGACAGTAAAGAAAAGGAGGGTATCCCCTATGAAACTGACCTTTGTAACCAAAAAAATGAACCTAACCGACAAGGAAAAGCTTCTGATTGAAAGAAAGGTGACCAAGCTGGATAAGTTCTTTACCTCTGAAGCTGTCGCCGCGCTGACCTTTACGGTCGTGCGGGAAGAAGTGACGGTGGAGGTCACGGTAAAAGACCACGGGATGCTGTTCCGCGGAGAGCGCAGTGCGGTGGATAAAATGATGGCGCTGGACGAGATCGTAGATCTGCTGATCCGTCAGGTGCGCAAGAATAAAACCCGCCTGACCAAAAGCCTGTATGACACCGCACCAGACTTTGACGCTTGGGACGAAGGCGAAGAGGATTTCCATCTGGTTCGCACCAAAGAGGTTTTTCTGCGGCCTATGGATTTGGATGAAGCCATCATGCAGATGAACCTGCTGGACCATAACTTCTTTATGTTCTTGGACAGTGATACGGACAAGGTGAGCGTAGCCTACCGCCGCAAGGACGGCCAATACGGCCTGCTTCGCTCGGAAAACTGAACCTTTCCACCCTTCTCATATAACTGCGGCGTGCCTCCTTTTTTTGGAGACACGCCGCAGTCTTCTTGATATGCCGATAAAAATCAACATCCCTTTTTCTGATGTTCAACGATCCTGGCCAAACCCGAACAGGGGATAATCCCCTTCTCCTTTAGCAATTAGCGCGCTTGCAAAGGTATTTTTATAGCTTTGCGTATAAATTTTACAAAATATTACAAATAGGCCCCCTCCTTTCACGGCGCTTTCCGTAAAGTGCCAGAAATAACGCCCGGGATCCAATCGCCCTTTGTGCTCCAGTGGACCATCTATGAACAAAAATAAGGACCTCCCCTTGTAGAATCCCGCTACAAAGAGAGGCCCTTTTCATCAATAATCAAAAATTCCGCTATCCTTCGCTTCTGCATTTAAATATAATCCCCACAACGCGGGGCCCGGCATGGGAAGCGACGATCGGGCCGATCCGGTAAAAATCCGCCGGCGGATAGCCCAGCGTTTCCTCAGCCAGATGGCGCATAACCTCCCGATCCTCCTCGTTTTCGCCATAAACCACACAATATGGGCTGTTTGGAATTGCCTCTCTCTTCACCCGCGCCACAATAAAAGGCGCAATATTTTTTTCTCCCCGCACTTTATCCCTTGTGGTAATCTTATGGTCAAAAATCCGCATGATCGGCTTCATCCCGATGGCATCTCCCACAAAGGCGGCCACGCTGGGGATCCGGCCGGATTTTGCTGCATACTTTAATGTAAAAAGTCCCGCATAGATCCGGCAATGATCCAGCCAATCCTGCACAAAATCCAGAATCTCACTTGCCGCCCGGCCGGCTTTTGCCATTTTGCCCGCTTCTGCAACCGCGTAGCCATAGGCGCCGGTATAAGATTTTCCTTCCAGTGTATAAAGATTGATCTTCCCCACTGCTTCCGGCACTTCCTCAAAAAACTGTGTGGTGGCCAGCAGCGCATTCTGATAGGTGGCAGACCCTTCGGCGTTGATCAGAATCTGAATCACGTCGGTATAGCCTTCTGTAAAATAGTTTTTGTAAAGCTCCAGAAAGGTAAACGGCGTAATCTGAGAAGTTTTCGGCACCCCTTCGCTGTTTTTCAGCAGCTGATAAAACGCTTCATTCCCCAGCTCCACCCGGCTGATATATTCTTTTCCGTCCAGCATCAGCCGGTAAGGGAGCACCCGGATCCCCAGCTCCTGCTCCCACTTTTCCGGCAAGTCACTGGCCGAGTCTGTAACAATCAAAATCTTAGACATGATCCTGCTCTCCTTTAATAGTTGCAATGCACGGAACAGGCGCCGCAGCGAGGGCTGCCAGTGTTTCCACCCGTTCCCGTTTCCCGGTCAGAATCCATTGGATCAGCAGGTTATAAAACCCGCCGGCCAGATAATAAAGCGGATATTCCCCCAGACAGTCCGGCAGAGAAAGACGCATAAACCGGGTAATATGCGCCAGAATCATTTCTCCCAGCCGCGCTTTATAGGCCGATTGAATCAGCACGCTGTATTTCCCGAGTGCATGAAACAAAAGCTGAAAATAGGCATCTACATCCCCACCATTTGGAAAGGCGGATACCGTTTCATGAATTTTTCTTCCCACCACATCCATAAACTGATCCAGCACCTCTTCCTTGGAAGAAAAGCTGCGATAATAGGCCATGCGTGACACTCCTGCCCGTTTGGTCAGATCTGTTACGGTAATGTCGGCATAATCTTTTTCGGTCATCAGCTCCATCAACGCGTCCACCAGCCGCGCCCAACAAGGCCCGGCCGTCTCTCCCAGACGAACCAACGGCAGATTCATTGCCCTTCCTCCTTATCGCAAACTGTTACAAGTGTAACATCCTTTCCAATCCTTGTCAATAGAAAAAGGCGCCGCATTCTGTAATCATAAGCAAAAACCATACTCCGGGATTTTATCAATGTTTTTCCTTTATTTATAACATATTACCATTATAAAATCATACATATGAAACAAAAGAACACGACGGAGGATTTTTTATGCAGTATGATCCTATTCTTTTAGAGTTTTTTTCCAGGATCAAGGAATTGGAAACCGCACTGAACGAGATCAACGGGAAGCTGCAGCGCTTTGAACAAGAAAGCCAGGAATACACCGAGCCGAAACCTTGCACGGACGTCTGCGAAGATCGGCCCGATGAGGGTGCAAAATACCAGCGGCTTACCGGCAAAATGATCCATTACTGTTATGAAGCCGGGAAAAAGGCTTTCATGAATCAGCACCCGAATTATCATCAGATGGCTGAAAAAATCGCCAAAGACACCGGAATGAATCCCAGCACCGCCTTTATGTATACGTATGTGGTCAAGTGCCTGCTGAACGGAGAGCCTTATAAGCGCGCCATCAGCGTCAAGGCCACGGAGGCCTATCTGAATCAGATCGCCGAGGAATTCGGCGCGCAGACACTCCAGAACGCGCTGAACGCCATCAGAGAACACGTTGCCTATCGTCAAAAGCTGGGACAAACCGCGAAAAGCTTATCTGATCTTTGCGATTTTTTTCAAAAAAGGCTGGATTCTCTGGAGACAGCAGCTCCCTGACCCCTTGAAACGGCTTAAGAAGGCTCCCGCACAGTAAAAGTGCGGGAGCCTTCTTGCGGTTTAAGACGGATCCGGCACCGCTACGCCGTCAGGCAGCAGCGACGCGTCGAACCGATAGTGTGCCGTTACCTTGGCCCGGGGCAGATAATTTTCTTCCCGCATCGGCTGGCCGCCGTTGTGAATAATGTAGGGCTGACCGTTTTTATTGCGCCGGTCAGATACGATCCCGATATGGCGGTCTTTTCCGAATACCACGATATCCCCCGGCTGCCATTCCGCACTGTCATTCTTATCAGTGGTCAGCGATACCGCATAGGCATCCAGAAAGCACCGAAGATTCCCCACCCGCCGAAAATCAATATTCGGATCCGGACTCTCTATGCCGGGGTAGCGTTCCGGATGGGCAGCGATATCCCGATCCAGCATCTCCTTAAAAGAATACCCCGCCTCCCGGAACGCACGCCAGATCACATCGGTGCAGACGCCGACATCTTTCGGCGGGTAGCCGCCCTCATAGTAGGCGGTGCTGTACTGCGGATGATTTTGCGCGTCTTTGCGGGCCCCCGAAAGAAAATCGCTATAATCGTCTTTTCCGTTTTTATTATAATCCACCGCGCTGACAGCCTGCTGGATGCCAAAATCAGCGCCGGTATAGCTCTTTTGCGGTAAAAGGCCGAAATAGCCCGCCAAAAAAACCGCCAGCGCCACGATAGCCGCCAGCACGGATCCCCCGATCCATTTCCGCCTGTTCTTTCTTTCCATGATACTGCCTCTCTGTTTTCCCAATCTCAGGAAGCCGCCGCGTCCCGTAAACGGTCAAACGGTGCCGCATCGGCAGGGGTGTTTGCGCTGGCTGCCACATCGCCGTCCACCGAAATCTCCGACGCGGTCTCCCGCGTGAGATAACCGTAGCGCACCATCGCATCGAGCACCTGCCGCTGCCGTTTCGCGGCAAGAGCGGGGTTCGTGTCCAGAGAATAAGCGGACGGCGCGTTTGGCAGCCCCGCCAGCAGCGTGCACTCCTCCTCGCTCAGCCGGCCGGGGTCTTCCCCAAAATAGCCTTCCGATGCTTCTAAAATGCCGTAGTAGCCACTCCCGTAATAAATACTGTTGATATATAACTCTAAGATTGTTTCTTTATCGTAATGCTTTTCAAAGGAAAACGCCATGAACATTTCAGCGATTTTCCGCTCCAGCTTTCGCTCCTGGGTGAAATACAAATTTTTAGCCAGCTGCTGAGTAATGGTGGATCCACCCTCCTTGAGGGACCGGGTCGTAAGATCGGTATAAATCGCCCGGGCGATCGAAATGAGGTCTACTCCCCCATGCCGGTAAAACCGGTGATCCTCCACCGCAACCACCGCGTCTTTATAGATCTGCGGCAATTGAGAAAGGGGAACGTAGGAAGCCTGATTCTGATAAGAAGCCACAATGGTATCCAGCGGAATCCGGTCCAGTGCCGCCCGGTACATCCGATAGCCTTGCACCAGATAAACGGCAGAAATCACCACCAACGCTGTCATTACTGAAAACAGCAGCATGCAAACCACGCTGGAAATGCGTTTCTTCCAGTTCGTTTTCACACAGATCCCCCCTTTCTCTTTCCTGCAATCACAAGCGCTCAGCGATTGCGGATCGCATCAATCGGCCGCTTGGAAGCGATCCGTTTCACCGGCAAAAAGCTGGCGACAGCCGCCACCAACAGGCTCACGCCCAGTAACAGCAAAATTTGTCGGGGGCCGAAATTCAACACCGTAATCAGGATGCCTGCCCGGGTGCGCAGCATATGGTTAATCACCTGGGTCGCCGCCAGCACCCCGATACACGACAGGATAAAATTGATCATGGCGATCAGAAAGCTTTCGGAAAAAAAGATCCGGAACACATCGTTGCTGCGGGAACCAATTGCCCGTAAAATTCCGATCTCCTGCTTTTTATAGCTGATACTGGTACTGATAAAGTTGGCCAGCATGATCGCCGCAAACAGGGCAAAGCCCAAGCCAATATAGAAAAATACGCGCGCTAAAATTTTCAGCACCTCATTCACAGTATCCAATTCATAGGTGACAGAATTCTGCAGTTCATAGCGGACATCGCCTGTCTCCGAATAGCAATAGGAAACCAGATCACGCACTGCCTCTTTGCCTTCCGGCATACCGCCCACCGCAAAAGCATAACGCCCGTCACCGCCGACGGTCAGTTCCTGCACCAGCTCATCATTGGCGATCAGGGTCTGGCTGATAGAATTCTCCGCCCCGTCGCTTGTGAGGACGCCTACGATGGTGTATCCTTCCGCCTCCTCCATATCGGTGCCGTTATTCCGGTAGATATTTCCTTTTAACGCGCCGACATTTTTAGCCAGTTCCAGAGGATCCATCTCCATCGAGCCATCGCCCGCAAACCCCTCTCCGGCAGGAGAGCCCTTATAGTAAGCGCCCCCGCTCAAAAGATCGCTGCTCACGATGATTTCTTTCTTGCCCAACGTTGTTTTTGCATCTCCCAGCCATTGGATCTTTTGGCCGTTCAGATCCGCCAGCTGGCCAAGGTACTGCGGGGAAAGATTGGCCTGATCATTATAAAGATAAATGTTCCCGGAACTGATCCGTCGAACCGTTGCCTGACCGGCCGTCATCTGATCAATGGTGCCTTCTCCCACCATCAGCACCTGCGCCAGGCTGAACTGAGACGCATATTGGAATTCACTGGCCAACGCCAGCTTCACCAGCTTCTCCGCGTTGGTCTGGTAATCTTTTTCCTCCGCCAGGGTTTTATACCGGTTCAGATCCAGCTTGGTATCCACAATTCCGGTGATGGTGCAGGTCTTTCCGTTCAGCTCTAACGTTTTGCCCACCAGATCCGCGGCCTTGCTGATGGTTTGATACTGAATCACAGAATCTACACCGCTGCCTGCTGCGAAAGAACCGTCTGTATATTGCCCTTTGATAAAGCTCTCCGCCACAAAGCTGCTGATCGCAACCTCATCCGTTTTTCCTTTCGGCAGCCGCCCGGCCACAAGTGTAGCATCCATCTCTTTCAAATCTGCTTCGCTGATCTCTGCATACCCGGTAAAATTGGTGGCATAAAGCGTAAAATTTCCATCCGTAAGCTTTCGTTCCGGATTGATCTGATCGCTGAAAGACAGATTTGCGTTATTCGGCTGATAGACCCCGGCCAAATCCACCTGGGTTTGTTCCTGAAAGGTTTTTAAATCCTGATCGTTCAGGCGATAATTGCTGCGATCCCAATAGGTGGCCATGCCTACGCCTCGCTTTCTGGCTTTCACAATCGAGGTATAAGAAATTCCCGTGTCCATAATGGACTTCGTACAGGTAGCCACATGATTATAGGCGCCGAAGGTATCCGATAAACCAAATAACCCGAACGCCACACAGGAAAGCAGGATGGTCACCACCAGACGCACTTTTTTATATTTCAATCCGCTCGCGCCGATCTTAAAGGCGTTATGCAGCGGCAAACGGGACTTGATCAGCCGGAATCCGCCGGTCTGCATCCGAATTGCCTGAGGATCCGTTGGCGCAAATGCGCTGTTCGTTTGCTTTGCCGCCGACTGCAAAGAGACCGTCCCGCTTTGCACCGCCGCCAAATACCGGTTGATCGCCAAGCGGTCTTCCTCGGTCAGCTGGTAACCGGCCGGAATTCCAATGCTTTGCGCCCCGAAAACCAATCCGGTTTCCTCCGGATTCTCCTGCACCGCCTCGGCCTGACGCTCAATATCGCCGACCACCTGTCCGTCAGAGAGCGTAATGATCCGGTCCGCATACCGCTCGGCAAACTCCTGATCATGGGAGACCACAATCACCAGTTTATCCTTTGACAGCTTTTTCAGCGTTTCCAGCACCTGCCGTCCGGTGGTAGAATCCAGCGCGCCGGTAGGCTCGTCTGCCATAATAATTTCGGGGTTTTTCACCAACGCCCGGGCAATCGCCACCCGCTGCTTCTGCCCACCGGAAAGTTCCCCCGGCTTGCGGCTCCCGTATCCCGCCAGATCCACCTGATTCAAGATCTGATTAATAGCCTCCCCGGTGGCTTTTTTTCCTTGCAGCTCTAAAGCGATGCCGATATTGGCCCCCACGGTAAAATCTTCCAGAATATTATATTCCTGAAAAATAAAGCCCATATAGGTGTTGCGGTAGGAATCGAAATGCTGCTGCTTAAACGCCTTGGAGGAAACCCCTTTGATCAGGATTTCCCCGCGATCGTAGCGATCCAGCCCCCCCAGCACATTGAGCAGAGTGGATTTTCCGCTTCCCGATTTCCCCAGAAGGAAAATCATCCCCCGATCGGGAAATTTCAGCGAAATATTGTTTAAGGCCGTTACCGGCACGCCCTTTTTGAGTCTGTAAATTTTATATAGCCCTTTTGTTTCAAGCATCGTTTGACTCCTTTTTGTATGATATTTCAGGTCTTGCGTGTTTCCCAACCGGGGACGAGCTTTTTATGCCATTATTATCTCACATTTCAAAAGAAATTACAACCCCGGGTATGCACGGCTGCATGAACCGATCTGGTAGCCTTTTCCCCATACCGTGCGGATCAGCCGCGGCTTCCCAGGGTCCGCCTCCAGCTTGCGCCGAAGGTGCAGAATATGCACCATGACCGTGTTCTGATCCGAAGGCAGATACGGCGCTTTCCAGACCTGCTCATAGATCCCCTTGGTGCTCTGTGGGGTTCCGGGGTGATCCAGCAGAAAAAGCAGAATTTCCCATTCCTTTCCGGTCATCTCCACCAGACAACGGTCTTTATAAATTTTTTTATGCTTCCGGTCCAGCACCAATACCGGCCCCAAAAAGGAGATAGCCGGCGAAATGATTTCAGGTTTCACGATCCTCTCTCCCTCTTCTTTTTTATTGATTCATTTCTATAGAGTCCCGCCACGGTCTTTCCGTTTATAAATTTTCATTTTTCAGTGCGTCAATGGGGTTTTCTCTTTTTACCCGGCTCATGGAATACAGCATGGTGGCAAACACCACAAAGAAGACGCTGAACACCGCGATGCTCACACTGTACCAGGGAATATAGAAACGGGTTTCCAAACCGCCGGAAATGGAAAGATAAATCAGAAACGTAACAAGAACGGCCACCGGCAATCCATAGATTAATCCCTTTACTCCGTATAAAACACATTCGTAATTCATCATCCGGTTAAACCCGCCCTGCGTCATCCCCACTGATTTCAGCATGGCGAATTCCCGCCTTCTCAGATTGATATTGGTGGAGATGGTGTTGAAGACATTAGCCAGCGCAATCAGCGAGATCAGAATGATAAATCCGTAGGAAAATACGGTTATGATCGCCACCAGCGCCCGGCTGGATTCCTGCCAAGACGCGCTGTTGTTCAGCCGGCTGGTAGACAAATCATTTTCGCTCAGCAAATTGGATAAATCAGTTTCCGCCGTTTCAGGCGATGATGAACGCATATAGAAGTTCACATTATTGCCGGTTTCTCCATCTCCCATAACAGCGCTCATAGACCGCAGCGGATAAATCAGCGTCACACTGTAGGAATTGCTGTCTACCCCAAAAGGAGCGCTCTCCAGCACGGCACCGATGGTCCCGTTGCGGCAAAAAAGCGGATCTGTGCTCTCATATTCCAGGCGCTCTCCCGCTTCATTTTCATAAACGTACACCGGTTTCCCATCGTTGTACTGCGTACTGTCCGTAATCGTAAAGGCGCCGATCTGATTGGGGATTTTGGTAAAGGAAAAATCCAGTTCCTGCTGTCCAAAAATATGATAGGTTTCGTATTTTCCCGAATCTGCATTCCAGAACTTGAAAAAATCCAGTGCAACAGCCTTCGGCGCAGCCGGATCACCAAACAAAGCCGGATCCATATTGTTGCTTTTTAAATACTGATCGTATGTGTCATCCTCCAGAAAAACGAGCATGGTGCTGACGGAAGACAAACCGGATTCTTCTCCGCCCTCCAAGGCCATCTGCTTTTCCATAAAGGAGCGGTACGCAGTTGAGTAGTCCTGCTCCTGATAGGCAACACCATAATAATTTGAGCAGGAATATGCCGCTTCGCTGACGTTATTTAATTTGAGCATTTCCTCTTTCAGCTGCGCCGGCGACATCTTGGATTCGCTCTTTACCAGCGTATAGCTGAGATCATAATTGGTCTGGTCGACCACTGCATTCACAGAGTGGGTCATATAAGAGCAAAAGCTGCTGGCGGAAATGAAAAGGACGACGCTCAAGAACAGAGAAACCACCGTTGCCCGGTATTTTTTTCGGTTGCGTTTGAAATTTTTATCCGCCAGCATTCCTTCAAAACCGAAAAGCTTCAAAATCCACCGGGGCGTCCGGACCCGTTTTGCCTTGATGGCAATATCGGTCGTTTGCCTTATTGAATCAATCGCGCTCAGACGAATGGCTTTGCGCGCCGGCAGATACGCAGACAGCAGCACCGTGCACAGCCCAATCACGGCCGCTGCCAGCAGAGAAAACAGGGATACGTGCAGCCGCAGCGCCGCCCCGTAATCCGTTGAAACGATGGAATCAAACAAAGATCCTGTAAAGTGCAGGGTAATGCCAATGCCGGCCACCCCGCAAAAAAGCCCGGTCGGGATGCCGATCCCACACAGCACCAACGCTTCAAACAACACGCTGTGCTTGATCTGCCGGTTGGTGGCGCCCATGGATTTCAGCACCCCGAACTGGCGGGTCCGCTCACTGATCGAGATGGAAAAAGCGTTATAAATCAGGGAGATAGACCCGAACACAATAATCGCGGTCAGGATCGCCGCCATACCATACAGAACCTTGTTGAAGCTGTTTTCATCTGAAAGTCCGCTGTAACGCAGCAGATCACTATTCACCTCGTTGCCATACACGCTGTCTTTCAGCAGCGCATAAATATCGTTCATCTTGTTCATAACGATATATACATCGCTTTTGCCGCCAAAAGAAGTTGCGGCGCCGGCAACGGTCAGCGCGGTATAGCCCGGGGCGCTGTATTGCTCAAATTGCGGCCGCTCATAAAAGCCCACCACCGTATAACGGCGCGTGGTGTCCGGCGTAAGAAGCTCGTTTTCGTTGAAGGCGTTTTTTTGCCCGAGCGTTTCTCCGCTCACGGTGCGCGTTCCCAGCGTAAGGTTCACAGAGTCACCCAGCTGATATTTTACACCGCCGTTGGTGGCAAGATGCTTCGGCAGCAAAAGTTCCCCGTCATTTTCCGGCATGCGGCCGGAAATCAGATGGATCGGCAGCAGCGCCTCCGCTTCCGCATCGATTCCCTGCACCCATAAATAGGGCTTATATTCATTTTGGCTGCCGATCAGCGCATAGCCCAGATTTTCGGCCACCCCGATCTGCTTCACTGCGCTGTTATCCTGCAGCCGGCCCAACTCCGCCTGGTCCACATCATATTCAGCCCCATGCCAGGCGCCGTCGGAAGAGATCACCATATCCACCATATATTGACGCAGGCTGGAAACGCAGGTCGTCACCGCGGAAAACATGGCGGCAGAAAGCACGATTCCGACCACCGTAACCATCGTTCGGGTCTTGTTTTTCCAAAGCTGCTTCCAGGCAACACGACTAAGAATATTCATCTGCGGATCACCTCATCCCGGGTGATTCTGCCGTCTTCAATGGCCAACACCCGGTCCGCCTGCAGCGCAATGCTCTCATCGTGTGTAATAATCATCAGGGTTTGATGGTATTTTCGGTTGGAAAGCTTCAGCAGCTCCACAATTTCCTGGCTGTTCTTGGAATCCAGATTCCCGGTCGGCTCGTCGGCCAGCACCACCATCGGCGCGTTCATCAGCGCCCG
>CAYRYQ010000016.1:0-26140 GCA_964428505.1 uncultured Eubacteriales bacterium
TGTGTGTTTTGACAAACGCTCTATTAAATCAAATTCCTTTAACCGCTCATACATTCTGTCAGGCAAGCCTCCTAAAAAGTAAAGAATATCAGCAGACATGACTTTTTGACTTGCGCTATCTTTTGTATCTGAAAAGTAGTTTAAAAATTCTATGTTTTCTTCTTTAATACCATATGATTTCAATGAAGCAGTGATTCCGCTGTAGAATTTTCCACATTTTTTTCCATAAAGATTTTCCCAGTCTGTTAATTTCCGAACTCGATTATCTCTGAAAGAAAATGCAATAACAAGGACTTTATGGTAAGGTTTAATATAATTTTTAAGGTCATTAAATAGCCATTTGGTATCTATCGTATACCGTTCCAATAAAATGTTTATCATGGTTTTCTCCCATTCTATTATGAAATAATCCTATGCATATTATAGCACTTGTTATTATGATTAACAAGAAAGGAAACGATACTGCAGCGCTTTTGAAAAAGAACGAAACGCGTGCAGGTATGGTATCTGCTGGAATAGATTCCCAGAAGAACATTTTTGTTGTATGTTCTGACATTGACGAATGGTATAGGTTATAGTATTATAAATAAAGAAATATTTTTCATGGGTAGAGGGGGATTTCGATGAACGCATTGCCGGTTTTGCTTCAAGCGCCGCTGTTTCGTGGGCTGACGCGCGAAGAACTGGAGCGGGCGATTGCCTGTCTGGGTGCATGGGAAAAACAATTTGAAAAGGGAGCGCTGATTTGCCGGATGGGTTCCCGCGCACCGGCGATGGGGCTTTTGGTGGAAGGCCGCGTCTCTTTGGAAAAGCTGGATGCATGGGGCGGCGGCAGCATTCTTGCGCTGCTGAAGCCCGGGCAGCTGTTTGGCGAGACCTACGCTTGCCTGCCGGAGGAACCCATGACGGTGCAGGTGGTGGCGGCGGAGCCCTGCTCTGTGCTTTTTTTAAAAGTAGACAAGCTGCTGGCGCCCTGCTCTTCGGCCTGTACCTTTCATCAGCAGATTATAAGGAATCTGGTGGGGCTGATGGCAGAGAAAAATCTGTTTCTGAATCGCAAAATCGGTCATATTGCGCCCCGCACCATCCGCGCTCGGCTGCTTGCCTTTTTATCGGATGAAGCGCGCCGCCGGGGCATCCGGGAATTTACCATTGCCTATAACCGCCGGCAGCTGGCGGAATATCTGGCGGTGGACCGCAGCGCTTTGTCTCATGAGCTTGCCAAGATGGAAAAAGAGGGGATGCTGCGGTTCCGGCAGAACCATTTTACGTTGTTGGAACAGGTGCTATAAGCTCTTCGGTTCGGGGATGTTTGATTCCTATAGGAAGAGCTGAAAATAAGCAAAAAAATGAAGAGTCCATCAAAACAAAATGTTTGTGAAGGACTCTCCCTTTGCCTGGAGAGTTGCAAATCATTAAATGACCAAAAAACCAGTTACATCAAGGGCTTTGGGTAGTCTAAGCAGCATTTACATTGAAAAGGGGCTTCGCTTTGTGCGGGAGCCCCTTTTCAATGTCTAAACTTGTATTAAACCTGTTGTATGCTATGAAATCCACAGACAAAAAAATGAATGCGCCTTAACAGACCGCCCTACAAGGGAGGAAAGCGGAAACTTTCATAGCGACGATACGGCCGGTTAATAGCAAAATATTTACGGATCTATATGGTTGGCATAACCTGACCGCCACAAACCGGAATATACGCACCCGTAATAAAGCTGGACAGATCCGAGGCGAGAAATGCCACAACATTGGCAATTTCCTGATCCGTCCCCCTGCGGGCAAGCGGAACTCTTTGTTCATATTCTAATGAACGCTCTGTCCCCGCTTCCCGGTCTTTATCCGAGATGGTCCAGCCCGGAGCGATCTGGTTGACGGTAATATTATGCGCGCCAACCTCTTTGGCTAATACGCGATAAAGACCGTCCATTCCACGTTTGGCGGCCGCATACGCGCCGGAACCGGCGTGGAGCATCATAGAGCACTCGGTATTGATGCCGATAAATCGGCCGCCGTGACGTTCGATCATCGCGGGTAAAAAAGCCTTGGCCATATACACATTATGCAGCGTACAGGTTTCAAACTGGCTGACAAAATCATCCGGGTTCTGCTCGAGAATCGTGGTCCATTTATATTGGGCTACCGCATTGTTGACGACAATATGCGGTGCGCCCAATTCGGAGGCGATCCTGTCACGCATCGCCTCCACGGAACCCTGGTCTGTGATATCTGCCTGCACCGCCAGTGCACGGCAGCCCATCCCCCCAATTTCCTGAACCAGAAAATCCGCTTTTTCTTTACTTCTATGGTAGTGCACCGCGATATCTGCACCGCATTTCGCAAGAGTGCGCGCCATTACCCGGCCAAGCTGCCCTGTCGCCCCCGTAACAACAGCAACAGTTCCTTTTAAATGAATCTCCATAAAACAACTTCCTTCCGCTGCCCAAAAGGCAGCACAGCGATAACAATAGAGGAGGTATCCTCCCCGCTTTGGATACCAACACAGTTCATATGGCGGCCATGCCGTCACCATAGCAAAACCTGAAAGCAAATACGGCTTTTTGGAAAGGTTTCGACATTTTTATCCACCGACAAAAAAGACGCGTCCCGACCCGGGTGATAAAACCCTTAAAAAAGCACAAAGCCCGGAGCGCGAATTGGCTCCAGGCCCTGCCTGGTCGGAGTGACAGGATTTGAACCTGCGACATCCTGCTCCCAAAGCAGGCGCGCTACCAACTGCGCTACACCCCGGCTTTTTAATTAAAATGCGGAAGTTAGAAGGCGGAACTTTGCTCTTTTCAACGGAAAATCTATTTCTGCAACACGAAAATCCGGCTCTTGCAACATTATAGCAAAGTGCAGGCGCTTTGTCAATTGGCGGGATTTAAAAATTGTGGTGACTGGGGAAAGCGCTTGTCTTTTTGATGGGAATTTGGTATACTGTTACCACCATACACAAGGGGAGAAACAGAAAATGGATATGAATAACAAGCTGGCCCGGGAGCTTTTGGTAAAGGAAACACAGGTGGCGGCGGCCGTGCAGCTGATGGATGAAGGGAACACCATTCCTTTTATCGCGCGCTATCGCAAGGAGGCAACCGGTGGTTTGGATGATCAGGTGCTGCGCGCCCTTGCAGAGCGGCTGCAATATTTGAGGAATCTGGAAAAGCGGAAAGAGGAGGTCACTGCGGCGATCGGGGCGCAGGAAAAAATGACGCCGGAGCTGCAGGCTGCCATCGTGGCGGCAGAGTCTTTGGCGGAAGTGGAGGATCTTTACCGCCCCTATAAGCAAAAAAAACAGACCCGGGCCGGCAAGGCCCGGGAGCGTGGACTGGGTCCTCTGGCGGAAACGCTGCTGAAGCAGGAAGTTGCCCTTGATCCGCTGGCAGAGGCACAAAAATATTGCAGCGCTGAAGCTGGGGTCGAAACCGCGGAGGCGGCGCTGGAGGGCGCAAGGGATATTGTGGCGGAGCAGATTTCGGATGATCCGGAAATGCGCCGTCTGCTGCGGGCGCTTTACCAGGCTTTGGGAATGATCAGGAGCGAAAAAGCGCCGGAGGCAAAAGATGAAAAAGGCATTTTTGCCATGTATTATACCTTTCAGGAGCTGATCAAAAGAATTCCGGGGCATCGGGTGCTGGCGCTGAATCGCGGAGAGGCGGAAGAGGTGCTGCGGGTGAAAATTGAGGTGGATCCCGAACGGGCGCTGGGGCTGCTGAAACGCGCCTATGTGAAGGGGAATTCCAGGAGCGCCCTGGAGGTGTCGGCTGCGGCGGAAGACGCGTTTTCCCGGCTGATCGCACCGTCGCTGGAGCGGGAGACGCGCAGTGACCTGACAGAGCGGGCATCGGAGCAGGCAATCGGGGTGTTCGCTTTCAATCTCCGGCAGCTGCTGATGCAGCCACCGGTGAAGGGCATGGTGACGCTGGGGCTGGATCCGGCTTACAGAACCGGCTGCAAGATCGCGGTGGTGGATGAAACCGGCAAAGTGCTGGATACGACGGTGATCTACCCGACACCACCCCAGAGCAAAGTGGAGGAAGCAAAGGCTGCCTTGAAAAAGCTGATCCAAAAGCATCGGGTGCAGCTGGTCAGCATCGGGAACGGCACGGCTTCCAGGGAGTCGGAGGCGTTTGTGGCGGCGTTGATCCGGGAGCTGCCGGAGCCGGTGCATTATGTGATCGTCAGCGAGGCGGGGGCGTCGGTTTATTCTGCATCGAAGCTGGGCGCGGAGGAATTCCCGCAGTTTGATGTCTCCCTGCGGTCCGCGGTATCCATTGCAAGGCGGCTGCAGGATCCGCTGGCCGAGCTGGTTAAAATTGATCCCCAGTCCATCGGGGTGGGGCAATACCAGCATGATATGCCCAAAAAACGGCTCGGTGAAGCGCTGGGCGGGGTGGTGGAAGACTGTGTGAATGCCGTGGGGGTCGATCTCAATACCGCCAGCGCACCGCTTTTAGCGCAGGTGGCCGGGATCAATCAGATCATTGCAAAGAACATTGTACTTTATCGGGAACAGGGGGGCGTATTTCGTTCCAGAAAGGCGCTGCTGAAGGTGCCGAAGCTGGGGCCGAGAGCCTTTGAACAGTGCGCGGGCTTTTTAAGAGTTTCGGGCGGTGATGAGCCGCTGGACGCCACTGCGGTGCATCCGGAAAGCTATCCGGCAGCAAAAGCACTGCTCCGGCATTGCGGATATCAGGAACAGGATCTGAAGGGTGGGGCCATTCAAGAAATCGGTCCCTTTACCGACGGCGCAAAAGGGGAGCAGCTGGCTGAAATCCTGGGCATCGGGGTTCCGACCTTGCGCGACATGGTTGCCTTCCTGCAAAAACCCGGGCGGGATCCCCGGGAAGAGCTACCAAAGCCGATTCTGAAGACGGATGTATTGGAGATGAAAGATTTAAAGGATGGGATGGTTCTGGAGGGAACGGTGCGCAACGTGATTGATTTCGGCGCCTTTGTGGATATTGGGGTGCATGAAGACGGGCTGGTACACATTTCCCAGATTTGTGACCGCTTTATCAAGCATCCGGGCGAGGTGCTCAAAGTTGGCGATGTTGTAAAGGTGAAGGTGCTCTCGGTGGATCTTAAAAAACAGCGGATCAGTCTTTCCATGAAAATTTAAAATTATTTTCTTTATTTTTGACTCTTATATTGATATACTAGTAATATTCTGAATTTTAGGATGTGAGAGTGTGGAAAACGATCGTTTCAGACAGATCGGCCGACGGGTCGGCGGCCTACTGCAAAAGATTTTTTTGCGGGGCGGCAGGCTTCGGCCTTGCGTTCTTCCTTTGGCGGCGTCGGTGGCCCTCTGTGTGGCTGCCGGGTTCGGCGCGGCCCAGCTGGTGGAGACTTTGCGGTATAACCGGGTCGAAATCAGCAAGGAGAATACGGACCTGGGGATTACCAAAATGGATCTGCCCGAAGGGATTACCAATATAGCGCTTTTTGGGATTGATGCCCGCAATAATGATTTTAAGGGGCTCTCTGACTCCATTATGATTATCACTGTGGATGCGGAGCACAATAGTATAAAACTGGTGTCGGTGATGCGGGACAGTTTGGTGAAAGTGGAGGGTCACGGCTATCAAAAAATCAACGCGGCCTACAGCCTGGGCGGCGCGCAGCTGGCCGTCAAGACGCTGAATCAGAATTTCAATCTGAATATCCGCAACTATGCCACAGTGGATTTTGTGAGTATGGAGGGGATCATTAATGTGGTGGGCGGAATTGACGCGGAGCTCACAAAAGCGGAAGTGAAGAATGCAAACGAGCAGATCAGAACCATGCATGAAGAGCGAGGGACGCCGCTGGACTATATCGAAGAGCCGGGGGCGCAGACCTTGAGCGGGATTCAGGCGGTGGCCTTCTCCCGGGTGCGCCATGTGGCGACCATCAACGGAACCTTGGACGATTACGGGCGCACAGAGCGGCAGAGACTGGTGATGTATCAGCTCTTTCAGAAGGCGCTGCAGATGGATATTACCAAGTATCCCAAAATGATCAAGGAATTGCTGCCCTATATGGAAACCTCACTCGGATACAATGATATTTTTAAGCTGGCGGGCATTCTGACCAGCGAGGGTCTTTCCTTCCAGCAGGAGCGTCTGCCATTGGATGAGGCGGTCATCGATGAGGGGCTGAACGTCAAGAGGCTGGGATCTTGCGTCTATTATAATCTCGACTATGCCTCAAAACTCCTTTACGCATTTATTTATGAGAATCGTCCGTTTGCAGATTATGTGGCAGTGAATGGGGTGGATAAAACTGGCTGGTACGCCGGCGCAACCGTCAGTTCCTCCAAGAAAACGACGGTTTCGGAAGCCGAACAGGAGGAAGATGCTGAAACCGGCGGGTCGGTAACGAAAGAAGAGGAAGCGGACACGGAGTCCAACGGAACCACCACCGGCGGAACCGTCAACGACGGAACCACCACCGGCGGAACCGTCAACGACGGAACCGTCAACGACGGAACCGTCAACGACGGAACCGTCAACGACGGAACCACTGCAACCAAACAATAGGAAGGAAGACGGGGGATCAATCATGACAATGTGTTCAGAACTGCGGCAGGCGGTGGAAGGATTGGAAAGGGAAAAGGCCACCCTTTACGTTGTGGGAGAGAGCCGCTATAGTGCCACGTCCCGGGGCATTGCGCCAATTATGGAGGTGCTGCAAAAGGAGCCGGCATTGTTGCATGGGGCCTATGTGGCAGATAAGGTGACCGGCCGGGCGGCAGCGCTTTTGCTGATCAAAGGGGGCATCGCCGGTCTGCATACTGAATTGATCAGTACGCTTGCCCGGGAAATTCTGGAGCAAAGCGGCGTGGCACTTTTCTTTGTGAAGGAAGTGCCTGCGATTCGCAACCGCACAGGAGACGGCCTTTGCCCGATGGAAAGCGCGGTGCGCGGGGTGCACGATCCTGAAAGGGCGTATGAGATTCTTTTGGAGGCTGTTCAAAAAATGGCGGCTGCCCATTGACAGGGTGAGGCACTTTATTTGGGGCGCGATACCTTTAGAAAACAGAGTGAAGCGGCAAAGTCCATTCTTCAAGGGACTTTGCCGGTTTTTTATTTCAGAAAGAGTTCAATGACCGGGATCAGGCCCGGCGGCTGCAGCACCGGGATAGGAAGGAGCAGGTGATTGCTTTTCGCTTGCGGACGGGTGCAGCCATAAATGGAGCGGCTGTTATAATGCATCTAATTCCGATAGACAGCGGGCGCCTGGTCGGCCCGATCATCAAAATAACCCCGGCTGGTTGGCCCCACATTCATTAAAAGATTTCCACTGTTGGCAACCGACTGGATCAGAAGCCGAAGCAGCATCTGCGGGCTTTTCCAGGCAGGTCGGCGGCATGCGCATAGCGTGGATCTCTGTCTTTGCCCGGATAGGAAAAGTCGGTCCACAGAATGTCGATTTTCCCATAGTTGGTCAGCAGCTCTGTGAGTTGATCGTACATATATTGGGCATAGCGGGATTCTCCTCTTTTAATTTTGTGCTACGAGAATTGCGGCCATTTGCCGGCAGAAAAAGATGGACGCGGCCCTGCTGCTGAAAAGCATGCTTCTGGAGGATGCCGCAGGGATTTTTCAAAAGGCGGGGATCCATCCGGAAGCGGATCTCGGCTATAGCGAGCCGGTTTGCAAGACGATTGGCTATATTCAAAAACACTTATCGGCACAGTTGTCGGTTCGGGCGTTGACAGAGCGACTTTATTTATCCGAAGGAACACTGGCGGCTTATTTTAAAAGGGAAATCAAAACGACAGTGGGGCAGTATATCGACGAAATGATTTTTTGGAGGCCCAGCGTCAGCCGCTGCTCCCGGATCGTTCGATCCGGGAAATCAGCGAAGGCCTCAGCTTTTGTGACCCTTTTTATTTTTCACGCCGATTCCGCAGCTGGAGCGGAAAAGCGTCGACGCGCTACCGGTGGGAGGGGCAGCGCAACAGAACTCTATCATCCTGCGGGCGGCGGAAAATGAACCGGTTCGGGCTCTTTCCTGCCGCAAAATGGGGATTTGCAATAGATTGGCAACTTTTCATGAAGAAAAATTAACGAAAACAGACATTGCAAATAAGCGGCAAATGAAGTATAATAAAACTGTTTTACTATATCTAAAATTACCAGCGACTGCTGCGTCAAAGCTGGCGTCGTCGCTTTTCAATGGTTAGAAACGGAGGAACACCTCAGGTGCCGCAAACACAGCAACAATTATCTTTAGGAATCGATATCGGCTCCACCACGGCGAAAGTGGTGCTTCGTGAGGGAAATGCCATTTTGTTTGAACGCTATGAGCGTCATTTTTCCCAGGTGCGGGAGAAGACCCATGAGCTGCTGCAGGAAATGCGGCCGTTGGTGGGAGACCGGGCGCTGAAGGCAGCGGTTTCCGGCTCTGCGGGGCTGGGGTTGGCCGAGGCTGCGGGCATTCCGTTTGTGCAGGAGGTTTTTGCCACCGGAGAGGTGATCAAACACAGGGAGCCGGACACGGCCTGTGTGATCGAGCTGGGCGGGGAAGACGCAAAGATCATCTTTTTCGATGGCGGACTGGACGAGCGAATGAACGGAAGCTGCGCCGGCGGAACCGGCGCTTTTATCGATCAGATGGCCACCCTTTTGAATATTACGGTGGATCAGCTGGACCAGCTCAGCACCGGTTGTACGCGGATTTATCCGATCGCCTCCCGGTGTGGCGTATTTGCCAAAACCGATATTCAGCCCCTCTTAAACCAGGGTGCCCGCAAAGAAGATGTGGCCGCCAGTATTTTTCAGGCGGTGGTGAACCAGACTATTGCCGGGCTTGCGCAGGGGCGAAAGATTCAGGGAAAAGTGCTTTTTCTGGGCGGCCCGCTTTATTATTGCAAAGGGCTTCGAACCCGTTTTCAGGAAACCCTGAAGCTCAGCGATGAAAATGCGGTTTTCCCGGAGTACGGGCGATATGCCGTGGCGATCGGGGCCTCCATGTATGCGGAAAAGCAAAGCCAATGGTTTACAATTGAAACGCTGGAGGAAAAGGTGGAGTCTTCCAGGGGGAAGGCGACCCTTTCTGACCGGCTGAAACCCTTATTTGAAACAGAAGACGATTACCGGGATTTTGTGGCCCGTCACCAGAAGGCGTCGGTGCTCGCCCGGGATCCTGAAACCTATCGGGGGAAGGCCTATCTCGGCATCGACTGCGGATCGACCACCACCAAGCTGGTGTTGCTGTCAGAACAAAATGAAGTTCTTTACTCTTACTATGCTTCCAATCAGGGAAATCCCGTTGAGATTGTGAAGGATCAGCTGGAAACCGTCTATGCCCTTTGCGGCGACCGGATCACCGTCGCCGGAAGCGCCGTGACCGGATATGGGGAAGAGCTGATTAAAAATGCCTTTTCGGTGGATTATGGGCTGGTGGAAACCATCGCCCATTATACGGCCGCCAAATATTTTCAGCCGGACGTGGATTTTATCCTGGATATCGGCGGGCAAGACATCAAGTGCTTTAAAATTGTTAACGGCGCGATCGACAGCATCATGCTCAATGAAGCCTGTTCCTCCGGATGCGGTTCTTTTTTGGAAACCTTTGCCAAGGCCATGGGCTATTCCATTGAGGAATTCGCCCAGCGGGGACTGATGGGCAAGGCGCCTGTGAATTTGGGCAGCCGCTGCACGGTCTTTATGAATTCTTCAGTCAAGCAATCGCAGAAAGACGGAGCCACCGTGGAGGATATCTCCGCCGGGCTGTCCATCAGTGTGGTGAAAAATGCAATTTACAAGGTGATCCGGGCGGGCAGCGCCCGGGAGCTGGGTCAGCACATTGTGGTGCAGGGCGGCACCTTCTATAACGATGCGGTGCTCCGCGCCTTTGAGCGGGAACTGGGGCATCCGGTGATCCGGCCTGCCATTGCAGGGCTGATGGGGGCTTATGGCGCGGCGCTGTTTTCCAAAAAATGCAAAAAATCCGGCCTGATCGGGCAGCGTCAGCTGGCCGCGTTTACCCATATCGCAAAATCGGCGGTGTGCGGCCGGTGTGCCAACCACTGCCACCTGACGGTCAATCAGTTTGGAGACGGGAAGCGCTATATTTCCGGCAATCAGTGTGAGCGCGGGCTTGGCCTCGGCGTGGAATCGGAGGAGCGGCTGCCCAATCTTTATGCATTCAAGCGTGATTACCTGACTTCATTTCAGGAAGGGAGCGGGACCCGCGGCACAGTGGGTCTGCCGCTGGCACTGGGGATGTATGAGCTGCTGCCATTGTGGCACACCCTCTTCACCACCCTGGGGTTCCGGGTGAAGGTTTCAAAAATGTCTACCCGGCGTACTTATGAAAAGGGGCAGTTCTCCATTCCGTCTGATACCGCCTGTTACCCGGCCAAAATTATGCATGGGCATATGGAAGAGCTGATCCGGGATGGAGTCGACGCTATCTTTTATCCCAGCCTGACCTATAATGTGGATGAAAAAGCGTCGGATAATCATTATAATTGTCCGGTAGTTGCCTATTATGCCGAGCTGCTGCAGGGCAACATGGAGGATCTCAAGAGGGTTCAATTTCTTTATCCATATCTGAACATTAACCGGAAATTTGCGCTGGCGAAGGAGCTTTGCTCTTATTTGAACAAATTCTTCTCCGGCATTACGCTGCCAGAGACCCACAAAGCGGTGCGGGCTGGATTTGCGGCCTATGAGCGCTATATGAGCGCCGTGCGGGCGGAGGGCGAGCGGGCGCTGGCCTATGCCCGGGCCCATCACCGGCGGGTGATGATTTTGGCGGGGCGCCCTTATCATATCGACGCAGAGATCGGCCATGGGATCGATAAGCTGGCCGTTTCGCTGGGCTTTGTTGTGGTAAGCGAAGACAGTGTGTGTCATCTGATGAAGCCGCAGCGGGTGCGGGTGCTGAATCAGTGGACCTATCATGCCCGGCTTTACCGGGCGGCGGCCTATGCCGCGGCCCATGCCGATACAGAGCTGGTGCAGCTGGTATCCTTCGGCTGCGGGGTGGATGCCATTACCACCGATGAGGTGCGCGCGATTCTGGAACGCGCAGGAAAGTATTACACGCAGATCAAAATTGATGAAATCACAAACCTGGGCGCTGTGAAAATCCGGCTGAGGAGCCTTTTGGGCGCCCTGGAAGAAAGGGATGCGTATCAATGACCCCTTATTATATCTCCTTTACCAAAGAGATGAAAAAAGATTATACCCTACTGATCCCCACCATGCTGCCGATGCATTTTAAAATGATCATCAGTGTGCTGGAGACCTATGGTTACAAAATGGCGCTGCTGGAAAAAAGCGGGCAGGAAATTACAGAAACCGGGCTGAAATATGTGCATAACGACACCTGTTATCCGGCGATCCTGGTGATCGGCCAGTTTATTGACGCGCTGCAGAGCGGGCACTATGATCCGCACAAAACGGCGCTGGTGCTGTTCCAGACCGGCGGCGGCTGCCGGGCGTCCAATTATATTTCCCTGCTGCGCAAGGCGCTGCAAAACGCGGGCTACGAATATGTGCCGGTCATTTCTTTTAGCCTTGCGGGGCTTGAGAAACATCCGGGCTTTCAATTGTCGCTGGGGAAGCTTCACGGCATGCTCTATGCCATTACATACGGGGATCTGCTGATGTCGCTGGTGAACCAGATTCGCCCCTATGAGGTGACAGCGGGGGCTGCGGAGGAACTGGCCGACCTGTGGTGTGGCCGTCTGGCAAGCGAAATCGGGCAGGGGCATCGAATCTCCTATCGGCAGATCAAACAGAATTACCGTCGGATCCTTGCGGATTTTGCCGCAATTGAAACCAAGCCCCGCGAAACGGTGAAGGTGGGGATTGTGGGGGAGATTTTTGTGAAATATTCTCCGCTGGGCAACAACGATCTGGAACGTTTTCTTGTGCGGGAGGGGGCCGAGACGGTTGTGCCCGGTCTGATGGACTTTATCCTTTATTGTGTTTATAACGGGATAGAGGATTACGTTCTTTACAAAAAAGGATTCTGGAAATATTGGGGCAATAAGGCGGCTTACCGGTTTTTGTGCCGGAAGAAGAACGATTTAATTATGTTGATGAAGGAAGACGGCCGATTTACGCCGCCTACACCTTTTGAGCGCACCGTGAAGATGGCAAAAGGCTATATCCATCACGGCGCGAAAATGGGGGAAGGATGGCTGCTGACTTCTGAAATGCTGGAGCTTGCAGAGAGCGGCGTCAAAAACATTGTCTGCACACAGCCCTTCGGCTGCCTGCCGAATCATATCTGCGGGAAGGGAATGATGAAACCCATTAAGGAACAGAATCCCGACGTGAATATCGTGGCCATCGACTATGACGCCGGTGCCACAAAAGTCAATCAGGAAAACCGGCTGAAGCTGATGCTGGCCAATGCGAAGGGCGCAGCGGAAGCTTCCGAAAAAGAAGAGGCGATGGTCCTCTAAAGGAAGAAGGGAACAACAATGCGAATCGTGGTGAAGGTGGGAACCTCCACGCTGACTTATCCGACAGGCCATCTGAATATCCGGCATATGGAGTGCCTGTGTCGGGTGCTCAGCGATCTGAAAAATGCGGGAAACGAGCTGGTGCTGGTGTCTTCCGGCGCGATCGGCATGGGCGCGGGAAAGCTTTCCCTGAAGGAGCGTCCGCAGGATATGCCGACCAAACAGGCAGCGGCGGCGGTGGGGCAATGTGAGCTGATGTATGCGTATGACCGTCTGTTTTCTGATTACAATCATACGGTGGCACAGATCTTGCTGACCGGGCAGGACATGAATCAGCCGGAGCGGTATCAGAATTTTAAAAATACCATCTGCCGGCTGCTGGAGCTGGGGGCGCTGCCGATCATTAACGAAAATGATACGGTTGCTACCGAAGAAATTGCGGTGGGGGACAACGACACCTTGGCGGCGCTGGTAGCCCGGGGCGCTTCGGCCGATCTTTTGGTGCTGCTTTCCGATATTGAAGGGCTTTATACCGCCGATCCCCGTCGGGATCCGCAGGCCACCCTGATCCCGGTGGTGGAATCGGTAACGCCGGAGGTGGAGAAGCTGGCGGGGGGAGAAGGAACCTGCTTCGGCACCGGCGGCATGACCACCAAATTGAACGCGGCGCGGCTTTGTGAGGAAGAGGGGATCGAAATGGTGATCGCCAATGGAGCCGACGCGGAAATTCTTTATGATATTGTGGATGGAAGACCGGTGGGCACCCGGTTTCTGGGAGGAAAAGGAAAATGACCACACTGGAATTGCTGCAAAATGCCCGGCAGGTGAAAACCGCCGTGGGCATGCGTACGACCAAAGAGAAAAATCAGGCGCTGCTGGCCATGGCTGCACGGCTGGAGGCGGAAACAGACGCGATTTTAACCGCCAATCGACAGGATCTTTCGGAATACGGCCCAACTTTATCGGAAGCCATGCGGGACCGGCTGCGGCTGAATGAGGGGCGCATCCGGGATATGGCTGCCGGCATCCGCGCGGTGGCAGAGCTGCCCGACCCGGTGGGCGCGGTACTGGAAGAAACACACCGCCCCAATGGGCTGACAATTGCAAAAACAGCGGTTCCGATGGGGGTAGTGGCCATCATTTATGAAAGCCGCCCCAACGTGACTTCCGATGCGGCGGCGCTGGCCTTTAAGAGCGGAAATGTCTGCATATTGCGCAGCGGCAAGGAAGCATGGCATTCCGCCCATGCGATTGTGGAGGCGCTGCGGGACGGGCTTGCCGATTGCGGCTTTGAAAAAGACGCGGTGCAGCTGGTGGAAGATCCTTCCCGGCAAAGCGCCAAAGAGTTGATGGAGGCAGAAGGGCTGGTGGATCTTCTGATTCCCCGGGGCGGTGCCGGGCTGATCCGGGCCTGCGTGACCGGGGCCAAGGTTCCGGTCATTCAGACCGGAACCGGGATCTGCCATATCTATGTGGATGAGAGCGCAAGCTTGTCCATGGCGCTGGATCTTGTGGAAAACGCCAAGACCAGCCGGCCCTCTGTCTGCAACGCGGCGGAGGTCTGCCTGGTGCAGGAGAAGGTGGCAGAGGCCTTCCTGCCGGCTTTGAAGAAGCGTCTGGTGGAGGATCGTCTGAAGCAGGGTCTGCCACCGGTTGCCTTTCGTTGTGACGAGCGGTCGCTGCCGCTTCTGAAGGAAAGCCCGGCGGGACCGGATGATTTTGATACGGAATTTCTTGATTATATTCTGGCAGTGAAAGTGGTAAAGGATGTGCGGGAGGCAGTGGCGCATATCGCCGCGCATTCCACCGGGCACAGCGATGTCATTGTGACAGAAAATCCGGCCCACGCCGCTCTTTTTACCGCTATGGTGGACAGCGCGGCGGTTTATGTCAATGCTTCGACCCGGTTTACCGACGGCGGGCAGTTCGGTCTGGGCTGCGAGATGGGCATCTCCACCCAGAAGCTGCATGCCCGGGGCCCGATGGGGCTTCGGGAATTGACAACGTATAAATATATTGTCCGCGGAAACGGACAAATTCGTTGATAAAGGGGAAAACCAATGAAAATCGGATTTATCGGCTGTGGAAATATGGGCGGTGCGCTGGCAATGGCGGTGTCCCGCGCGGCAGGGGCGGGCGATCAGCTGTGGCTTTCGGATCAGGACTTTGAAAAAGCAGAGCAGCTGGCGCGTCTGGCAGACGCGAAGGCAACAGACAGCGCGGAGATTGTTAAGGACTGCGAGATCGTTGTTTTGGGCGTAAAGCCGCAGATGCTGCGCGGGCTGATGGTGGCGCTGGAGCCTGTTTTGCGGGCACGCAAAACGCTGCCTCTGCTGGTGACGATGGCGGCGGGGGTATCTCTTGCCACATTGGAAGGAATGCTGGGCTTTGCCTGCCCTATGATCCGGATTATGCCCAATACCCCGGTAAGCGTAGGCGAAGGGCGGGTTCTCTACGCCCTGGGAGCCGACGTGAATGAAACGCAAAAGAATGATTTTCTGCGCCTTTTTGCCAAAGTGGGAACGCTGCATTTTATGGCGGAAGGTCTGATTGATGCGGGCAGCGCCCTTTCCGGCTGCGGGCCGGCGTTTGTTTATCTGTTTATTGAGGCGATGGCCGACGGAGCCGTGGCGGCGGGGCTGCCCCGGCAAACGGCATTGGAGCTTGCGGCGGGCACCGTGCTGGGCAGCGCAAAAATGGTGCTGGAAACCGGGAAGCACCCCGGGGAGCTGAAAGATGCGGTCTGCAGCCCCGCGGGCACCACCATTGCGGGGGTGGCCGCGCTGGAACAGGGCGCGTTCCGCGGAACCGTGATGGATGCGGTGATTAAGGCATATGAAAAGACCAGGGAACTGGGTAAAAAATAAGAGGAGGACAAATAAGTGAAGGAATTGGAACAGAACATGCAGTTTATCGCGGCGCAGGATCCGGCGGTAGGCGCTGCAATTGAGGCGGAATATCAGCGTCAGCAGGATGGAATCGAGCTGATTGCCTCTGAAAATTTTGCTTCTCCCGCCGTGATTGCGGCAATGGGTACGGTGCTGACCAATAAATATGCGGAAGGGTATCCCGGCAAGCGCTACTACGGCGGCTGCCAGTGCGTGGACGTGGTGGAGGAACTGGCGCGGCAACGGGTATGCAAGCTGTTTGGCGCGGAGCATGCCAATGTGCAGCCGCACAGTGGCGCACAGGCCAATCTGGCCGTCTATTTTGCCTTTTTAAAGCCGGGCGACACGGTGTTGGGGATGAGCCTGGCCCACGGCGGGCATCTGACCCATGGCAGCCCGGTCAACATGTCCGGCTCCTTTTTCCATTTTGTCCCTTATGGGGTGGATGCAAAAACCGGTCGGATCGACTATGAAGAGCTTGCACGGCTGGCCAAGGAGCATCAGCCTAAGTTGATTGTAGCCGGTGCGTCGGCTTATCCCAGAACCATTGATTTTGAGGCCATCAGCAAGGTGGCCAAAGAGGTTGGTGCGCTGTTTATGGTTGATATGGCGCATATCGCCGGGCTGGTGGCGGCGGGGCTTCATCCTTCTCCGATTCCCTTTGCGGATATTGTGACCTCCACCACCCATAAGACCCTGCGCGGACCCCGGGGCGGGATGATTCTTTGCAAAGAGGAATATGCCAAGGCCATCGATAAAGCCATTTTCCCCGGCACGCAAGGCGGCCCGCTGGAGCATATCATCGCCGCCAAGGCCGTTTGCTTTGGGGAAGCGCTGCAGCCTGCCTTTATCGATTATCAGGAGCAGGTGCTGAAAAATGCCAAAGCATTGGCAGAAGCGCTGCTGGCGGGCGGGATCCGGCTGGTATCCGGCGGAACCGATAATCATCTGCTGCTGGTAGATCTGAGAGGCACCGGAATTACCGGCAAGGAGCTGGAGCACCGGCTGGACGAAGTACATATCACCGCCAATAAGAATGCGATCCCCGACGATCCGGAGAAGCCGTTTGTGACCAGCGGGATCCGGCTGGGCACTCCGGCAGTAACCACCCGCGGTTTCAAAGAGGCGGAAATGAAAAAAATCGGCGGATGGATCACCGACTGTATCCGGGATTTTGATGGAAATAAGGACCGGGTAACGGCCGAAGTGCTGGCTCTTTGCAAGCAATATCCCCTTTATTGATTGAAAAGGAGGAAAATAGAGAAATGAATTTAAAGCTTTTAAAGCTGCTTAATAAAAATTGCCGTACCCCCATAGAGGATCTGGCCACCATGATCGGGGAAAAGAAAGATCAGGTGGAAGAGGAAATCAGCGCGATGGAGCAAGACGGCGTGATCCGCGGTTACAAAGCGGTAATCGACTGGGAGCGGCTGGATAATATGTATGTTTCTGCGATGATCGAGCTGAAGGTCACGCCGAAGGCGGGCCTGGGCTTTGAAGAGGTGGCCCGTCGGGTGATGAAATATCCGGAGGTGGAATCGGTTTATCTGATGTCCGGCGGATACGATCTCAGCGTAGTGGTAAAAGGGAAGACGTTTCAGGAGGTGGCCATGTTTGTGGCTAAAGAACTGTCGACCATTGAAAATGTGACTTCAACGTCCACCCACTTTGTGCTCCGCCGTTACAAGGAGCTGGATGTGGAGCTTTGTGACGGAGGTCAAGACGACAGGGGGCACTTTTCGTTTTGATCGATTTTAATGAGATCCTGACTCCGGAGGTCCGGCACCTGAAGCCCTCCGGGATCCGCAAATTTTTTGATATTGCGGAAACTATGAGCGAGGTGATTTCGCTGGGCGTGGGTGAACCGGATTTCCCCACCCCCTGGCAAATCCGCAAGGCCGGAATCCAGTCTCTGGAAGACAGCAAGACCCGTTATACCTCCAACTGGGGCTTGCAGACGCTTCGCGAGACGATCGCCCAGTATCAGGCGCGTAAATATCAGCTGCACTATGACCCTGTCCATGAAATCATGGTGACCGTGGGGGGCAGCGAGGCCATCGACGCCTGCATCCGGGCAACCGTGCGGGCGGGGGATGAAGTGATTATTCCGCAGCCCAGCTATGTGTGCTATGAGCCGTTGACCCTGCTGGCCGGCGGCACGCCGGTGATTATTGAGACCCAGGCAGCCGACGCATTCAAGGTAACGCCGGAACAGCTGCTGGAAAAAATTACGCCCCGCACCAAGGCGCTGATTCTGCCATACCCTTGCAATCCCACCGGCGCCATTATGGAAAAAGAGGATCTGGAAAAAATTGCGGCGGTGTTGCGGGAGCGCAACATTATTGTGATTTCCGACGAAATCTATGCGGAGCTCACCTTTGGCGGCGAGCCGCATGTGTCCATTGCTTCGCTGCCCGGCATGGCCGAGCGCACCGTGGTGATCAACGGCTTTTCCAAAGCCTTTTCGATGACTGGCTGGCGTTTAGGGTATGCCTGCGGCCCCCGGGAAATTTTGGCGCAGATGATTAAAATCCATCAGTTTGCCATCATGTGCGCGCCCACCACGTCCCAATATGCGGCAATCACCGCGATGACATCCTGCGATGAAATGGTGGCTGAAATGGTGGAAGAATACGATATGCGGCGTCGGCTGACTGTGCGTGGATTTAATCAGATCGGGCTGACCTGCCGGGATCCCAAGGGTGCTTTCTACGCCTTTCCATCCATCAAAAGCAGCGGCTTGTCCAGCGACGAATTCTGCCAGCAGCTGCTGGAGAAAAAGCATGTGGCGGTCGTGCCGGGCACGGCCTTTGGCCAGGGCGGGGAAGGATTCATCCGCGCCTCCTATTGCTATTCCACCGATCATATCAAAGAAGCGCTTCGAAGAATCGGCGCATTTTTACAAGAGTTAAAACACTAAATAAAAAATGACCTGCTCAAAGGCAGGTCATTTTTTAGTCTCCGGCAGCGGTATCAGGTTTTCGCCAGCAGTGCCAAAAAGGCCGACTCCGACAAGGTGACCACGCTTCGGGTTTCGTTTCGCTCTTCCAGCGTTTTCAAATCTGCTGCAAGGTCGCCGCTTTGCAGCCCGTCTATTTTTTCAAGCTTCGTGTTCAGCGCCGCTTGCGCTTGTTGCGGCTCTTTAGTGGTTTGTTTGCCACCGGATTGCGCCTGATCCAGCGCTGTTTTGAGTTGCCGAACGCTGTCGGGGGTGCTGTTGCTTTGGATGCTTTGCAAAGCTTTCTGGAAATCCGATTGGCTGAATTCGTCTATCGGCATGCTGTTCTGGCTCAGACCGTCTTCTTCCCAGGCGAGGCTGCCGCTGAAGACGAGCGTGTCTTTGTCCTGATAAAAAAATTTACCCGCATTGGCGCCGGTCGGATAATAAATGCCATTTTCTGAAACTTTACAGATCAGCAGCACTTTGTCGCCTTCTTTTAAAAGAGGTACCCCGTCGATCGATTCCTCTTGACCCGTCTCGTCGTATCCCCCGGTTTCCTGCACCTTTACCATGTCGGAGGGCGCAGCGCCCTTCAACACCCAATCCACTTGTACGGTCGCCAGCTGCAATTTTACATGGTCTGAATCAGCCGGCTCCGTGTTCTTGACAGTTCCGATAAAAATCAGCGCGGCGGAGTCGGACATTTCTTTCAACGAATGATAAGAAACAGCCCAGGAAGCTTCCGTAGCGACCGCACTGTTAAGGGGTGCATCATCGAAATATGGCGCGGATCCATTTTCTGCGTCCTGATTTTCCGCAACCGATTTTGCCGGATCAGCCGTTCTTGCATGGATCCAAAAGCTTAACAAAATGACGGCGCATGACAGAAGCACAGTGGCTTCCGATATAATGATTTTCCACTTTTTTTTTAGGGTATCATCCCCTCTTTCTGATTTATTTTCAGTAATAGATAGATTTAACCCCATTCATAAAAAGGACCTGTCTTTGAACAGGTCCTTTTTATGAATGGGGTTCTCCCAGCGGGGTTTTGAGGGCGAAGACATTGCGGCTGTAATCAATCAGCCCTTCTGCTTTCATGCGGCTCAGTTCCCGGGACATGGCCGAGCGTTCCACAGAAAGATAATCTGCCAGTTCCTGCCGGTTAAAGGGCAGAGAAATATAGGCGGAATGCTGCTGTCGCGCTTCCGAGGAGAGATAGGAAAGAAGCTTTTCCCGGGTGGTGCGGGCAGAGAGATGCTTGATCTTTTGGTTAAGGCCCAGCGTTTGCCCGGCGATAATCTTTAAGAGGTGTTCGTTCACGGCGCGGTGGCAGGTACATGCTTTTTCACACATTCTTGCCATGTGCAGCATGTCCAGAAACAACACCGTGCTTTCTCCGCGGGAGACCGCGTTGAACGGTAGCGGATCCTTGCCGGAAAGCGCATAAGCCTCGCCGAAGGAGGCACTGGCGGGGATTTCCGCATAGATGGATTTATTGCCCCAAAAATCGTTCGTTTCCAGATAGACCCGCCCGGTGAGAACCAAGCCCATCTGCTGCACCGCTTTTCCGGCCTCCAGAATGATTTCCTGATCATGAAAGCTTTTTTGCCGGGCCTGCAGGCAGGAAAGCATGGAGCGAATCCCTTCCGGCTCAATACCCGTGAATAAATCGGATTTGGCGATGGCAGCCAGCGGCTCGGCCATATTGTTCCCCCTATCGTTGCAAATGCAACGTATTTTATGGCGATATTATAATATAATACTTTAATAATGTCAATGAGAAAATCGCAAAAAGGAACAGGAGGAGCTTTGGATGCGCTGCTATCAGAAAGTAACGGAAAATTTGTATTGGGTCGGCGGAAATGACCGCCGTATCGCACAGTTTGAAAATGTTTATCCGGTACCGGAAGGAATTTCATATAACGCTTATTTGTATCTGGAGGAAAAGACGGTGCTGCTGGACACGGTGGACCGGGCGGTTTCCCCTGTTTTTTTTGAAAATCTGGAAGCGCTGCTGGCCGGACGAAAGCTGGATTATCTGATTGTGAATCATATGGAGCCGGATCACGCGGCCACCATGTCTGAAGTTGTGCTGCGGTATCCGGAGGTGAAGATTGTCTGCAACTTGAAAGTGCAGAAGATGATCGGTCAGTTCTTCACCTTTGACACCGCCGGTCGTTTTTTGACCGTCGGAGAAGGAGACACCCTGAAATGCGGCGGCCGGACGTTCCACTTTATCATGGCGCCGATGGTTCATTGGCCGGAGGTGATGATGACCTATGAGGACAAAAGCCGGGTTTTATTTTCGGCGGATGCCTTTGGTACGTTTGGCGCGCTGAACGGAAATCTTTTTGATGATGGACCTGATTTTCAGGTGCGCCAGCTGGATGAAAACCGGCGGTATTACAGCAATATTGTGGGCAAATACGGCGCGCAGGTGCAGGCGGTGCTGAAAAAGGCCGCAGGGCTGGATATTGGCATGATCTGTTCCCTGCACGGTCCGATTTTCAGAAAAAATATCAGTTGGATGATGGAAAAGTACCATCGCTGGAGCACCTATACGCCCGAAGATCCGGCGGTGCTGATTGCGTATGCATCGGTTTATGGCAATACGCAGAATGCGGCCGAAATTCTGGCCGGAACGCTGGCGGAACGGGGCGTACGGGATATCCGGATGTACGACGTGTCGGTGACAGATCCTTCTGTGATTGTGGCGGAAGCGTTCCGCTGCAGTCATTTGGTGTTTGCCTCCACCACCTATAACGCCGGAATCTTTGTGAATATGGAGAATCTGCTGCACGATCTGATGGCCCACAACCTCCAGAACCGGACCGTGGCGCTGCTGGAAAACGGCAGCTGGGCACCCACCGCAGGCGGACTGATGAGGTGCCTGCTGGAAAAGGGTAAAAATATGCGGATTCTGGATCATTGCATGACCATTCAATCCTCTCTCAAAGAGGACCAGCTGGACACGCTTTGTGCGCTGGCAGACCAGCTGGCGGGAGAGCTGGTTTTGGCTCCGGATGTTCCCGCGGAAGAAAAAGAGATCGAACCCAATGCATTTTTTAAAATTTCCTACGGATTGTTTGTGTTGAGCGCGCGGGATGCCGCGCGAGACAACGGCTGCATCATCAACACGGTGATGCAGGTGACCGATCAGCCCAAGCGCCTGACCATTGCGGTCAACAAGGCCAACTTCACGCACGACATGATTTTGAAAACGGGGGTGTTCAATCTGTCGGTGCTTTCCATTGACGCACCGTTCTCGCTGTTCCAGCGTTTTGGGTTCCATTCCGGAAAAGATACGGACAAGCTGGCAGATTTCCACGCCATTGCCCGGAGTGAAAACGGGTTGTTTTATCTGACCGAGACCGCCAACGCCTATTTTGCGGCGAAGGTTCTGGAAACCGTGGACTGCGGCACGCACACCATTTTTGTGGCGGACGTGACCGAAGCCAAAACACTGTCGGAAATCCCACCCGTTACCTACGACTATTACTTCCAGCATATTAAGCCAAAGCCCATTCCCGCGGGAGAGAAAAAGAAGGGCTTTGTCTGCAAAATATGTGGATATGTCTATGAGGGAGAGACCCTTCCGCCGGATTATATCTGCCCGATCTGTAAGCATGGCGCGGAAGATTTCGAGCCACTGCAATAAATGATTTTCTCAATAAAAGCCCTTTTTCCTCTTTTATGGGAAAAGGGCCTTTGATTAAAAAAAATTAACCATAAAAACCCCAAAAAACAGCCATGACACAAGCAAAACAGCCTCTCCCTTCATTGACAGAAACAGCAGATTATGGTATGATGCTAACGAAAAATAATCGGCGGGAAGAAAGCGAGAGAGCATGAAGCGAACAAAGTTACGGGATCGGCAGTTACCGGACTATACAAGGGGCGAGGAAATTTTCAATATGGTGAGCCATATTGTGGGCGGCGGGTTTGGCGTGATCGCACTGGTGACCGGTGTGGCGAAAGCCTTTTTTGGGGGGGATGCGTTTGCGGTGGTCAGCGCATTTATCTATGGGTTTTCGATGGTGATCCTTTATACAATGTCCAGTCTTTATCACGGGCTGCGTTCACCGATGGCCAAAAAGGTGTTTCAGATCATCGATCACTGTACCATTTTCATTTTAATTGCGGGAACTTATACGCCGATTGCGCTCTGCGGCCTGCGGGTGCAGAGCCCTTTGGTAGGCTGGAGCGTTTTTGGCGCGGTATGGGGAATTTCGGCTCTGGGCATTGTGCTGAACGCCATCGATCTGAAAAAGTTCAGCAATTTTTCTTTGGCGCTGTATGTTCTTTTGGGCTGGTGCATTGTGCTCACCGGAAAAAACGCGATTGACGCGCTCAGCTGGCCCGGGTTTGCCTATATGCTTGCCGGCGGTGTGGCTTATACGGTTGGAGCAGTGCTTTATGCCGTGGCGGGAAAAGGAAAACGGCCGCACCGCTATATGCATTCGGTGTTTCATCTCTTTGTGCTGCTGGGCAGCATTTTGCAATACATCGGTATTATTATTTATGTGTTATAAGGAGGAGGCTTCCATCATGTGTGACTATGTGATTTTAACGGAATCCAGCTGTGATCTGCCGGCTGGATTGGCGGAGGAACTGGACATTCAGGTCTTGCCGTTATCCGTGACCATGGAAGGACAGGAGTATCTGAATTATCTGGATGGACGGGAGATTTCCAACGGGGAGTTCTACCGGTCGATGCGGGAAGGAAGCGTGGGGAAAACCGCTGCTGCCAATCCGGAACAGCTGGTCTCCCTGATGGAGCCGATTTTGCAGTCGGGGAAAGATCTGCTGTATCTGGGATTTTCTTCCGCACTCAGCAGCACCTATTCGGTGGCGTCCATTGTGGCGGAAGAACTGAAAGAAAAATATCCGGAGCAAAAGGTGCTGGTGGTGGACACCCTTTGCGCGTCGTTGGGCCAGGGGTTGCTGGTCTATCTGGCAGCGCAACAGAAATTGGCCGGAAAAACGATCGAGGAAGTCCGGGACTTTGCGGTGGAGACCCGGCCGTATTTATGCCACTGGTTTACGGTGGATGATCTGGTTTATCTCAAGCGGGGCGGGCGGTTATCCTCTGCTTCGGCGATGATCGGAACCCTTTTGAATATCAAGCCGGTGCTGCATGTGGATGACGCCGGCCGGCTGGTCGGGGTGGAAAAGGTGCGGGGCCGCAAGGCGTCCCTTCAGCGTATGCTGGATCATATGAAGGAAACCGCGGTGGAGCCGGAGAAACAGACGGTATTTATTTCGCATGCAGATTGTCCGGAAGATGCCGCATTGATGGAGGCATTGGTGCGGACGCATTGCGGTGCGGCTAAAATTATGGTCAATCCCATCGGCCCGGTCGTCGGCGCCCATTCGGGCCCCGGAACCCTTGCGCTGTTTTTCTTGGGCAGCAAACGATAAAAAAATCAGAAAAATCCATTGACAAACCATCGGAAAAGGATATAATGATAATAGAAAAACAGGCACATGAGATTTTGAGAGTGCACGGTTTGAAAAGTGTTGGGCTTCCTGTAGGCCATTACGCTTTTTGCCGTGCGCTTTTTTTATGTCAAAAGAGGCCTAATTTTGAAGGAGGAACATACAATGGCAAACAAAAATGTTGTCGGCTGGGAGCTGATCACCGATTTTGTGGTGGATGCGTTTAAGGGATACGGGATCCCTGAAGAAGACGCAAAGATTTGTGCGGATGTACTGCTGGAATCGGATAAGCGCGGGATCGAGTCTCATGGAGTCAACCGGTTCAAGCCGATCTATCTGGATCGGATCAAGGCTAAAATTCAGAGCCCGGTCACAGAATTTGAGGTTGTGAAGGATTTTGCTGCCACCGCCGTGGTGGACGGACACGACGGCATGGGTCAGGTGATCGGTTATAAAGCCATGACCATGGCCATTGAAAAAGCAAAGAAATTCGGGCTTGGCATGGTGGTTGCCCGCAACTCCTGCCATTACGGAATCGCCGGCTATTATGCCACCATGGCGACCAAAGCCGGCTGCATCGGCATCACCGGCACCAATGCCCGCCCCTCCATTGCGCCGACGTTCGGCGTGGAGAATATGCTGGGCACCAACCCGCTGACCTTCGGGATGCCGACGGATGAGCCTTTTGATTTTGTGCTGGACTGCGCAACGTCCATTACGCAGCGGGGAAAAATCGAATATTATGCCCGGATCGGCAAAGACACACCTGCCGGGATGGTGGTGGGCCGCGACGGGAAAGCGCACACCGATTCTGTGGCGATTCTGGACGAGCTGAACCATGATCAGGCGGCGCTGGCGCCTTTGGGCGGAATTGGCGAAGAGTTGGCCGGCTATAAGGGCTATGGCTATGCCACTGTAGTGGAAATTCTCTCTGCCGCGCTGCAGCAGGGGAATTATCTGAAAATGCTGACTGGAATCGAAGAAGACGGCAGCAAAAAGAAATACCATTTGGGGCATTTTTTCATTGCCATCGACACCGAAGCCTTCATGGGGCTGGAGAGCTTTAAGAAAACGGCCGGGGATATCTGCCGTGCGCTGCGTGCTTCCCAGAAAGCACCCGGAGAGGAGCGGATCTACACGGCTGGCGAAAAAGAGTATGAGGTGCGCTTGGCCCGGAAAGACGGCGTACCCATTAATCCCGCGGTGCAAAAAGAGCTGGTTGCCATTCGGAATGATTTGGGCCTGAACCAGTATCACTTCCCGTTTGAGGACTAAGCAAGATGGATATCAGAAAAGAATCTCTTAAAAAACACTATGAGTGGAACGGCAAGATTGAAGTGGTGACCCGCTGTCCCATTAATACCCGGGAGGATCTTTCTTTGGCCTATACCCCCGGTGTGGCGGAACCCTGCATGGCGATTCATGAGGACTATAATAAAAGCTATCAGCTGACCCGCCGCAGCAATTTAGTGGCGGTGATCACCGACGGCACGGCGATTCTGGGTCTGGGTGATATTGGCCCGGAAGCCGGCATGCCGGTAATGGAGGGCAAGTGTGCTCTCTTTAAGGCTTTCGCCGATGTAGACGCCTTTCCTCTGTGCATCCGGAGCAAGGATGTAGAGGAACTGGTGCGCACCATCTATCTGATCTCCGGCAGCTTCGGCGGAATTAATTTGGAGGATATCAGTGCACCCCGCTGCTTCGAGGTGGAACAGAAGCTGAAAGAAATCTGCGACATTCCGGTTTTCCACGATGATCAGCATGGAACCGCCATTGTGGTTGCAGCCGCACTGATCAATGCGCTGAAGGTGGTCAAAAAGAGCATCGGAGAGGTTGAAGTGGTCATCAATGGCGCTGGAAGCGCCGGAATTGCGATCGGGAAGCATCTGTTGAATTTAGGCGTCAAGCACCTGTCGATGGTGGATCGGTTTGGCATTATCTGTAAGGGAATGCCGGATTTGAACACAGCGCATCAGGAAATTGCCGAGGTCACCAATCTTACGCACCAGACTGGAACCTTAGCCGACGCCATGCGCGGTGCGGACGTTTTTATCGGGGTTTCAGCACCGAATATTGTGGATGAGAAAATGGTTAAATCCATGGCCGCAGACGCGATTATGTTCCCCATGGCCAATCCTACGCCGGAAATCATGCCAGACGCCGCCAAGGCCGCCGGGGCCCGGGTGGTGGGAACTGGCCGGTCGGATTTTGCCAACCAGATCAATAATGTGCTGGCGTTCCCCGGCATTTTTCGGGGTGCTCTGGATTGTCGTGCCTCCTGTATCAACGAAGAAATGAAGGTGGCGACCTCCTATGCGCTCGCGTCGCTGGTGTCGGATGAAGAACTTTCGGAGGATTACATTATTGTGCCCGCGCTGGATAAGCGGGTCGCCCGCACAGTGGCAGACGCGGTCATTGAAGCGGCTCAAAAAACCGGGGTTGCGCGGATTTAAC
>CAYRYQ010000017.1:0-20272 GCA_964428505.1 uncultured Eubacteriales bacterium
ATACGGAGCTTGACTTGTCAACCCCCGTATTCTAACATCACGCCCGCACTTTTCCCCAAACCTCCTTCAGCCGTTCACTTTCCGGATGAGACAACAGATTTGCGGGCTCCCCTTCTTCCAGGATTCGACCTTCGTCCATAAACACGATCCGCGTGCCAACTTCCCGGGCAAAGCCCATCTCATGGGTCACCACCACCATGGTCATTCCGCCTCTGGCCAAGTCCCGCATCACATCCAGCACTTCCCCCACCATTTCCGGGTCCAGTGCGGAAGTCGGTTCATCAAACAGCATCACTTCCGGATCCATGCACAGCGCACGCACAATGGCAACCCGCTGCTTCTGCCCGCCGGAAAGCTGAGCAGGATAAGATCCGGCACGATAATCCAGCCCTACCCGCTTTAAAAGGTCCATGGCCTTCTGTTCGGCCAGTTCCGCCGGCATTTTTTTTAACTTTTTGGGGGCCAGCGTCATATTGTCTAAAATGGTCATATGGGGAAACAGATTAAAATGCTGAAAAACCATCCCCATTTTTTGGCGGTGGAGATTAATGTTGACCTTCTGACCGTTGATATTCACACCATCCATAATGACGGAGCCTTCTGTCGGCGTTTCCAACAAATTCAGGCTTCTTAAAAAGGTGGATTTTCCGCTGCCGGAGGGGCCGATCACCACAATCACTTCGCCTTTATGAATCTGCATGTCCACTCCGTCCAGGGCCTTGATTTTTCCATCATTATAATGCTTTTTCAACCCTGTGACCTGTATCAAAGCGTTATCGCTCACTTCTGCGCAGCCTCCTCTCCAGTTTACGGACCAGCGCGGTCAGAACCATCACTATAGCCAGATAAATCAACGCCACCGCAATCAGGGGCATAAAGGCTGAAAAAGTGCGTCCGCGAATCAGATCGCCCGCTTTGGTCAGATCCGTTACCCCCACATAACCGGCCACAGAGGTTTCCTTCAGCAACACAATAAACTCATTGCAAAGCGTGGGCAGCACGCTTTTAAAAGCTTGGGGCAACACGATATAATACATCGTCTGCACATAGCTGAAGCCCAAGGAGCGCCCCGCCTCAAACTGTCCGTTATCTACCGAAAGAATGCCCCCGCGAAAAATTTCAGCCACATAGGCGCCCGAGTTGATGCCGAAGGCCATCGTTGCCACCATCAACCCATTGGTTGAAGAAGCAAAGATGATAAAATAAGCAATCAGCAGCTGCACCACCACAGGAGTTCCGCGGATCACCGTAAGGTAAATGTTGCACAAGAAATTCAGCAACCGCATGACCCCATAACCAACGCCGCCGCGTTTGGCCATGGCCTCGCCGTTTTTATCATAAGTCGACCGAATGGACGCCACCACAATGCCGATCAATATGCCGATCAGCACTGCGAACAAAGTAATGCGCAAGGTTGCAAAAAGTCCATGCAGCAGCCACCGCCAGCGTGCGCCATCTAAAAAATTTAAAATAAACTGACTTTTAAAGTCCTGCAAAAATAACACGTTTTTGTTCCTTTCCTGCTATTTAAAAGAGCGGGAACGGGGACGTCTTCTTAAGAAGACGTCCCCGCAAAAAAATCTTTTATTCAGCGGGAATATATTTATCCACAATACCCTGAATCGTTCCGTCTGCCTTCAGTTCCGCCAAAGCGGTATTAATTTTATTCAGTAATTCGTCGTTGCTTTTGGAAATGCAGATGGCATAATCCTCGTTCACATATTCGGTATCAAGAATTTTAAGCCCAGCATTGGCTTTCACAAAGCTTTTTGCAGGTTCATTATCGATAATCACGCAGCCGACCTTTCCGGTCAAAAGCGCCTGCACCGCATCTGCGCCGGTCTTAAAGCGTTCCACGTTTTCCTCACCGAAACCGCCGTTGTCTGTTGTATCGGAAGCATAAATGTCTCCGGTAGTATCCTGCTGCACACCGATCTTCACGCCTTGTGTTGCAATATCATCAACGGTCGTAATGGCGGAGCCCTCTTTCACAATAACCACCTGCACACCGGTCGCATAAGTATCGGAAAAATTAACGCTTTGCTTTCTTTCGTCGGTCACGGTCATGCCGGCCATGCCCATATCATATTTTCCGGACTGCACGCCGCCGATAATGGACCCGAACTCCACGTCCTCGATTTGCAGCTGCATTCCGAGCTTTTCCGCCACTTTCTGGGCGATCTCCACATCAATTCCTTCAAAGTTATTCCCTTCCTTATACTCATAAGGGGGGAAAGCTGCATTGGTAGCCATGACCAGGTTCTTCTCGCTTTTGCCGCAGCCGGTGAAGCTGAGCAGCATCATTCCCAATGCCATGGTCAGACAAACGGTTTTTTTCCACATTTTCATAAAACGTCCCTCTTTTCTTTTGTTTGAATAAACTATGCTTGTATTATATTGTATAATATACGAATTGTCAAGGATATTCTTTAATGATTAATACATGAAATGAAGCATTGTTTTTCTTTTATTTATGTTATTTCCGTACAAAAATGCATATGCATTTTTAGTATTCAGTTATTTCATAGTATAAAAAGTCTGTATTTTATGAATATTATTTAAAAAAATACATTATTATATTCATTTTTTAAATGCTGCTCTTCCTCCGGCGATGGCGGGGTATAGGGCAAGCCGAAGTAGTTCAGAATCCCTTTGGCAATTGCCACACCCAGCTCATAAATGCTTTTAACAATAAATCCGGCATCCTGCGGGTTGCTGTGATACCCCACCTCCGCAATGATTGCAGGCGGCCGGGTGTGTCGCAGCTCATAATAACCCAGCCCGCCATAAGCACCCGCGCCTTCCCGAAGGCCATGATCCTCTGTCGGCGTCACAGCCGACAGTTCTTTATACACGTTTTCTGCCAGCCGGTATCCGCTGGTGTTCGGCTGATAATAATAAACCGTTGCGCCTCTTCGATCGGGGGTGTCGCCCGCCGAACGCAGCGCCACATATACATCCGCATTCTGCGCGTTGGCATCGGCCACCGTGGCTACCAGATCATAAGCCGGATTATTGCGGGCAGTCGTCAACCCGTTGCGCACCAATTCCAGTTCCACCACATCTGCCAGCAGATTCATGCGTTCCTCTTCCGTTCCGTAAACGCCAAATCCCCGGTTGAAATGCCGCACAGACGGAGACAGATAAACTTCAGGCATGGTATTTTCATCTCCCTTCTCTCATTATTCTATGCGCAGGTGGATCCATTTTGATCAAAAAACAAATTCCCGCGCTGTATACTATACAGCACGGGAAAAATAAACGGAAAAACCAATCAATGTTCATCCCAGCGATCGCATAACTGGCTGATCTGATCCGTAAACTTTGCCAGATCCTTGTTGCTTCCTCCGCGGCACTTTTCGATGACCGCGGTCAGCCGCTTACCGACCAGAACCAGGCGGTCAAACACGGTATTGTTCCGCGCAGCCTTCTGCTGATCCTTGCTTTGCAGTCGTATTTTGTTTCCTTCTGCAAGGCAGGCGTCGGTTTGCAGATCGTAACAGGCGCCGTTATAGGGCGCCAGCGCTGGAAATCCCAGCTGATCCCGGATCATCCCGGCAAAAAATTCACACACCTGATCCTCTCCGTGATTCACATAAACGGCGTGGGGCTTATTTTGCAGGCTGCGAAGCCAGGAGAGCAGGATTTTCTGATCCGCGTGGCCGCTGATCCCCTCCATGGTCTCGATATGGGCCTTCACCTGAATGGCTTCGCCAAAAAGCTTCACGGCCTGCGCGCCGTCCTCCAGCAGGCGGCCCAAGGTGCCTTGCGCCTGATAGCCCACAAACAAAACCGTACATTCCGGGCGCCACAGGTTGTGCTTCAGATGATGCCGTATCCGCCCTGCGTCGCACATACCGCTGGCGGAAAGAATGACTTTCGGGCGCCTATCCTGATTAATAGCCATGGATTCCTCACTGGTCACCGCAATTTCCAGCCCCGGAAATTCCAACACATTAATTCCCCGATGAATCAGATCCAGCATGTCCTGGTCATAATATTCTTCCAGATCTCCAAAATAAATTTTGGTTGCTTCTGCCGCCAGCGGACTGTCCACAAAAACCGGAAAGTCATCGTGTCCGTGCACCAATCCGCGTTCCTTGATTTCCCGCAGCAAATAAAGAAATTCCTGCGTTCTGCCAACGGCAAAAGCCGGAATCACCACATTTCCGCCCCGGTCAAAGGTCTCCTGCAAAACTCGGGTCAGCTGCCCGATATAATCTTTGCGCGGACCATGCAAACGATCCCCATAGGTGGATTCGATCACCACAACATCCGCCCGCTGCGGAAATTCCGGATTCCGGATCAGCGGACGGTCCACATTCCCCACATCTCCGGAAAACAGCAGCACCTGCTTGTCCTCTCCCTCGGTCACCGTCACTTCGATACTGGCAGAGCCCAGCAGATGACCTGCATCCAGAAAACGGATTTCCACCCCCGGCGCAAGTGAATACCGCTCATGATAATGGCAGGGAACAAATAGCTGCATGGTGCGGATCGCATCTTCCACCGTATAGGGCGGCGCATAGGGCGCGACCCCGGCCCGCTGCGCTTTGCGGTTGTGCCAGATCGCCTCCTGTTCCTGAATATGCGCGCTGTCCTGCAGCATGATGCCGCAAAGCTGCACAGTTGCTCCCGTGGCATAGATCGGCCCCCGAAACCCCCCCGCTTCCAATAACGGCAATTTGCCGGAATGATCAATATGCGCATGGGTCAAAAGTACAAAGTCCAATGCGGCCGGTGATAGGGGAAGCTCCTGATTTTTATACACATCAACTCCCTGCTCCATCCCGCAGTCCACTAAAATCCGTTTTCCGGCCACCTCTAAAAGCGTGCAGGAGCCGGTCACTTCATGGGCCGCACCTAAAAATGTAATTTTCATAACATCCTTCTTTCTTTATTCCATAAACCAGACATGGCTGTTTGTAGAAGAAATCGCAACTGCGCCGGCGGAAATAGCCGCTACCACATCTTCTTTGTCACGGATCATTCCACCCGCAATAATCGGCTTCCCTGTCGTCTGTGCCAGCAGGCAGATGATCTTGGGCATCACCCCGGGCAAAACTTCTAAAAAGTCTGCAGGGGAAGTGTTTTTCGCAATATTCTCCAGCACTCTGGAATCCAAAAGAAAATAGCGTTGAATGGTCAGAAGTCCCAGCTGGTTGGCATGACGGATCAGACTGTTTTTGGTTGAAATGATCCCGTCTGCCTGCGTTTGCCGGGCAATAAATTCCACGCTGACATCTTTTGGCGCCAGCCCATCAATTAAATCCAGATGAACAATCGCCACCTTTCCGGCATGCTTCACCCGATCCACCAGACGCGCAATGGTGCAAATATCGCCGAACAATAAAAAAATGACCTTGCTTTTGCTCTGAATACAGCCGTCCAGCTCTTCTTCACTTTTCGCAGCCGCCACAATCGGCACTTCGGCAAAACATTCCAGCAGTTTTTCTTTCACAGCTCCGTTTCCTTTCCGTTCCTTTTCTGCTTTTCATTATAGATTCTTTTTGCGGAAGTGTCAACCAATAGAATAAAAGATAAATACCGCACCAAAGCGCAATGCCAAGTAAGACCCGAAACAGCCCCTGCCGCAAGGGGAATATCGCCCAAAAGGCCGTGGCCAGCCCCAATGCCGCCAGCGGCTTGAGCAGCCACTCTTTCCAAAGAAAGCCCAGTTTGCATGCCCGCAGCAGGGTCCCCATATTTAAAGTGGAAACCAGGATATTACTGAAGACCATCACACCCAAAAAACCGTAGATCCCAAAGGTGGGCACCGCAAATACAATCAGGATGATGCGCAGCATGGAATCGACCGTATTGTTCCGCAAGGCCTTTCCCTGCTGATCAAGCCCTTTCAGAAGACCGTCCGCGATGGTATCCATATACATAAAGGGCGTGATCGGCGCCAACACCTTCAGCATCATGCTGACCGTTTTGCTGTGGAAAAGCGTTTCCCCCAGAAAATCTCCGTAAAGAAAGAAGACGCCGGAGATCATAACAGACAGGGTGATGGTCACCCCCAGTGCGCGCGCCACAATCGAGCGGGTGGAACGCCAGTCGGAGCGGGCGGAGGTGTCGGTCACCTCCGGAACCAGCAAAGAAGAGAGCGCCGTCAGAAACGAAGCCGGAAAGAAAAGCAGCGGGATCGCCATGCCTTTGAGGGCGCCGAACTGCGCAAGCCCCAAAGAATAGTCCCCCGTATAGCTTGCAATGGCAGTGGGAATCAGCATATTTTCCGTTGTATGCAATGCGGTGGACAGATAGCGGGACGCCGCCACCGGCAACGCGATTTTTCGAATACTTCCCCTGGAGGGCGCCTCTCTTTTGACCGGAAGCGGCCGATGACGGCTGGCCAACACCAGAAACACGCAGGACACCCCTTCTGAAATGGTGTTGCAAAGCACCACCATCCCCAGCAAAACGGAAAGGCCTGCGTGCCGGAACAAAACGACCACCAGCGCGACCAGCCCCAACCGCACCGCCTGCTCGGCCGTCTGGGAAAGACAGGTGGCCTGCACCTCCCGTCGGCTGACAAAATAGCCCGCATAGCACGAGGATACCGACATAAACGGCAGCGATAAAGCCAGCATTTTCAGCGCAAAAGCGCAGGAGGCATTGCCGATCCAGCGTGCCGCCAAAAAATCACTGCTGAAAAGCAAAACCGCACAAAACAACAGCCCCAATGCCATTGCCCAGCGCAGGCAGGCCTGTAAAGCGCCTTTGGCGCGCCCGGGCTGCCCCAAAGCCAGATATTCCGCCACCAGTCTTGTAACGGCGGCAGCGATACCGGACTGCGCCAGCGTCACAAAAAGCATATAGACCGTAAAGGTCAGGGAATAGATTCCCATCCCTTCTTCTCCCAGCACATTGGCGAGCAGCACCCGTAATAAAAGCCCCGCTGCCCGGAGCAGCAGGCCGGTTCCGGTCAGCAGAGCGGCATTCTTGAAAAATTTCGTATGATTCATGTATTCACCCCCTAATATCTATGCAGCCGCAGGGGGAAATATCCGCGCGAGGTTCTGCTGCGGTCAGTCGGAGATACAGGCGCCGTTTTAAATCGTTGCGGATCAAGAAGCTATCTCAAGATAGTGGTTTTTCCTGGGCTGAGAGGGATGTTCTTTTGTCCCATTTGCAAGGTTGCCGGTTCCGGCACGCACACCGTTATTTTTTCCTGATCCCAATAAACAGAAATCTCCCTGTACACGGCACGCACCCAATCCACTTCCTTTAAGAAAGAAGGGGCGATGATCAAGCGTTTCTCATCCCGGCGGATCCCCGCCAGTGACCGATAAAACCAAAGATCCACTTCGCTAAACATATGATGATTTAAGGAATTTTTCATATCCCAATTTTCGCATAGTGTCGTCATCCCACAATGGATCCAAAAAGCATAGCTGGGCGCGGTAGGGTTCGTGACCATCCGATACAGCACCTCATCGTACCCATAATCCGATAATGCCCGAAAAATATATTTTGTTCCCAAAATTCCGCAGTCAATATGAAATCCGTTTTGTGCGACCAATGCCGCCAGCCGTTTTGCGGCCAATTCCCTTTCCTCTGGTTCCAGAAGCCCCTGATAAAGAACACAAGCCAACGCGGTTTGCCCCTCCACAACAGGCAGCCCATTCTTGATGAATTTTTTTCTGAAAGCCTTCCGGATTTGGCGCGCAAGCGTCTGATATTTTAAAGAATCTTTTTTCAAGGCCTGTGCCATTTCCATCATTGCCAGAGCATCCGCATAATAATATGCCGTATCCGTCAGAGCGGTGGGGCACACGGCCGCCTGATTCGGCGGGCACCAATCGCCCAGCCCAAAATCAACCATGCCGCCCTCTTCCATAGTCGCAAGAAAATCCAGATAGCGCTCCATACAATCCCACATTTCCGCAAGGATCTGCCGGTCTTTGGTATAGCGCCACAGATAAAGCGGAATTAAAATCAGCGCGCTGTCCCAGGCGGGGCCGCTTCCCCAGTTATATCCCCAGCCCCCTGTCGGAATGATGCCGGGAATTTGTCCGTTGGGGCGCTGCGCATCGCGAAAATCGGCAAGCCATTTATGGTATGCGGCTGTCATTTCAAAATTCATTAATGTCTGCTCGCTGGATAGCAGCGCATCGCCCGTCCAACCGTTTTGTTCCCGGTGCGGGCAGTCGGTTGGCATCCCATGGTAATTGCAAAGCGTCGACCACCTCACAGCCCTGTGAATCCGGTTCAGCATCTCGTCGCCGCATTCAAAACGGCCAACAGAAGCAAGATCCGTGTGCACCACACAGGCGGCAATGGCAAAATCCTCCGGTTCTCCGCTTACCTCCACATAGCGGAAACCATGATAGCAGAAATGGGGCTCCCAGGTTTCCCAACCACCGGTTCCCGCGCAGATATACGCATCGCAGTGCTTCATCTCGGAAAAGTTGTACTGATTCATGTCATCCGTTTCAAGCTGCCCGTGGGATGAAATGCGCTCGGCGTATTTTATCGTAATTTTCTGCCCTCTTTTTGCCTTTACCCGGATTCTGACCCATCCGCTCAGGTTCTGATGCGCATCGAACACCCGGGGGAAGATCCGGTCCATCTCCAGCGTTTTAACAACGCGGATCGGCGGCAGCTCCGCCTGCTTCAGCACCCCGCCCGGCCCCCGGCACACAAAGGTTTTTTGCCAGTCCCTCTCGTCATAACCCGGTGTATCAAATCCGTTTTCATGCAGCCTTGCATCATATCGTTCTCCGCAACGGATATGGTTAAAAACAATGGGGCCCGCATGACTTTTCCAAGTGGAGTCTGAAAGAATTTGAAGAGTTTCACCTGTTTTCATGGTAATCGATAAGGAAAAAATAAATTTAACATGGTGCCGCCAAGAGGCCGTATCCAAATCCCAAGTCTTGGCGATATCGTGATACCAGCCGTTTCCAAGCATGACCCCGGCTGCGTTTTCACCTTTACGCAGCAGCGCGGTAACATCATAGGTACAAAACAGGACAGTTGCGTCAAATTTGGTAAAAGGCGTCGTCAGCACATCCTGCGTGACCGGCCTGCCGTTCAGCGTCACCACGCCATACCCCAGCCCACACACCGATAATTCCGCATGCTCCGGCTCGCCCGGCAGAAAAAAGAGCTTTCGAAATAAAGGCGCCTCCAGCTTTTTGTTTTCTGCGGCAATCCACTTTGCTTTTTCATCAATCATGTCGTTGTCTCCTTCATCGACCGCTTACTGCTTTTTATCTTATTACAGGATGACATAAAAATCAATGCCATGCCTGAACAAAACTGAAATTTTCCAGAAAGCATTAAAAAATACATTTAATTCAATAGCGGTCGCTTCACACCACTTGAATACCGCTAAGTGAGCCCAGCGCAAGGAGTGAATTCAACGCCGCCCCCGTTTACGTTCAAAGCAGGATGACTGTCCATCATTTCGACCGATCTTTTTCGGCGGATATGGCGGGAATATCAAGCCTATCATAAAGAATAGAAATGTCATTTAACCGATTGCCCGGATCGGTCAGCACCGGCTGCCATCCGTTTGAAATATGCAGCCAGGCGTGAATTTTTTCAGACGAAAACGGCAGAAACGGTGCAAGCAAAACGGATAAATTGGCAATCAGCTGTACGCAGTTCCATAACGTATCCGCACAGACTTCCGGATTCGTTTTTCTCGTTTTCCATGGTTCGGTTGCGTCAAAATACCTGTTGCCAAAGCGCACCAGCTCAAAAAGATCATCAAGCGCATCCTTGAACTGCCCTGCTTCAATTTTTGAGCCGACCGTTTGGAACGCACGTTCAATCTTTGTTTGAATTTCATTGTCGAGTGTTCCTGACGGGACGGCACTATCCAGATACTTTGTAATAAATGCGAGTGTACGATTCACAAAATTTCCCCAGGCACCGACAAGTTCGGAATTGTTGCGTTCCGAAAATTCACGCCATGAAAAATCGGTATCCCGCTTTTCCGGCCCGTTCGCTATGAAGAAATATCGGATTGTGTCAGGATTGTACTTAGCAACAAGGTCTTTCGCCCATACTGCCCAGCCCTGACTGGTAGAAATTTTACGCCCTTCAAGCGTTACATATTCACTTGAAATAATGTCGTCTGGCAGTCGCAGATTCTCTCCGTGCCCAAGCAATAATGACGGCAGAATGATGGTATGAAACGGGATGTTATCTTTCCCGTGCACATAATAGTGCCGCGCGTTTTCGCCGAACAGTTCTTCGAACGGTATGCCGCGTTCTTCGCACAATGCGGCACTTGCAGACAGATAACCAAGTACGTTTTCTGCCCAGATATAAATTTTTTTGTCTTCATATCCGGCTTTCGGCACGCTGACTCCCCAGTCAAGATCACGGGTGATGGCACGGTCGCGCAATCCTTCATCAATATACCGCTTTGTAAAAGCAATTGCATTTTTGCGCCAATTCGGATGATTGTTAAGCAAACTTTGAAGCTCCGGTTCCAATTTTGAAATCAGGAGAAACAGCTGCGTTGTTTCTCCGAAGGTGAGCGCGCTTCCGCATTCGGCGCATTTTGCATCCTCAATCGTGTTGCATCAAGGACTGTACCGCAGGCATCGCATTGATCGCCGCGTGTCGGCGCTCCGCAGAATGGGCATTTTCCGATTATCAGCCGGTCCGTCAATACCTTCTGACAGACCGGACAATACGCCTGCTTTACAGTTTTTTCTTCGATATATAAACTTTGATATAGTTTGCGGTGAAAGTTCTGAACAAATTCTATATGATGTTGATCGGATGTTTCCGTATATAGATCATAGGAAAATCCGAGTCTGTTGAACACGTCACAGAACTCCTGATGATAACATTCACTGATTTCCTGCGGACTTCTGCCTTCCTGTTTCGCACGGATCGTAATCGGGGTTCCGTAACAATCACTGCCGGAAACATAAAATACCCGGTCCCCTTTTGCTCGATAATAGCGTGCGAGAATATCGCCCGGAAGCAGTGCGGCGATATGTCCGATATGGAGCGAGCCGTTCGCATACGGCCAAGCTCCGCCGATCAGAATATTTTTCATTGTAAATACCTCATTTCATAAATTAGTCGGTCACTCTTTTGTCTCTGGTTCAAGGCAAATAAAAAGCGCGCTCACCCCCAAGTAATGATTTACCAAGGGACGAGAGCACCGCTCACGTGTTACCACCCCAATTCGCCTGTTTCTCACGGAACAAGCCTTATCGGGTTCGGATAAGAAATGACGGATCGAAACCCTATCGCTGTTACGGGCGATCCCGTCGCAGCCTAACCGCAGCTGCTTTGCTGCATGGTTCGGTGCGCGGCTCGGAGACCATGTTCAGCAAATTCCGCTTTACCCATTCTCAGCACATTATGATGGGATTCTCTGTAAAAGCTACGGTTGCTTACTCTTTCTCGTCAATGCCTTTATTTATATTATGATTTTACCGGAAACTGTTTGGAACATGCATTGAATAGGTCTTCTGCGGATTAAACCGGATGTATTTCATCTCATCAAAGCTCTTTTGCAGCTGTTTTGCATAATATTCCCCGTTCTTCACAAATCGGAATCCGCATTTTTCAATGACACGCCGGGATTGATTGTTCTTATTAAAATGTCCGATAGTCAGTGCGTCAAGTCCAATCGTCTCAAAACAAAAGCGGATAACTTCTCTTACCGCTTCCGGCATAAATCCTTTTCCCCAATAATCTTTTGAAAGGACATAGCCGATTTCCTTAACCTTCAAGTCTTTATACTCCGGGGCATCGTTAGCCCAAGAGGGATGGAGCCCGAGTGAGCCGATTACTTTACCACTTTCCTTTAAGGCAACAGCAAATACATTTTTCTCGGCGATAAAGGAATCAAGGATTTTCTTTGAAACATCAATAGATTCATGATGCTTCCAGCCTGCCATTTCACCAACACCACCGACAGATGCATATTCAAAAAAATCCTCAAGGTCGTTCTCATTCCAAGGGCGCAGGATAAGCCGGTCTGTTTCAAATCTTATTCCTGAAATATCAATTACTATATCCATTATGATCAATCCTCATTTCCATCATTAAATACAAAAAGCGGTGCAAGCCTTTTCAGTCAGCTTGCACCGCGTATTTCTTATCAAAAGCGCTACTGTTTCTGATAAGGGTACGACAATGTAAGCCCGTCACGATACCAAAACATGGCCGGGACACGCATCATAACAGCATTTGCATTGCATGGTGATAAGTACTGTGTCATTGCCGCGAATCCTCCTAAAAATTTTTGATTATTATAACACAAAAAAGTTGTAGGGTCAAGAAATACTGTTAAATTTTAGAATTAAGTCTGTAAAAACAGACCATTATCTTGATTTATTGAACCATTTTATGGTACAATATCTTCAAAAATTCTGTAACCCCTTGTAAATCAAGCTTTTTTCAATGTCTTGTTACTAACCTGTTATTAGTTCAATTCTGATGAACGAAAAGGAAGGTGTCAACACCTATTTGGTGAAGCACCTTCCTTTTTTCAATTTGTAATCAGTTCAATTGCTTCTTTGAGTTCATCCAGTGTCTTGTGGGTGTAGACCCTTTCACCAACATCCTTGGACTTATGCCCCATCATCAGGTCAATGCACTTCTTGTTTGCCCCTGCTGAATCCAATCTGCTGCGGAAGGTATGTCTGCATTCGTGCGGTGTGTGTTCCGTTCCAAGGTACTGCATGACTTCATTCCAAAAGGTGTAATACTGGGTGCTGCTGACCTGCTTTCCATTGTAGCTGAACAGGTATTCATTGCCTTCTGCAACCTTGCTTTCAATGATGCTGACAATCTTTGAATGGATGGGGATGATTCGGTTCTTACCGTTCTTTGTTTTCACACCCCCTGTGATGGTCTTTGCATCCAGGTCAACATCTTTGGTCTTGACCCCCAACAGTTCACTGATTCTGAACCCTGTGTACAGGAACACCAGGACTGAATCAACCCATTCCTTGTCTTTAATCTTCCAAAGGATTTCCACTTCTTCATCAGTGAACGGTTTCTTGCTTGTTTCGGGAATCGGTTCTGATGTAATCAGTGTGGAATAGGTTCTTGTGATGATGTCCAGTTCCAGTGCGAATTTATCAAGCTGCCCGAACAGATTCTTGATTGCACCCTGGGTGCTGTACCCTTTACCGCAATTGTCAATGCAATCTTGCATATGGAAGGACTTGATTTCCTTGTAGTGCATCCCTTCAATCTTCATGCAGTGGTTATAAGCAGATTTCAATGACCCTTGGGATGACTTTGACATCTTGGGAAGCTTCTTGTCCTTGAACTTCTCAAACAGTTCTTTCAGGGTAATCTTGGCTGCATCTATGTCATAAGGGTTTCTGTTGTAATCAGCAAGGGCAAGCATCCCATCTTCCCTGGTTTCATAGTAACCAATGACATCATATATGGGGTGACCCTTATCATTCCATCCAGTTGTTTTCCTTACCACAAAGGGTTTCCTTCTATTTCCTGACAGTCTTGCAACTGTTCCATATCCATTTGGGTTTTTCATTGTATCATTCCTTTCACGATTGATTTTTGAACCATGAAATGATACAATATAGGTTGACCATTCATGATTCTTTTGGGGTTTCTTGGATTGGTTGCTCTGAATCCCTGGGTTGCAGCCTGGGGATTCAACTTATTGTGCTTATAACCGTTCACTGTTTCGGCAGTGGGCGGTTATTTTTTCATCCTTTGGTAAATAGCGAATTCAACAGCTTTCATAATTTCAGTGCGGAAGTCCTCAAACTCACATTCAGACAAAGTCAAATTAACACCTTTACCTTTGGAAACATTTACAGAGTAACTTTCAGCTTCTAAATAACCATCACCGCTGTACTCATTTCTTAATTCTTCGGGTGCTTCCTGAATTGGAATAATGGATTCTTCGGATATTTCCTTAACTGCATATCCAAGTGACTTTAGATAATCAACAAAGCTTTCGTATTCTTTAACCATCATGCTAACATCAGGGTTTTTCTTATCAAAGTAATCAGACCCCATAAGTTGAAAAGGTGTTATTCCAAAAGCTTTTGCTATGGCTTCAATCCTTTCAAGAGACGGTTCTCTATGCGATTCATCAGAACTATCCTTTTCATAACGCATAATGGCTACACCTGAACATCCAACTCTTTTTCCAAGTTCGCTTTGTGACCACCCCATTTTGATGCGTTCTTCTTTAATACGATTTCCCAAGTTTGATAACAATGGTTCACCTTCTTTCAGTTTCTTTTATAAATAGTTAAGTTTCCTTAACCTGCATATTTATAATAGCACCATACAACCGAACTGTCAATTGTTTTTATAAAACTTATTGACAATTTGGTTGTTCAATGATAATATTAAAACAACCGAAACGGTTGTATATTATGAAAGGTGGTGACAATATGGTTTCAAATCTTAAGTTGGTGAGGATTGCAAGGGGTATCAAACAGAAAGCCCTTGCACAACAGGTGGGCATCACCCCACAATATCTCATGAATTTGGAAAATGGAAAAGCAAAAAATCCGAGTATTAAAGTGATGAAAAGTCTTTCGGATGCTTTAGAATGTGATGTTCAAGAATTATTTTTTGAAGAAAACAGCATTCAGAATCTATTTTCGGATGAAAAAGGTGCTGCAACACCTAAAACAAATCGGGATTCAGAGCAATCAATCTAACTTTGAAAGGATGGATAATGGCATGAAAAAATTAACAACAATCAAGACATCAACAGATGTCAGCAAAATCACTGTTTCAAGGATTCAGAACATGGAACTTCAAAAGCCTGGTGTGGTGGTGACCATGGATGATGGACAAGCTTTTCTGTTCCCTCTGATGACTTCATTTCAGATTCACCGCTGCAATGAATTCTTGCGGTCACTGAACCTGGGAAGGGATGTTTCATTTGCTTCTGTTGGTCAGTATAGTTTCCTGGTCGAAAGCTGCATGAACGAATTGAGAATACAAAGAATTATGGATTCACTGGAACTGCCTGATGGGTTGACCCCTGATGAAGTGTATTTCATTGTCCTGGGAAGGCTTTCAACCAAGCACAAGAAGAACCTGATTGCTGCAAAGGTTGGTTACCTGGAAGCCTATGTTCATGAAGCGGTTCAGATAATCAAGAAAGAATGCAGGTGTGTGAACGCATGAAAAATCTTATCTTACAAACAAAGGTGGTGATAATCAATGGCTGACTGGGAAAAATGCGGTTTATTCAAAGCATTCACACCTGCTAAAGATGGCACAAAAGAACCATTACTGGCATACACCAAGGAAGAAAATCAATGGTCTTTGGAAAAGTGCATCCCATATGATGGTTTCATAGGTCTGTTATCACCTGATGCAGTCATGCTTGATGCTGATGAACAGATTCATTCAGACAACCTGCTTTCCATCATCCAGGGGGAAACCCTGTCCTGCTTGGTTACCCAAAGGGAAGGTGGAAGGGGTTTACATGCCCTGTTCCAAAACACCACTGGAAAGGTCACACAGAACCATACCAAGGTGATGTTGGCTTGCGGTGTAGTGGTGGATATTAAGACAGGAAGTAGAAATGGATATGATTCGCTAAAGTTCAAAGGGGTTGAACGGTATTCAATTTACAATGAACAACCATACCAAGACTTACCAAGGTACTTTACCCCACTTAAAGGATGCAACATTGATTTTGTGAACCTGGGTGACGGTGACGGAAGGAATCAGTCGTTGTTCAACTACATACTGACCCTGCAATCAGCAGGATTCACAGTTGATGAAATCAGGGAATGCATCAAGATAATCAATACCTATATTCTGAAAGAACCCCTTTCGGAAAAGGAACTGGAAGTCATCTTGCGTGATGATGCTTTCAAGAAGCAGTCATTCTATAAGGGAACAACATTCCTGTTTGACAAGTTTTCAGAATTCTTAAAGCGTGATTCACACATCATCAAGCTTAATGGAAGGCTGCACATATACCAGGATGGTGTTTATTGCAGTGACTACAACAAGATTGAAGCTGCTATGCTGAAACACATCAGCAGCCTGAACAGGGCAAAAAGAACAGAGGTCATGTCATACCTGCACTTGATATGTGAAAACAAGCAGATTGACAGAAGCAACCTTGTAGCATTCAGGAATGGTATCTACAACATAGATGACGATTCCTTCATACCGTTCAACCCTGAAATTATTATCACAAACAAGATACCGCATGACTATAACCCTGCTGCAAAATCAGACCTGGTTGACACCATACTGAACAATGTTTCCTGTGGTGATGAAAGAATCAGGGCATTGCTTGAAGAAACCACTGGTTCATGTATATACCGTTCAAACACCCTTGCAGGTGGTAAGGCTTTCATCCTTACTGGCATTGGTGCAAACGGTAAATCAACATTCCTGGACATGCTCAAAGCAATGCTTGGCGAAGATAATTATTCTTCCCTTGACTTGAAGGAACTGTCTGAAAAGTTTCAGAACGCTGAACTGTTTGGGAAGCTTGCAAATATAGGTGATGATATTGATTCAGAGTATATCCCGAATGTTGCGGTATTCCGAAAACTGGTCACTGGTGAAAGGATTCAGGTTCAGAAGAAAGGTCAAGACCCCTTTGAATTCAACAACTATGCAAAGATGATGTTTTCTGCAAACAATATCCCCCGCTTGGGTGGTGCAAAAGAAAGCTATTCAATCATGCGAAGGTTGGTCATCATACCGTTCAACGGAAAGTTCACTTCTGATATTGAAGGTTATGACCCTAACATCAAGGTTAAGCTGCGGACACAGGAAAGCATGGAATACCTGATTCAAATTGGGTTAAGTGGTCTGAAAAGGGTGCTTGCAAATAAGAAGTTCAGCGAATCAGAAAAGGTTCAAAAGGAATTGGATGACTACGAAAAGGAAAACAATCCTGTTCTGTCATTCATTGAAGATGTTGGTTCTGATGCAATAGAGAATGAACCGACAAACGAAGTCTATTTGAGATACACAGTGTTTTGTGCTGACAATGGCTTCAAGGGTGTTATGTCAAAACAGACCTTTTCAAAGGAAATCAACAGGGTGCTGTCCTTTGAAATTGGCTTTGCAAAGGACACAAACAGAAAATCAATAAGGGTTTTCAGGAAAAAAGAATAATGTACACGGTACTGTACACGGTTACACACGGTTATGTACACGGTAAAAAACACAGCACTGTCAAGGCTTACACGGTTGTACACGGTATAGTCAAACTCTTTATATAGATACATGTACTTACTAAATGAAAAACATAAGTAAAAATATATAGAGTATAGATTACCCCCCTAAAGCGTGTACAACCGTGTACAACAAATCAAAAAGTGAAAGGATGATTGAAATGAACATATCGCAGATGATGAAAGAAAATCCTAAATATTTAGTAGCAGAAATCAAGGTTCTGAAAAGAGGTAAACAAAGCTTTTACATTGATGAAAGAACTGAACCTACAATGACAGGTCAGATGCCGAAGGTGAAACCAATTGCTTGGAACTGGATGTATCTGTGGATTGTCTGCCGCTTCTGCCAAAGGATACATAAATATCCCATACTGGAAGTAAGGCGAAAGAAAGACATCATATACAGCACCTGTAAGGGCAGGAACAAGCTTAACATTGAACAGTCACCTATTCAGATTGATGAATCTGAAATGAAGGTGGTGATATGATGGCAAGCAGGGTTTCAATAGATGAACTGACAGATTGTATTGGGGAAGATGCTGTTGAAAAGCTGCTTGACAATTTTGCAGGTAGAAACTGCTATTTCAACAAGAAACCGAAGGCAATTGAATTTCCTGACCAGGAATCAAAGGAAATATTTGCACGGAACGCACACAAAAGCGGTGCATTGACCATTCCTGAAATAGCACAATACTTGGAACTGTCTGTTGGACAAGTCAGAAGAATGATAAAGAATGATTGAAAAAAATTAAGCAAAAATGAATAAAACACAAGATATAGTGTGCATCTTTGTCAAGAATGCACATATCTTGTGTTTCGGGTTTATAATTAAACTGTGGTTAGTTTTCATGTTTTTCCTATCCTTTCTTGAAGCCTTTCTGTTCCCTGGTTGCATAAGAGTGTGACCAGGGGGCAGACAAGGAAAGGATGAAGAACTTACGAAAGGAAGTGTTTGTATGGAAAAGGCTTTTAAGATAAATGACAAAGATTTGATTATTGAAGCATTGGCAGTTCTCATTGGTGATTATGAAAAGGCAAGAAAAAAAGCAGCGTATTTGATACTGAAAATTTGCCTGACGGATGAATTCTTCAAATTTCTGATGGAAGATGACGAATTGAAGCCTATCATCAAGGCATTGCGATAATATCAAAAATGGTCAAAGAAAGGGGGGTGGCGGTATGTTGAGTAAAAAGCAAAAAAAGTGCCTTGAACTAATGGCAGTAAGTGATTTATCACAAAGAGATATTGCAAAGCAGATTGATGTTGCGGAAGAAACCATTTCAAGATGGAAAAAGGATGTTGAATTCACTTCTGAACTGAACATGCTTGTGAGAATAAGCATCCAGTCATTGGCTGCAAAGGCATTTCACACCCAAATGAAATTGCTTAATTCAAAAAGTGACATGGTTAAGTATATGGCAGCAAAAGACATTCTTGACAGGGCAGGATTCAAGGCAACTGACAAGTTTAGAATTGAAGGTGCAATTCCAGTGGTCATCATGGATGATTTGGGTGATGAAGATGACGAATAGTAACTGGTTAGTAACAGAAACACTGGAAAAGCAAGCAAAATGAACACTTTGAACTTATTGGACAACACTGCATCAGGCGGTGGTGCTGACCTTGCCCAATTATCAAGTTCTTCATCCATAATTGATTCAATTGAAAGCCTCGTTGACCTGTTTGCTGCTGATGGTATGTTACCCATTGAATGGGTGAATGATTATAACACCGAATTGGCGGTTGAAATCCCTGGTGGTCGTGACCCCTTGTTACCAAGTACCCTGAAAAAGCTTAATTACATCATACCCCCAACAGCAGTGGTTCTTGATGCAGCTTCCCTTGGAACAGCAGATGATGGAAAGGTCACAGGTCTTGAATCAGGGAAGTATTACAAGGTCACAGCAGGTGAAGTGGTCAGCTATTCAAAAGCAGATGGAACACTGACTGCAATTGAATCAGAAGCTTCCCCACTTGTTGGAACTGAAATCACTGGTTTGACTAATGGTGAAACATATTTGGTTGAGGAATTCACCCCTGCACCAACAACAGTGCTGCTTGATTCAACATCATTAGGAACAGCAGACAATGAAAAAATTACTGGTCTTTCAGCAGGTAAAATATATAAGGTTTCTGCGGATGCAGCAATTAACTACACCAAAGCAGATGGAACATTGACCACAGATGCAGCGGAAGCAGAAGCACTGACAGGAACAGAAATTGTTGGTCTGACCAATGGTGAAACATACCTGGTGGAAGAATACACACCCCCAACACCTGAACCTGACCCTACACCAACACCTGACCCAACACCTGACCCAAGTCCTACACCTGACCCTGAACCAACAGAAACACCGACACCAACACCTTCACCAAGTCACAGTTCAGGCAGCAGCCATTCAAGCAGTCCTGTTGTGACTGTACCAAAAGCAGTTGTTTTGACCAATGGGAAAGCTGTTTTGGATACCACAAAGACAGAATACCTGCTTGGTTACACTGATGGTCTGATGGGCAATAAGGACACTGTTACAAAGGCACAGCTTGTTCAAATAGTGTACAGGCTTCTGACCCCTGACAGTAAGGCTGCTGTTTATTCCGAAAAGAACAGCTTCAAGGATGTTGCATCCAGTGCCTGGTACAATGAAGCGGTCAGCAGCTTGGCAAATGCAGGACTGATTGCAGGTGGTACAGGTGGAATGTTCAACCCCGACAAGAATGTTACCTGGGCAGAAATGGTGACCATCTTTGCAAAGTTTGCTGAACCCAATCATGAATGGAAGATAATCACCAGGCATTGGGCAAAGGATGCACTGAACACTGCTATTTCTTATCGGTGGTTTGAATACAATGACCAATTCAACCCTGATGGTGAAGTGACCAGGCTTGAAATGTTGAATTTCATCAACACCATGTTTGACTGGACAACCAAATAAACCATGAGCAGGAAAAGCACCTTGTATAATACAGGGTGCTTTGCTTGCCTGTCCTGCCCTTCCTGCTTGCCCTGGGTGAAGCTTCAAGGCACTGGGCAATGGAATTATACCCCCAAGCAAGGAAAAGCCTTTTAGAAAGCAAATATGGCTTTTTCAATCAAAGTGTGATACAATGAAATATCTTGAAATTAACTTTT
>CAYRYQ010000017.1:20282-24955 GCA_964428505.1 uncultured Eubacteriales bacterium
CAAAAAGGGGGTGAACCAATTGAGCAATGAAAGAATAACCGCCTTTGCAAAGCAACAGGGTTATGATGATGCACTGTACATTGGCAAGTGGCATGGATTTGAAGTGTATGAACCAGTGTTCAGCGGTGATGATGTTGCCTTTGTTGGTTTACCGCTTGTTGTCCTTGCAAATGGTGAAGCTGTTCGCATGTCCACAGTGGATGAAGCACTTGAACAGCTTAACGATTCCAGGAAGGAACAGATATTTCACTTGCTGATGTCAGTGGATGATGACCTCATCCGAAGGTACTTTGACCCTGACAGTGATAAACTGCTTGATGAAAAGATTGAAGTCCTGACTTTCCTGAAAGAAGGTAAGACTATCAGCGAAATCCCAAAATACTATGACATTCTTGAACTGTTACCAAAGGAAGGTGTTTGGGATTGAAAGTTCATTTTCAAGGGATGATTATTGTTACTATCGTGTTACTAACCTGCATGAACTTGACCAAGCGTGTTGACACGAAAAGTTCAAAGAGCCCTTGAACTTAAGCCATTTTCAAGCGTTATCAGGTGCTTAAGAACGATAGAAAATTGAACAAATTCATGGTTCAATAAAGCCATACAGGGAACGCTTGGATTTGTCGGCGCGCTACTGAAAATTGTCCGTTTGACAGAACCTACTCACATTGTCGCGCTGTTCGACGGCGTGTACAAAATTGATCGTGCAGAATTGAACGCGGAATATAAAGCTAATCGGACAGATTATTCTGCCGTTGCCGAGGAGGACAGCCCGTTTTCGCAGTTGAAGGACATTTATGCCGCCCCTAACTTTATTAAAATCAAGCAAAGGAAAATCAATAATGATCTTATCGGATAAAACAATTTTAAAAATGATTGAAGAACAAGCCCTTGCAATTGAGCCACTTGAAAAGGAACAGGTTCAGCCCGCAAGCGTTGATATCCGCTTGGGAAATACGTTTAGCATAGTTGAAGATTTTTCGGCCGGTGTAATTACGTTGGGAAGCGAGATCAAATATAAAACGATAAAAACAGATACATATGTTTTGCTGCCGGGACAGTTTGTGCTCGCAACAACAATGGAGTATTTTGAATTGCCGGATGATTTAACCGCTTTCGTGGAAGGCAGAAGTTCGCTTGGGAGAATGGGACTGTTTATTCAAAACGCCGGATGGGTGGATCCGGGCTTTAAGGGTGAAATTACGTTGGAGCTTTTCAACGCAAACCGCTGTGCTATTGAGCTAAAATCCGGTCGCAGAGTCGGACAACTTGTTTTTGCAAAAATGGATACTTCGGCATTGAATCCATACAGCGGAAAATATCAGGGGCAGCGTGGCGCCACAGGCTCTCGGGTGTTCTTAGACAATGAAACGCAGAAATAGCTTATGGCTCAAAGCAAATCATCAGAAATGAACATACGAGCGTTGATGATGTGGTTCAGATAATTGAGGAATACTGGAGAATGCATAACAAATAAAGATAAGAGGGGTATAAGTGGCTACATGGATGACACACTTCCGCATAGCGGATGGGTTTATTGATATAATCGGTGCTGAAAAATTAGATTTACCATGTTTTATATTTGGAAATATTGCCCCTGATTGCGGTGTCTGGAATAACGACGAGATGACTTATACACCGAGCAAGGATGTTTCTCATTTTGGTCATTCAGATAACCGTGATTACAAAAAATTCATTGAAACATACTGGACTTTCCAAAATGACCTTAAACAGCAATCCTTTTTTCTTGGCTATTATCTCCATCTGCTCACAGATGAATTGTGGGCATTAAATGTATACCGACTGCAGCAGAAAAACCACCTGTTTCCTTTTGTGAATAAAACAATTTTTGATCGTGAAGTAAAGAAAGATTGGTACGATCAGGACAAGCTATTTATAAAGAACCATCCGGATTTTCGCTCGTTTAAAATTTTTGCGCGTATAAAGCGCTTTCCAAATCAATATCTTGATTTCTTTCCGGATAATGCCTTCGATTGGCAGCTTGGCCGCATTCGTGATTTTTATTTGACACCAGGAGAAAACCTTGAGCGAGAGTATCCATATTTAACTGAATCTGCTATAAATGAATTTATTCAATCAACAATTGAGGGGTTAAAAGACAAGTTGATGCTATTATTTTAAAAAAATACAGGGATCGCCTATTGCGGACTTGCATGCTGCATCTGCTCCGAATATATATCTTGTCCCGGCTGTCAGGCAGGCGGCTGCGACATTCATGGCTGGTGTAAAAACTATAACTGCTGCCAACGGATGTTGGGAATGTGCTGATTTCCCCTGCCAAGGCGGAATGCTGAATAAACTACGCATTCGCGCTTTTGCCCGCTTTGCCAGAGAATACGGCACGGACGAGTTGAAAAGATGCCTGATGAGAAATAAAGCAAATGGAATTGCCTATCATTTATATGCTCACGCTTCATGAGGTTAACGCCAGGCATCGGCACCGCAGATGAAGATATTGAGCTGTTTTTAAAAGACTGATATAAGAAAGGAGTTTACCTATGAAAGCATCCATTGACAGAGAAGGCTGTATTTCCTGCGGTTTATGCGAATCAACCTGTCCGCAGGTATTTCGTATGGCCGAAGATGGGCTCGCGGAAGTTTATGTTGATACGGTTCCTGAATCCGCAGAAAGTGCTGCAACGGAAGCACAGGACAACTGTCCTGTTTCTGTTATTACAGTCGAATAGCCCATAAAAAGTGCCCTCCTGAAAAGTTATACTTGGTTCAGGAGGGCGCTTGTTTCATCTTAAATACTTATTTTGTTTGGCTTGGCTAATCATTCGTACAACCGATGAAACAAGTGAGCAGCCGACCGCAATTGCTCCTGCAAAGGCAACGGTTTTTAAGCCTTGTGCGGTGAATCTTGAAATATTACCGTCAAGCAAAGCTTCCATTGTATAATAAAGTCCCCCACCGGGAACAAGCGGTATAATACCAATCGTTAAAAATATTGTTGCTGGAGCTTTATGAAGTCTTGCAAATAGCTCGGCAAGCAGAGCAACAACAATTGCTGCAATTAAAAACCGTATTGTTTCGCCCCATGCCCCTTCCCCTATAAAACCAAAAATAATATATACAAACCACGATAAAAGCCCTGTAATAGCACAGGAAATAATTATTTTTGGATTTTTTTCTTCTAACATAAAGGAAAATGCCACACAAGCGAATAATGCATATAAACAAGGTAAAAAAGCAGTCATGCTACATCTCCATATTTTACAGTAATGTATTTAACATCATTTTAAATAGTGTCATTGGAATAGCTATTCCTATAGCAATTCCAGCACCGATAATTAAAACCTCAGTGAACTTTGTTAATGCTGTAAGCGTATCCCCGGCCAAAACATCTCGCATTACATTGGCAATTGCAATACCGGGAACAAGTAACATAATTACACCGATAATAATTTTATCTAAATGTACAAAATCAGGAAAAGCGAAATTTAATAATATTGGTAACACCGCAAGGCAACAACCTGATAATACATTGGCAAAAAATAAATTTGTCTTTAATTTGGATGAAAAACCAACCGTAAATTTAACAATAAATCCTGTTATTAAGGCGATAATTGCATCGATCAGTGTTGCGCCCCAAAAAAGAGCAAAGAAAAAAGCAGCGGCACCGTAAGCTAAATAACTCACCAACATTGGATAAAGCGGGCGGTGTGCTATATCCCGGAGTTCTGTTTCGGCCTGTTCAAGTGGGATTTGTTCTTTACAGATTTTGCGGCATAAAGCATTTAATTGATTTAATCTTTCGAGGTTATTAACCGCACCCTTTACCCGCACCAATTTAGTGAAATTTTCATCACCGATTTCAAAGTTTATAAGTACAAGCGCGGGAATGGAGAATATTTCCATTTGATCGATTCCATACGCATTTAGAATGTGTTTAACCGATTCCTCTACACGATACATTTCCGCCCCGTTTCTAATAAGACGAATTCCTAATTCACAGGCGAAGTTTAATAATCTGTTCGGATTAATTTGTATTTCTGTTTTTAAATCAAAAGATACTTTTTCCAATCGTTTTTCTCCTACCATTCTAACCACTTATCAATAGTATAAATTGTTGTTTTAGCTCTGTCAAATGGTTTTTTCTTTTATAGACTCTGCAAGCAAAAAAGGGACAATAATCGTAACCTTTGCCTGCATTTTATCACAAAAGCAGTCGTGTGTCTATAGGGCAGAAAACTATGAATGATACCCTGCAATAAAAAACAAGATTTATGTATTTTCTGCCGACATAACAATGCCCCCAGTCGTAGTTTTATTATCCTACGATTGGGGGCTTCTGGTCATGTCCGATTATTTCTGGATAATCCAAATAAAATGAGGGGGTTCTTGTATAAAAACTACAAAATTAGAGTCTGTCAATAAATTTGTGCTAATTGCCTTTACGCCAAATGAGATTGTACCCGTTCCGGGAAGAAAACACGGAGTTGCAGGAGGATCTGCCCCCAGTTATGTACCCGTGCCGTCCACTTTCGCATCACATCCTGCGTGACCAGATACAGCCTTTTGAGAAGCGCATCGTCGGTTGGAAACATAGATTTCCCTTTGGTCACCTTCCGCAGCTGGCGGTGGTAGCTTTCAATCATATTCGTGGTATAAATCAGCTTTCGAATTTCCGGCGGATCCTTGAAAAAGGT
>CAYRYQ010000018.1:0-16195 GCA_964428505.1 uncultured Eubacteriales bacterium
TTTCCTCCCAGCATGATATCCGTACCGCGCCCGGCCATATTCGTTGCAATCGTCACCGCTCCAAACTGACCGGCCTGGGCAATGATGGCTGCTTCCTTGTCATGATGCTTGGCGTTCAAAACATGGTGGGGAATCCCCTTCTTTTTGAGCAGCGCACTTAAATGCTCACTTTTTTCGATCGAAATGGTGCCCACCAGCACCGGCTGGCCTTTGGCATGGCATTCCTCGATCTGCTGAATCACATTGTCGAATTTGCCTTTTTCGGTTTTAAAGACCATATCGGGATAATCCTTGCGGATATTGGGCCGGTTGGTGGGAATCTCCACCACGTCCAACGCGTAAATATGCCGGAACTCGTCTTCCTCCGTCAGCGCGGTACCGGTCATACCGGAAAGCTTCTTATATAGCCGGAAATAATTCTGCAGCGTAATGGAGGCCAGCGTCTTGCTTTCCTTCTCCACCGTTACATTTTCTTTGGCTTCAATAGCCTGATGCAGCCCCTGATTGTAGCGCCGCCCGTACATAATACGGCCGGTAAATTCATCCACAATCAGAACCTCTCCCTCTTTCACCACATAATCGATATCCCGCTTCATGATCCCCCGGGCCTTGAGCGCCTGATTGATATGATGACTGATCTCCATATTGGCGCTATCCGCCAGATTCTCCAGATGGAAAAAGGCCTCCGCCTTGGTAATGCCGCTGGCGGTCAGCGTCACATTCTTGTTTTTTTCTTCCACCAGATAATCGGCGTTTTTCAGCTGCGCATGCTCTTCTTTGGAGAGGTAATGCCCCATCAGCACTTCGTCATACTCCATTTTGGCATAACTGTCATAATCCGCCTTATCGTCGGTGCGCACCACCCTGAAGGGGATCAATCCCTTCACAAAATCATCCGCCATCCGGTAAAGCTCCGTGGATTTGGCGCCCTGCCCGCTGATGATCAGAGGCGTTCTGGCCTCATCGATCAGGATCGAGTCCACCTCATCCACAATGGCGAAGGCATGGCCCCGCTGCACCAGATTTGTTTTATAGAGCGCCATATTGTCTCTCAAGTAATCGAAACCAAACTCATTATTGGTTCCATAGGTGATATCCGCTTCATAAGCTACTTTTTTCTCTGCAGGCTCCATCCCGTTGATGACCAGCCCCACCTTAAGCCCCAAAAACCGGTACACCTTGCCCATCCACTCGCTGTCCCGCTGGGCCAGATAATCGTTGACCGTCACCACATGAACCCCTTCGCCGGTCAGCGCGTTTAAATAGGCCGGCAGGGTCGCCACCAATGTTTTTCCTTCACCGGTTTTCATCTCTGCAATCCGGCCCTGGTGGAGCACAATACCGCCGACCAGCTGCACCGGGTAATGCTTCATGCCCAACACCCGAAAGGCAGCCTCCCGCATAACGGCAAACGCATCGGGCAGAATATCATCGGTATCCTCCTCGCCGCTTGCCAGCCGGGCCTTCAGTGCCGGGGTCTGCGCCTTCAGTTCCTCATCCGATAAGACGGCGTATTTTTCCTCTAATCGCAGAATTTCTTCCACCAACGGCTGAATCCGTTTGACCTCCCGATCAGAATGAGAACCGAAAATTTTATTCAAAAATCCCATGATTTCAACTCCTTAAAATTCATTGCGGCTATTATAGCATAATTTTTACCACATTTCTACTATTTCTATAAATTAATTTTAGCGTAATTGAAAAAAATAATGAAGAACGATTGCAAAACCAACCAAATGATGGTATGATAACTGGTGGAAAAAATATTTGCAGATAAAAAGGAGATCGTACTATGGCTTTTAACAAAAAAACCGTTGACGACATTCAGGTAAAAGGCCAGCGCGTGCTGGTCCGCTGTGACTTTAACGTTCCCTTGAAGAACGGCGTCATCACCGATGAAAACCGCATCAACGCGGCGCTGCCCACCATCAAAAAGCTGATTGCCGATGGCGGCAAGGTGATCCTTTGTTCCCATTTGGGCAAACCCAAGGGAGAGCCGAAGCCGGAGCTGAGCCTCGCGCCGGTGGCCAAGGCTTTGAGCGAAAAGCTGGGTAAAGCCGTTGTCTTCGCCGCAGACGACAATGTGGTGGGTCCCAATGCACGCGCGGCGGTGGAAGCCATGAAGGACGGCGATGTGGTGTTGCTGCAAAACACCCGTTACCGAGCGGAAGAAACCAAAAACGGAGAAGCCTTCAGTGAAGAACTGGGCTCTTTGGCAGACATTTTTGTCAACGACGCTTTCGGCACCGCCCACCGGGCCCATTGCTCCACCGTTGGCGTAGTCGGTTATGTCAAGGAAGCGGTGGCCGGTTACCTGATCGGCAAGGAGCTCCAATATCTCGGCAATGCAGTTGATGCCCCTGTGCGTCCCTTTGTCACCATTTTAGGCGGCGCCAAGGTGGCGGACAAGCTGACTGTGATTGAAAACCTGCTGAAGAAGGCCGACACACTGATTATCGGCGGCGGCATGGCTTATACCTTTCTGGCAGCCAAAGGATACTCCGTGGGGAAATCTCTGCTGGATGAAGAAAAAATCGACTACTGTAAGGACATGCTGAAAAAGGCCGTAGAAAAAGGCGTCCAGCTTCTGCTGCCGGTAGACTGTGTCATCAGCGATCATTTCCCGGATCCCATCGATGGCACGATTGAAACACAGATCGTGGATGCCGATCAAATCCCGGCGGATAAAATGGGCATGGATATCGGGCCCCGGAGCGCGGCATTGTTTGCTTCTGCCATCAAGGAAGCCAAAACCGTTGTCTGGAATGGGCCGATGGGCGTATTTGAAAATCCGGCGCTGGCCGAGGGCACCATTGCGGTGGCCAAAGCAATGGCGGAAACCGCCGGCACCACCATTATCGGCGGCGGCGACAGCGCTGCTGCGGTAAACACCTTGGGCTTCGGCGACAAAATGACCCACATCTCCACCGGCGGCGGCGCCTCGCTGGAGTTTTTAGAGGGCAAGGAGCTGCCCGGGATCGCCGCGCTGAACGATCGTTAATTTGTTGATTTTAGCGGCACGGAAGAAAAGACCCCCCTTCCGTGCCGTTGCTTTTAATTTTTAATAAAAAAAGGAGTATACCCCCATGAGAAAATATGTAATTGCCGGAAACTGGAAAATGAACAACACCCCCGCCGAGACGACGGCGCTGATTGCCGAAATGAAGCCTCTGGTGGCAGATGCCAAGTGTGACGTGGTGCTCTGTGTGCCCTATGTGGACTTATTTGCCGCGGTGGAGGCCGCCAAAGGCTCCAATATTAAAATTGGCGCTGAAAATGTGCACTGGGCGGAAAAGGGCGCCTTTACCGGCGAGATCAGCGCGGAAATGCTGAAAGCGGTTGGTGCGGAATATGTCATTATCGGACACAGCGAGCGGCGCCAGTATTTCGGCGAAACGGATGATACCGTAAATCTGCGGGTGAAAGCGGCGCTGGCTGCGGGCTTGACAGTTATTCTCTGCGTGGGAGAAACCTTAGAGCAGCGGGAGAAAAACATCACCGAAGAAATCGTGCGCTTGCAGACCAAGATCGCACTGAAAGACATCAGCACTGCAGACGCGGCAAAAATCATCATTGCCTATGAGCCGGTCTGGGCGATCGGCACCGGAAAAACAGCCACCGACGAGCAGGCAGACGAGGTCAACGGCACAATCCGCGATGTCATTGCCGCCATTTACGACAATGAAATTGCAAATGAAATGACCATTCAATACGGCGGTTCCATGAACGCCGGCAATGCCGAAGGGCTGCTTTCCAAAAAGCATATCGACGGCGGCCTGATCGGCGGCGCTTCTTTGAAAGCCAAAGATTTCTCGGTAATTGTACACGCCATGCATTGAAATGAACGCGAAAGGAGCTTCCATCTATGAAAAAGTCAGTGGTTCTCTGCATTTTAGACGGATTCGGAAACAGCCCTGAAACAGAGGGCAATGCGGTTTATGCCGCAAGAACACCCCATATTGATTTGTTGAAGGAAAGCTGCCCGGTCACCCAAATCGGCGCATCCAGCATGGATGTGGGCCTGCCGGAAGGGCAGATGGGCAACAGCGAAGTGGGGCACACCAATATCGGCGCAGGACGCGTGGTTTATCAGGAACTGACCCGCATCACCAAAAGCACTCTCGACGGCGATTTTTTTGAAAATGATGCGTTGTCCGGCGCCATGAAAAATGCCAAAGAAAAGGGAACGGCGCTGCATCTGATGGGCCTGCTCTCTAACGGCGGGGTACACAGCCATAACAGCCACCTTTGGGCCCTGCTGGAAATGGCAAAAAAGGCCGGCTTAACCAAAGTATATGTGCATTGCTTCTTAGACGGGCGGGATGTTCCGCCGGCCAGCGGAGCGGATTTTTTGGCGGAATGTATCAAGAAGTGTCAGGATATCGGCGTGGGGCAGATCGCGACCGTGATGGGCCGCTATTATGCCATGGACCGGGATAACCGTTGGGAACGGGTAGGAAAAGCCTATGCCGCCATGGTCTATGGAGATGGCATCAAAAACAACGATCCCGTTGCCGCCGTCAAAGCATCTTATGCCCAGATCGACGCGGAAGGCAAGCATATCACCGATGAGTTTGTCGTTCCTACCATCTGTTTGAAAAATGCCACCATTCAAGAAAATGACAGCGTCATTTTCTTCAACTTCCGCCCAGACCGGGCGCGGGAAATCACCCGCACCTTTGTGGATCCCGATTTTAAGGGGTTCCCCCGCAAAAACGGTTGTTTCCCCCTCTATTTTGTCTGCATGACCCAGTATGACGCCACAATGCCAAACGTTCAGGTGGCATTCCATCCGCAGTCCTTAAAGAACACCATGGGCGAATATCTCTCCGCAAACGGCAAAACCCAGCTGCGGATCGCCGAAACCGAAAAATATGCGCACGTGACCTTCTTTTTCAACGGCGGCGTGGAAACCGTCTATCCCGGGGAAGACCGGGAGCTGATCGCATCACCCAAGGTGCCGACCTACGACCTGCAGCCCGAAATGAGCGCGCCGGAAGTCTGCGACAAGGCCGTCACTCATATTTTAAGCGGAAAATACGATGTGGTCATCTTAAACTTTGCCAACTGTGATATGGTTGGGCACACCGGCGTTTTTGAGGCCGCTGTCAAAGCGGTGGAGACGGTGGACACCTGTGTTGGCCGGATCGCGGACGCGGTCAAGGAAGCGGGCGGCATTCTGCTGATCACCGCCGACCACGGCAACGCGGAAAAGATGAAGGACCATGACGGATCTCCCTTTACTGCGCACACCACCAATCCGGTACCGTTTATTGTTTACAACTATCCCTGCAAGCTGCGGGAAGGCGGCCGCCTTTGCGACATAGCCCCCACCATGTTGGAGTGTCTGGAGTTGCCTCAGCCGGAAGAAATGACCGGAATCAGTTTATTGGTCCATTAAAAAATCCGGGCTGTCCGTATCATGGTCTCTACCGTGCACCCTTTTTCAGGATTGCACAGAGCGATTGATTATGGGACAGCCCTTTTTCTTTATTTTATTACCCCTACGGTAAGCGGATTGCCCTCCTCGCTTCTGTAATGAAGCGGCATGCGCTCAAGAAGCGCCATTACAAGTGAGGGGCGGCAAAACGTTTAAAGAAGGTTAAAACCCTCTGATGATGACTTATCCCCACTTTTATCGGGTTTGACGGCAGTCAGCCTCTCCGCTAATTGCAGCAAAAGCGCCAAATCCTCACCGGATAAGGCAGAAAGCGAATGATAAATCCGGCGGACCAAGATGGGCTCCTCGATCGTTTCATCAAAAAAATCCCTGGGCGACACGCCCAAGTATTCACAAATATAAAGGAATTCAGCCAGAGAAGGCAGTGCACGTCCGGAGCTGATGCTTTGAATATAGCTTTTGCTATGTCCAAGATCCGTGCTCATCCTATACTCTGAAACCCCTTTTTTGAGCCGGAGCTCTGTGATTCGCCTGCGAATATCTTCTTCATTCATCTGCTTCACCTCTTTATGTGGCGTTTTATAAGGAGAATCCGCTATAAAAAGATCCTCTCATGCTCGTATACGCAACCGTATCCGCTCATTTACCTAGTAAATGGATAGTTATATTATATCCCGCCACAGTCGGTCATATTCCTATATATTTTACCGATTTTATTATGATACCGCTAATTAAATCGGTAAAATCTGAGGCAAAGCACATGCCTATAATATTGTAATCAAAAAGGCAGGGTATCTAAAACACCCTGCCTTTTGAATTCACTGCCGGATTATTCAATTTCCAGCCGTCTTGCCGCCGGCTTTGTTTCTTCGGCTTTCGGCAGCACCAATTTCAAGACCCCATCCTGATAGGAGACCTTGATCTGATCGGCCTGAATACCGGTTATATCAAAGCTTCTGCTGAACGAGCCATATCTCCGTTCACAACGGATATAGTTTCCCTTCTGATCCTTTTTTTCCTGTTCGCTGTGCCGCTCCGCCTGAATGGTCAGATAGCCGTCTTCCACATCCACGTGTATATCTTCTTTCTTAAAGCCCGGCAGATCCGCTTCCATCTCATAGCCATTGCCGGTATCTTTGATATCGGTTTTAAAGGAACTCCCCCATGAACCGCCCCAAAAATTCTTCTCAAGATCTTCCAGTTCCTTAAAAGGATTATAATTGCTCAGATGACGATTGTTCTCAAACGGAATTAATTCAAACATGGTAAAAACCTCCCTTTATATTTCCATGATCATTGTTTTTTCGGGTGACGGATTGAACCCCGTCACACAGAACCTGATATCCCCTGTTCAAGGGAACCACCTCCTTGATCTTTTTCTTTTGATGGTTCCAGTATACCGTTAAAATATGAAAAAAGATCCAAAAAACAATGAATAAAATGTAAAAATTAGCACTCCTTCTTCAAGAGTGCTAATTCATTAAGGCTTCCATGTATTATTTAAAAAAGAGAGCAGGGTTTGATCGTCCACCGCATCTGTTACATTAAAGCGCTTCATCAGCTGTAAGGTTGCTGGTTTGTTTCGGGTAACATAATTGACGCCCACATCTGTTGTGAAAGTCACTTTCACTCCTTGCTCTTTTAATATTTTCTGTGTCGTTGCGGTGTATTTCCCACCGGGATAAGCGAAGGCAAACAGCGAAATCCCAAGCTGCTGCTGAATATCGGAGGCACTCTTCGTGAAATCCGCCAAAAAAGCGGCCCGATATGCTTTCTTGCTTTCATATTTAAGCGGAAGCGCGTTCTCCCGTACTTCCTCGTTGCCCGTTTCATCCGGCGCATACTGATGCATGTCGTAAGTATGGCTCTGAATGGTTACAAGCCCGCTGTTCTGCATGTCCCTCGCCTGATCCCAATCATAGTGAGGAATAATCGGGTAATTAGTATTTTTATAATGCGTTTTTGAGCCAACGGAAACACCAATCAAAAATGAAGCCGCCTTCATCTGATATTTTTTCAGTAACGGAAAGGCCTCCAAATAAACGCTTTCGTACCCATCGTCGAAGGTAAGCAATACTGGTTTTTTAGGCAAAGTACCCCCGTTATATACAAAGTCCACCAGATCCTGTAAACTGACGGCGGTATACCCTTCCCGCTGGATCAACTGCAGCTGTCGTTCAAAATGAGCCGGTGTAATAATGGTCGAATTATTCCCGGAAGAAGTCAGATGATGATACATTAAAACAGGGATCTGAACGGTCTCGCGACTTTCTGGCCGAAAATAAAGAAAAGTACACAACGCGGTTGACAGCAAGGTGATCGCCGCCGCTATGGATATAAAAAATCTCTTTTTGCCATTCATGAGTACGATGCGCGTCTCCTCTCGGATTTTTCAATATTTCCTATTTTATCATACCTTTCGCGCATGTTCAACACTAAAGTGAAGAATTCGCAAAGAATTAATAAATCAGTCGGTTTCTGCGTCAGGCATTAATAAAAGTATACAAAAATGCAGGTAAACAGGTTTTTTTATTTTCTCAAGAAAATCGCTTTAAATGGCCGTTTTTGCAAAAATTGAGTCGGATTGTACCAATTTTCAGCGGCTTGTACACCCCGCAAAAAACGCTTTAGCTTTGTATAAATTAAACAAAAAATGGAGAATTCGCATCTTTTTCAAAAAAAATCAGTACTTGATTTTTAAAAAGCGGTGTGCTATACTTCGTTTTGTTTCCAAAAACCAAAACATGAAAACATCTGAAAAATAGAAAAGGCAATGGAGCCATAAGGAACATACGAAAGCGGATGAACTGCTTCCGTGTGCTGTTTATGGTTCCATTTTTTATTTTTCAAAAACAAACAAAGGAGTACTATTATGAATCACGGAGATGTCGTTTTCAGTCTCACCTCATCCGCGCTGGTCTTTTTGATGACCCCGGCTTTGGCATTCTTTTATGGAGGCCTTGCAAAGCGAAAAAACATTTTAAACACCATGATGATGTCGACGGTAATGCTGGGAATCGGATCCCTTCTCTGGGTCCTGATCGGATTCTCTCTTTCTTTCAGCGGAGATGTCGGCGGGATTATCGGGAATCTCAACTGGTTCGGTCTGAACTTCAACGGAATGACGGATATCACCTATCCCTATCCCAATACGCTGGCGTTCGCTATTTTCCAGATGATGTTTGCCGTTATTACACCGGCCCTGCTTACCGGTGCGGTAGCGGAGCGGATGAAATTTTCCTCTCTTGTGGTGTTTGTAACAATCTGGTCCATTATTGTTTATTATCCACTGGCTCATATGGTATGGGGCGGCGGTATTTTAGCCAAGATGGGATCCATTGACTTTGCCGGCGGCAACGTCGTCCATATCAGCTCCGGTGTGAGCGCTTTGGTCCTTTGCCTGCTGCTGGGCAAGCGCAAGAACCACGGCAAGGCTACTTATCACCCTCATAATGTTCCTTTTGTCTTTTTAGGCGCGGCTCTTCTGTGGTTTGGTTGGTTTGGCTTCAATGCCGGCAGCGCCCTTACTTCGAATGAATTGGCCATTCACGCTTTTATCACAACAAACACCTCAGCCGCCGCCGCCCTTTTATCCTGGCTGCTGATTGAGGTGCTGACCAGCGGAAAGCCCACTCTGGTGGGGGCCTCCACCGGCCTGGTCATCGGGCTTGTCGCCATTACGCCGGGAGCAGGCTTTGTGCCGATCTGGGCATCCATCGTGATTGGCGCGCTGGTCAGTCCGATCTGCTATTTCTTTATCGCAATCGTAAAAAAGAAATTTGGTTATGACGATGCGCTGGATGTGTTTGGTTGCCATGGGATTGGCGGCATCTGGGGCGGCATTGCCACCGGCCTGTTTGCAAACCGGTCAATCAATGAAGCGGCCCCCTGGAACGGGCTGGTGTTCGGGGAGACACCCCTATTCTTCCGCCAGCTGCTAGCCATTATCGTCACCATTGCCATTGCGATTCTGGGCACCCTGATCGCGGCGGGCATCGCCAAGCTGGTCACCCATGGATTGAAAGTACTACCCAAAGATGAAGATATCGGGCTGGATTACAGCGAACACGGAGAAATCGCTTATCCCGCCTTTAACGGAATGGATTAAGGAGGAGCACATCATGAAAAAAATTGAAGCACTGATCCGGCCGGAAAAGCTGGAAGATATCAAAGAAGTTATGGACGCACTGCATTTAAATGGGCTGACCGTGATACAGGTCATGGGCTGCGGCAATCAAAAGGGCTTTAAAGAATACATCCGCGGCAACGAGGTCAGCTATAATTTTTTGCAAAAAATCAAAATTGAAATGGTCGTGGCTGATGACCAGGCAGAACAGGTCATCGACAGTATTATCGAACACACCCATACCGGGGAATACGGAGACGGGAAAATCTTTGTCAGCGACATTCTGGATGCGGTGCGGATCCGCACCAAAGAACGCGGCGAGGCCGCCATCCGTTAACCGCACTAAAGAGGGAGCGCTTGCCTGCCGGCAAGACGCTCCCTTTCCGGACTGTCAAAAAAGCCCTAACCGCAAAAAGCTTGAAAAACTAAGAGTGGTTTTGTACAAAGATAAAAAATGCGCTTCTACTGAAATTTTTTCTAATAAAGCGCTAAAAGATGAGGGCACAACGTCTTTTTGCTTCCTGTGTCTTGGCCGCCTTACCGTATCGACATACGCCTACAGGCGGCCAGATCCTTGTCTGCGTGCTCTTTAGACAGTCGCCCAGCTTGTCGAAAAACGGTTTTTCGACAAGCTGAAGGGAGCGCTTGCCTGCCGGCAAGACGCTCCCTTTATTTTAAAAAGAAAAGACCACTTTTCCTTCTTCCAATTTTAAAACAGCATCAAAAGATTTTTGATTTTTAGAAATAAAGCCCTTTAATTTCACCGTTTGTCCCTGCGCCAGCAACGCTCTGGCCGCAGAAAGCGGAATCACCCGCTGACAGATGACCCCGCCGATCCGAAAAGCGCAACCGTCCCGATAGCCGGTGCAGCCATATCCATAACGGCCCTTCATCACCGGTCTGCCGCACAACGGACAGGATCCCACCGGATCTCCGAAAAATCCGTTATCAGTATCCTCTTCGAGCGGCAGCTGCTCATGGTCAAGAAAGAGTGCTCTGATTTCATCCCCCGCCAGACGAACGCTCTCTTCAACCTGCATTTCCCCCCGGTATACCTTCTTCAAGGCCTGCCCGAGCATACTGGTTTTATATTTATCCATGCTGATTTTCATCTGTTCCAGTTGCCGGATCATATATTCACCGCCGGGCAGCAAATAATAAACATCTTTTTTCAGCTCAATATATTTACTCTTGATGGCGTTGCCGATAATCCCGGTACGGGTCGCCTCTGTTCCCAGCTCCAGCCCATCAAACATGGCCCGGTATTCTTCTCGGTCGTCTTCCTCCGCATTCGCCTCCCGCTCTTCCCGGAACGGATTTTTCAGATAGTTGTTCAGCGTCTCAATGGTATAGTGCTTCGGAGGAGAGGTCTCCTTTTCCTTGGGTGCAAAGGCAATTTCCACCCGATCCCCCACCTGAAGCGGCGGCAGGATTTTTTCTTTTTGCCCGCCGTCATCATATCGGGTCCAGCCCGGCTGCAAAAGAGCGGTTCCCTTTAAGGAGAAGGTTTCCAAATCCCCCACCTGAATGTCCATTTCTGTTTTTTCCGCCAAGCAGTCTTCGGAACAAAATACAGCTGCAAAACGACGGAAAATTGTCTGATAAACCTTGCGCTGCTCCTCCGTCAGCTGCTCTTTGTGCGGAATTTTATAGGTTGGAGTCAGCGCGGAATGAGATTCGATTTTGCTGTCGTCAAAAATACTCTTATCTTCCCGGAATGCCACCTTATAACCCAATTCCCACACCAAGCCCAAAATCTTTCGGATTTTTTCTTTTTCCTGCTCCGCTAGATATTCCGAGTTGGTGCGGGGATACGTAATATAGCCGGACTCATAAAGTTCCTGCACCCGTTTCAGGCTGTCTTCCATCGACATTTTATATTTTTTGCCCAGCACATTTTGAAGCTTGGACAATGAGTATAATTTCCCGGGTTTCAAGGTGGACTTGCGCGTCTTTTTTTTGATCACATGCGCCTCCCCCCGATTCAGAAGCGCTGCATATTCTTCCGCCCGGCTCCGCTCTTCTTTGGAAAAGCGTTTCTTACTCTGCAGCTCAATCACTGATCCCCCGGTTTCCGCAGCGCTGGCCAGCGCATAATAAAGCTCCGGCTGAAAATGCCGAATGGCCAGATCTCGATCATAGATTGCCTTGACAATCGGGACAATGACCCGCCCCACCCGCAGCAGCGTGCCGGTTTTCAAGGTGGCGTAGCGGGTCAGATTGACTCCGTAAAGCCAATCCACATACGTGCGGGCATAACCTTCATCCGCCAGATGCTGATAGGCGCGCTCATCCTGCATTTCGGCCAGCGCTTCCGCCACCGTTTCCGGCGTCTGATCCGGCAGCCAAAGTCTCAAAAAACGCTTAGGCGCCTTAAGTGCGTGCTCCACGCACAGCCGAATGATAATTTCTCCCTCCCGGTCGGCGTCGCCCGCGTTGACAATGGTATCCACATCTTCCCGGGTGCACAGGGCGCGAATGCGCTCAAACTGGCGGCGGATTCCTTCGTCTGGCTGTTTGTCTGGTCCTTTACGGAGTTGAAAACGAAACCGGTCGGGAATACAGGGCAGGTTTTCCATCGACCAGTGCCCGTTTTCCGTAGGACCGGTATAATCTTCGATATCACAAAGTGCGAAAAGATGGCCAAAGGCCCAAGTGACCAGATACTGTTCCCCCTGCAGATAGCCGTCACGCCGACTCATTTTTCCGATGCCTGCCGCGATATTTCTGGCAAGACTTGGTTTTTCAGCAATAATTAAAGTCATAATATCCTGTCCGTTTATCCTTTTCTTTTCCTTCATCATAGCATAATCCTCAATATATTTCCAGATCATTTTCCCTTTTCTTTACAATCCGCCTGATTATGTGATACAATACAATTACTATATTTTAAGCAAAGGAGGAAGCAATGCTAAAGCTATTGAAGTATTTAAAGGGCTATCGCAAAGAAAGCCTTTTTGGCCCGTTATTTAAGCTTCTGGAGGCCACTTTGGAGCTCTTTATTCCTTTGCTGGTTGCCTCGATCATCGACCGCGGCATTCAGCGGCAGGATTCTTTTTATATTATAAAAACGGGTTTGTTGATGGCCGCGCTCGGGCTGATCGGGCTGCTTTTTTCTGTTACCGCCCAATATTTTGCCGCCAAAGCATCGGTTGGCTTCACCACCGCGGTGCGACAAGCGCTATTTTACCAGATCCAGCGCTTTTCTTTTACGCAGCTGGATCAAACCGGCTCTGCCACCCTGATTACGCGGATGACCAGCGACATGAATCAAGTACAGAATACCGTTAACCTTGCGCTTCGGCTGTTGCTACGCTCCCCCTTTGTGGTGCTGGGTGCTTTGGTCATGGCCTTTACAATCGACCGGTGGGCTGCGTTTGTCTTTATGATCACCATTCCGATCCTCGCGCTGGTCGTGTTTGGGATTATGCTGCTCTGTCTTCCTCTTTACCAAAAGGTGCAGGGCGCCCTGGATCGGTTATTAAGCAAAACCCGTGAAAACCTGACCGGCGCAAGAGTGCTGCGCGCCTTTTGCAAAGAGGAAGAGGAAACCAAGGAATTCGACCGCCGCAACCGCTTTCTGGCCAACACCCAGAAACGGGTGGGCCGCATTTCTGCCCTGCTGAATCCGGTCACCTATCTTTTAATCAATCTGGCCATCATTGCTCTGCTGCAGGTGGGGGCCGTTCGCGTCCACGCAGGCATTTTGAGTCAAGGTGCGGTGGTAGCGCTTTACAATTATATGACCCAGATCTTAGTAGAGCTGATCAAGCTGGCTGATCTGATGATCACGTTGACCAAAGGCATTGCCTGCGGCAACCGGATTCAGGCCGTGCTGGAACTTAAGAGCGGCGATACCGATACAGAAGCGCTGCCGGTGCCGGAAAAAAATTCCCCCTATGCCTTGGAATTCCGGCACGTCTCCTTTTGCTACCCCGGCGCGCAGGAGAATGCCCTCACCGATATTTCAATCCGGCTCCGTTTCGGAGAAACGTTGGGGATTATCGGCGGTACCGGCGCCGGGAAAAGCACGCTGGTTTCCCTGATTCCCCGTTTCTATGAAGCCACATTGGGCACGGTGCTGGTGGATGGCGCGGATGTTCGCAGCCTGCCGCTGCGGGATTTGCGCCAAAAAATTGGTTTCGTTTTGCAAAAAGCGGTGCTTTTCCGAGGCACCATCCGTGAAAACCTGCGCTGGGGAAACCCGGATGCTGCAGATCCGGCCCTTTGGGAAGCGTTGAAAATTGCGCAGGCAGACGGGGTGGTGCGGGAAAGAGAGCATCAATTGGATGCGCTGGTGGAACAGGGTGGCCGTAATTATTCCGGCGGTCAACGCCAACGGCTCACCATTGCCCGGGCATTGGTGCGCATCCCAAAAATTCTGATTTTAGACGACAGTGCCTCCGCACTGGACTTTGCCACCGATGCCGCTTTGCGCCGCGCCCTGCGGGAAATGCCGAACCAGCCGGCCACCATCATCATATCGCAAAGAACCTCCGCCATCCGCCATGCAGACCAGATCCTGGTCTTAGACGATGGACAGGCCGTAGGGCTTGGCACCCACGATGCACTGCTGGCCAACTGCTCCGTTTATCGGGAAATCTATGATTCTCAGTATCAAAAAGGGGGTCGCGCCCGGTGAAAAAGAACTCATCCGTTCATCAAACAGACGTTCTAAAACGTGTGCTGCATGATCTGGCACGCTACCGGATGCTGATCGTGTTTTCCATTCTGCTGGCCGCGGCCACTGTCATTCTGACCCTTTATATTCCGATTCTGGTCGGCCATTCCATCGATCATATGATCAGCCCGGATCAAGTGGATTTCCGCCAGCTGCTGCCTTTGTTGATTGCGATCGGCGTAACTGCCGGTTTGACAGCAGCGCTGCAATGGCTGATGAGTGCCATTAATAATAAAATCACCTATCAGGTCATTGAGGATGTGCGGCGGGAAGCCATCCGCAAAATCGAAAAGCTGCCCCTTTCTTATCTGGACAGCCATTCCTCCGGCGATATTGTCAGCCGTGTTATCGCCGATGTAGATCAGTTCGCCGATGGGCTTCTATTGGGCTTCACACAACTGTTTACCGGAATTGTCACCATTCTGTGCACGCTGATTTTTATGCTGACCATTCATGTGGGGATCACCCTTTTGGTGGTGTTGCTGACGCCGCTTTCCCTGCTGATGGCCCGGTTCGTCGCCACCCGCACTTACCGGATGTTCCGGCTGCAGTCCGAGATCCGCGGAGAACAAACCGGCTTTATCGACGAGCTGATCAGCAACCAGCGGGTAGTGAAGGCCTTTTCTCGGGAAGAGAAGACCATGGAAACCTTCGACGAGATCAATGTCAGGCTGCAAAAAGCTTCCCTTTTCGCCACTTTCTTTTCTTCTCTCACCAATCCGTGTACCCGTTTTATCAATAGCCTGATCTACGCAGGGGTCACCTTGTACGGCGCCATCACCGTAGTCGGCGGCGGCCTGACAGTCGGGGGGCTCACCTGCTTTCTGAGCTACGCCAATCAGTATACGAAACCTTTCAATGAAATTTCCGGCGTGATCACTGAACTGCAAAATGCCTTGGCCTGCGCCAGCCGCATTTTTGATTTCATTGATAACACGCCGGTCATCGAGGAAGCTGCCGCACCCGTCTCCCTTCCAGACGTAAAGGGGCAGGTCGATTGGCAAAACGTTTCCTTTTCCTATCGGCCGGAACAGAAGCTGATTGAACACTTTAATCTGTCTGTGCGGCCTGGCCAGCGCATTGCCCTCGTAGGCCCCACTGGCTGCGGCAAAACAACCCTGATCAATCTGCTGATGCGGTTTTATGAGGTGTCGGCCGGCTCTATCAAAGTAGATGGCCGCGATATCCGCGCTCTTTCCCGCCATACGCTGCGTAAAAGCTTCGGTATGGTTTTGCAGGATACCTGGATCAAAGAAGGCACGGTCAAAGAGAATATCATTTTAGGGAAACCGGACGCCACTGATGAAGAAATTATCGCCGCGGCCAAAGCCTCCCATGCCCACAGCTTCATTAAGCGCCTGCCGAAAGGATACCACACCCTTCTTTCGGAAGAAGGCGACAATCTCTCTCAAGGACAGCGGCAGCTTTTATGTATCACCCGCGTCATGCTTTGTTTGCCGCCCATGTTGATTTTAGACGAGGCCACATCCTCCATTGATACCCGCACCGAACTGAAGATTCAGGATGCTTTCACCCATCTGATGCAAGGACGCACCAGCTTTATTGTGGCTCATCGGCTTTCCACCATTCAGAATGCCGATGTGATCCTGGTACTGCGGGATGGACGGATCATCGAACAGGGCAGCCATGAAACACTGCTGGCCAAGCAAGGGGTTTATGCGCGCCTCTATAACAGTCAGTTTGCGCCCTAAGATGACGCATGGCTGCGGCGCCGCTTGCCGGACAACGAACCGATACTCTGTCCTCCCCTCTCGCCATACTGGCACAAAAATTGATAAACAGCAAGAATGGTATTTTTATAAAAACCAGGCGCCCGCACGAACACGTGTGGGCGCCCCTAACTATTTTTCATTTTCTTACGCTGCTTTACGGCAGGAACCAATGATTTTGTAAATTCTTTTAATGAGCGTTTTGCAGTTGAAGTTATACATGGTTTTTTCCTCCTTACTTAAAATTATTTGCGGCA
>CAYRYQ010000018.1:16295-24033 GCA_964428505.1 uncultured Eubacteriales bacterium
ATTTGCGGCAGGAGCCGATGATCTTGTAAATTCTTTTAATGAGCGTCTTGCAGTTAAAGTTATACATGGTTTTTTCCTCCTTACTTAAAATTATTTGCGGCAGGTGCCGATGATCTTGTAAATTCTTTTAATGAGCGTCTTGCAGTTGAAGTTATACATGGTTTTTTCCTCCTTACTTAAAATTATTTGCGGCAGGAGCCGATGATCTTGTAAATTCTTTTAATGAGCGTCTTGCAGTTGAAGTTATACATGGTTTTTTCCTCCTTACTTAAAATTATTTGCGGCAGGTGCCGATGATCTTGTAAATTCTTTTAATGAGCGTCTTGCAGTTGAAGTTATACATCGCTTTTACCTCCTTATTGTGGATTGCCCTCCTGAGCACGATTTTATTGTAACCGATTTGTAACCATTTTGCAATAGGCGATCACTGGATGCACGTCCACATACTACCAAATAAGCCGATTACTCTCCCGGAGAGAGGGGCAGAACAGCAAAAAATAGATGCTTCGCTAAAGAACTCTTGGTTTTAAAAAGGAAAAAACACCACCATCGGATGCAGTCTGAAACATTAACCTTTAAATTTGTCCTCCATAAAACAACTCGTCCTTAATAAAAATAATATTGTAACTCTTCTGTAATCATTTCGCAATGAAATAAATTTAGAAAAACTGGAAATTTTTTTTACATCATTTTTATTAAAACCAAAACTGAGCTAAGAGCATAAAAAAACAGAGCGGGCCGCAGCGCACACATCAGCACAGAAAAAATAAAAAGCACCATTGCCGTTCCCCCCAAAGGGGGCCTCGATAAGCAATGGTGTTTTTGTGTGATCCACTAACAAAAAATGCATGAAGGACGCGGGCAAACAAAAGCGCCTTCCCTCGCAAGAGTAAGAGCACGTTTTTTGCCGCGCGGAAGGAAAAGGTGTTAAAAATAGCAAACCATCTATAATTCGTGCAGAAAAAAATTAAACCCACCATTTTGGCGGGTTTAAAAGCAATTGGCGGAGGGAAAGGGATTCGAACCCTTGCGGGATTGCTCCCAAACGGTTTTCAAGACCGCCCCGTTATGACCGCTTCGGTATCCCTCCAAGCGTTCTTATTATAAAGGAAAAAAGCGGGGCTGTCAAGATTTTTCCTTGAAACCACGAAAGCAAGCAAGCGAACCAGCCAACCCCAAAGAACCGTGCGTTCTCATAGAACTCGCTGCGCGGGGACCCTTTTGCGGCAAATTCTTTCTTTTTTGCTTTTCTGCTGCAAAAGGCGGTTTGCAGATTAAAAAACAAAACAAATCAACATATATATGTTGACTTATTTTGATTTATGTTGTATTTATTTTAAAATATTCCAGATAAGGAGCTTTTATGATTTGTGATGAGCGCAGAGAAAAAATTTTGGAAATCATCCTTCGGCAAGGGAGCGTCAATGTCAATGAGCTTGCAGCGGCGCTTTCTGTTACCGGGGAAACCATCCGACGGGATTTAACGGCCCTTGGCAAAAAGCATGCCATAAAAAAGTGCATGGCGGCGCCCTCTCTCTGGAGCGGCCCATGCGGGAAGAGCGCTATCTGAAACGGCTTCAGACCAATGTTGCCCAAAAAAGCCTCATTGGCGAAGAAGCGGCCCAGTTTATTGAAGACCGCGATATCATCGCTCTTGACGCCGGCGCAACCACAGAACACCTGGCGCAAAACATTACGGGGGTGCACCAGATTAAAATCATTACCCATTCGATGCCCATCGCCCGCATTTTATCGGAACGGATCAGAGAGGGCTTCTTTACCGGCAGCATTCTTTTTTGGGGGGCTCTGTTGGCTGAAAGCAGCAAGTGCGGCCAGGAAACCTTTTATAAAGTCTGTGACTTAAGCGCGGTGGATCATCTGATTACCGATGCCGAGCAACCACTCAGCGCGCAGATGCTGCAAAGTATTCAAGGTGGATTGGTGAAGCTTCATCTTGCGGAACCCCGAAACAAAACGCCATGAAAACAGCAGCCCAAAAAATACCGCTCTCCCTGTGGATAGGGTCGTTCAGCTTTCTTGCCTATGCCGGGTGCTATTTGGGGAAAAACATATTGAGCGCGGTAATGCCGCAGATGGTGCAGGAAACTGTCGTGAGCCGGGACCAGCTTGGGATGATGGGCAGCGCACTGCTGCTTTCCTACGGCATTGGCCAATTGTTCAACGGGCTGATCGGCGATCGGTTTCAGACGAAAAGTATGGTAGCGGGTGGTCTTGTGATTGCGGGTATAACCGTTTTGGCCTTTCCCTACTGCCCGGCTTCCCGGGGATCCATGGCCCTTTGGGGGCTTTGTGGATTTGCCTGTTCCATGCTTTGGGGCCCCATTTCAAAATTAGCGGGTGAACACGCTTCCCCCAAGGCGGGAAAAATTATTTTAACTTTTATGACCATTGCGTCGGTGGTGGGAACCGCCGCAACTTACTTGCTTGCCGTGCTCAGCACCATCGGGCAAAACTGGCGTATCGGCTTTTTTGGGGCGGGTGCTCTTTTGCTGCTGAGCGCTATTGCTTGGTGGGTTGCAATCGATTTTCTCACGCGGCGCGGGCGTCTTAAAGCCCATGAAACAATGGCCGGTATCCAGGGGAAGAACCGATGGAACACCATTTTCAGCCGCACCTTTTTTGGATGATCGCTGTGACCATGCTGAATGGGATCCTGCGCAATGCGGCGGGGTTCTGGGCGCCTACCTTTATCGCCGAAAAACTGGGCGTCTCGCTGAAGCTTGTGGGGTCCATCTCCTCTGTGCTGCCCCTGTTTAATATCGGCGGCACCTTCCTGGCCCTTTATCTGCTGCGATTTGCCCGCGGAAATAAAAAACGCATGTGCTTTTATCTTTTTTTCTGACCTTTATGGCGTTTTTGCTGCTTTTTTATACAGCCGATCGTGCCGTGGTGCTTTCCGTTGGCCTGCTTTTTTTCGCCAGCGCTGCCATGACCGCGGCCTGCAATATGATTTTCAGTATCTATGTTCTTCGCTTTTCCGGCACCGGCCGGTTATCTGGCATCACCGGCCTTTTGGATTTCTCCGCCTATATCGCGGCGGCCGGCGCAATTCCCCCTGAAAAAGCCCGGTTTACACGATCTCCTCAAAACGGGGGACTGCAAATCCCGGCCTTTTTCGATGCGAAGCGGGAATATCAGGTAACAGTTGAAGAAAACGGGCAAATTGTGATCGTGCTCTACCTCTATGCGCTGAAACCGGACCTGTTCGCCCGCAATCCCTATAAGGGTGATCTTCATATGCACACCTACTATTCCGATGGCAAGGAATGCCCCTCGTATCTGGCTTCCCGCTACCGGGAGATCGGTTACGATTTTTTTGCCATCACCGACCACGGTATATATTTTCCTTCCATGATGGCGCAAGAAGTCTTTGCCGATGTGCCGGTCGATGCGGAAATCTATCCGGGCGAAGAGGTGCATCCCCCGCAAAGGGCTGGGATCGATGATCCCGTTGTTCCGGTTCATATGCTGAATATCGGCGGTAAATTCAGCGTCAACGCGCATTTCAAAGACCCCGACTATCCGGAAACCATTCAGCGCCTGGCCGAGAAGTCGGATCCTTCGGATGGGGTGGACGCCTTTGACTATGCCTCTGTACTGCGGTCGCTGAAAAAAATCAAAGAGGCGGGGGGCTGAGTGTGTTCTGCCATCCGTTCTGGCGGATCACCCACGGTTATCATTGCTCCACCGCCATGACAGAGCATTTGATGGCAACCCGGCCCTTTGACGCATTCGAGCTGATCTCGGGCTACAACGAGCCGGATGTGGAATCCAATAATCTGCAAGTTGCCCTTTACTACGCATATACCAAGAACAATGAGACAATGCCGGTGGTAAGGGTGCGTGACTCACAGAGGCATAAACGTCGCGTATTTCGGCTGGTATTACACGTTGGCCTTTGCAGAATCTGCGGCCTTTGAGGCAGTGCGCGCCGGGATTATGGACGGCTACAGCGTGGCTGCCGAAAAAATACCCAACGCTTCAATCCGGTTTTACGGCCCCTACCGGCTGGTGAAATTTGCTTGGTTCTTATATCGGGAGGTTTTTCAGCAGCACGACGTCTTATGCGAAAAGAGGAAGGGCGGCTGATGAGCGCCTATATTCAAGGAGAGCCGGTGTTAGAGGCACTTCAAAAAACCAAGGGCCGCGTAGCAGACTACTATCGGTCGGTATACGGCCGGAAATAAGCGCTGCGTGTTCCAAAAAATCGCGCGCGACAACTAAAGAACCGCTTCTCAAGAGCGGTTCTTTAGTTGTCGCGCCAGCGTTAGGTTATTCGATGATCACCACGTCCACCTGATCCCGGTGGCAAAGACTATAAAAATAGGTTTTATTTTGCTTGCTCATGTCGCAAAGCAACACGGTTTTTTTGGCGTGCTCCATCATCACTCTCCGCAGATGAACCTCCTCCATGGCAAGGTCGGTCAAAAAGCCCTCTTCGTTCAGGCCGTGGCAGGAGAAGAACAGAAGATCCGCATTGATCGAACAAACAAATTCCTCTGCCTGAAACCCCACATAGGATAGCGAATGATTCAGCAGCCGCCCGCCGGTGCACAAGGTGGCGATGTTCCGCTCGGCCAGATCCACCGCGGTTTTGGCCCCGCTTGTGATCACCAGCAGATCCTTGAAACCGGAAAGGAAGCGCACCATCCGGTTGACGCTGGAGGAACCGTCCATCAGCAGCACCGCGCCGTCGTGCACCAGCTGAACCGCCCGCTCCGCCATCCGGTCTTTGGCGCTGCTCTGGCTCTGCTCACGAAGGGTGAGCGGAATTTCCCGGTTGGCTGCCTTCAGGGGGACCGCGCCGCCGTAAACCTTTTGCAGCAGGCCGTTTTTTTCCATCGCGGTCAGATCCCTCCGGATGGTGGGCGCGCTGGCATAGAGAAGGCGTACCAACTCCTCTACGCTTGCGCCGCCCTGCTCTTCCACAATTTTAAGAATTTGTTGTTGCCGTTCCGCAATCAGCATTGCGCACCTCCATGATCAAAAATGATTTTTTGATTCATTTAAATGATTATTCTTCAATATAAGCGCCGAATGTTGACGAAGTTTGATTATTTTGATATGATTATATCATAAAATTTATTTTGAAAGCAAGGAGATTTTTAAAAAAATGAAAACAACAGGTGTGCGCCTATATGGCGCCAATGATTTGCGGGTGGAATCCTTTGAGCTGCCGGAGATTGGCCCCGGGGAGTGCCTGATGCGGGTGGTATCGGACACGCTGTGTGCTTCCACATATAAGGCCGTCGTACAAGGCCCGGCGCACAAACGGGTGCCGAAAGATGTGGCGGAACACCCGGTGTTAGTGGGGCATGAGATGTGCGGCGAGCTGGTCAAAGTGGGAGAAGCGCTGAGGAACCGGTGGCAGGAAGGCCAGCGGGTGGTGATTCAGCCGGCGCTGAAACTGGAAAACGGGCATGATCCGGGGTATTCCTACCCTCACATCGGCGGGAACGCCACCTATGCGATGGTGCCCGAAATCGTATTGAAGCGGGGCTGTCTGCTTCCCTTTGAGGGCGATGCGTTTTATAAGGGCTCTCTGGTGGAACCGGTCGGGTGTGTTTTGCGTGCTTATAAAGAGATGTACCACACAGATTACGAAACCTATCGGCATACCTTTGGGGTAAAAGAAGGCGGAAACTGCGTTATTTTAGGCGGCGCCGGCCCGATGGGAATCGCCGCGGCAGAATTGGCTTTCAGCTACGGAAAATGCAAAAATATCGTGGTTACGGATATCAACGAGGAGCGGCTGCAGGAAGCCAAACAGGCCGTTTCTCAGGAGCGGGCCAAGGAATCCGGGGCAACGCTGCATTTTGTTTCGGTGCGGGATTTGGCCGACCCGGTGGAAGCGTTGCGCCAATTGGTGGGCGGCGGGTTTGACGACGCGTTTGTCATGACTCCGGTGGCGGCACTGCTGCGGCAGGCGGAAGCGCTGCTTTGTACAGACGGCTGCCTGAATTTCTTTGCGGGGCCGGCAGACCATACCCTACTGGGTTCTTTGAATCTGTATCGGGTCCACTATGATGGCATTCATCTGCTGGGCAGCGCCGGCAGCATTCCGGAAGACACTAAGGAGGTTATCCGCCTGCTGGAAAACGGAACACTGGATCCTTCCGGGATGATCTCCCATATCATGGGCTTAAAAGCCGTGCCGGAGCAGCTGATGGCCATGAAGCACCCGGTTGGGCTGAAAAAGGTTTGCTATAACACACTGGATCTTCCCTGTGTCGCCCTTGCGGATCTGCCGCGCATGGCGGAAACGGATCCTCTTTACAAGGGCCTTTGGGAGCGGGTGGAGGCCTGTGGCGGGCGCTGGTCGCCCGAGGCGGAACACTATCTTCTGGAAAACGCCCCGCGTTTATCGGAATAGTTAGAGCCTCTTGCTTAGCCGGAGTCTTGAATAAACCCTACAAGGGCATTTTACAGACAAAAAACCAAAAGGGGCGCTGAAAAGGTTTACTGACTGCATTCATTTTTTCGGTTACCCCTTAAGGGGGTTTTTTGTGCCTTTTGGTTCGCGCTACCCGTAAACGGGTCGATATACTAACCCGCATGTGCACGTGATCCGCACATCATTCTGCCTCTATGTTTTCCATGCCTTTCTGCTGACACAGCTGCCTCTGTACTTTCCCGATCTCTACTTTTATTTCTTTGTATATCATCATTTTTTCTGAATTTCGGTGCAAATACTATATGGTATTGACGTCTCCATTTCATATGGTCTAAACTACTTCTATCTTTACCTTTCACGATAAGACCTCCTTGATATTTCAGTCGTGTGGCTGGCAAACCACTTCAACTGTATCAGGGAGCTTTTTTCTTGTCTAATTTTTTCCCCGGCAAAGCCGGGGGTTTACTTTTGCTTTGCAACCAAAAGGGGAGGGCGATCCGCGTTGGATCACCCTCCTCTGATTAATTTCTTTTTTATTTTGACAGTCTGCGGCAAGCGCTTAAGGCTGCTTGCGCATCACGGCATTATAAACGGCGCTCTTGGGAAGCGCGCGATCCGCTGCCGCGGCTTTGATGGCTTCCTTCTGATCCAACCCCACCTGCCGGTAATAGGAAACATGCGCTTCAAGCGAAAGCTTTTCCCAAAAAGGGGATTCTTTCGGCCCCTCTGAAGCCCCCTCCACCACCAGAACATATTCCCCGCGGGGATCCTGTTGCTGATAATGAGCAATCATCTGGGAAATGGTGCCGCGCTGCACGGTTTCATAAAGTTTGGTCAGCTCCCGGCATAATGCAATCTTCCGGTCGCCCAGGATCTCCAGCAAATCCTGCAGTGTGGCGCGCAGCTTCTGCGGCGCTTCATAAAAAATCTGGGTTTCCCGGGCATAGCGCAAGCCCTCCAGCTGCTCCTTCCGGTTCTTTTTGTTCATCGACAAAAAGCCCTGAAAAGTAAACCGCCCCGTAGACAGCCCGGATAGCACCAAAGCGCTGATCAGCGCGCAAGGGCCCGGCACCACCGAAACCGTATATCCCTCTTCGGTCAACAGCCGCACCAGATCCTCTCCGGGGTCACTGATGCCGGGCATCCCCGCGTCGGTGACCAATGCGCCGGTCTTTCCCTCTTTGATCTTTTCCAAAATTTCCAGACCGCGTTCCCGCTTATTATGCTCAAAATAGCTGATCAGCGGTTTATGAATCCCCATGTGATTCAGCAGCTTCAGCGTGTTGCGGGTATCCTCCGCCGCAATAAAATCCACTTCCGATA
>CAYRYQ010000019.1:0-23881 GCA_964428505.1 uncultured Eubacteriales bacterium
AACATTTTTGAGGGCCTGCTCATGTGAACTGCACCCCAATTGTTAGACAGTATGATATACAATAACAAATGGGGTGCAGTTCACAACAACCGCGTCGTGGCTTTGAGAAGAACGGGGAAACCGGCAATCAGCGCAGGTATCGCTCCAGCCGGTAGCGCTGAATCATCCGCAGGAACGGAACGCCGATGGCAAAGCAGATCACAAATTCGCTGGCGGCGATTTGCCCCATGCTAATCAGCAAGGGCAGGCCTTCCAGCTTACCCAGCGAAAGCCAGGTCAGCATGGTGCCGATCACGATTCCGTTGATCAGAATCGGCGGCAGTGGCGCCAGCAATAGATGCCGGCAGCGATAGGTCAGAAAGGCCGCAAGCAGCGTGGCCAGCGGGCCGACCGCCGCGTCCAGCGGCGTGGAAAACAGCAGGTTTGCCAGCAGGCAACCCAGCGTGCAGCCGGGGATCGCCCAGGGGGTAAAAAAGGGCAGCAGGGTGAGCACTTCCGCGATGCGGAATTGAATGGGGCCAAAAGCGATCTGACCGAACGGCAGGGTAAACACCACGTAAAGCGCCGCGATCAGGCCGCAAAGCACCATTCCTTTGACGGGGATTTTTTTCATTTTTCTTCTCCTTAGTAAATTTTTAAAGTCCGATTAGGAGGGAATCTCGACGGACTATGATACAAAGCTTAGCAGGACAATTTTTCGATGCCCTTACGGATGCGGGAAAGAGACGCTTCCTTCCCGAGAAGGAACGCCAGCTCCACGCCGCCGCCTGGGGTAAAGGCTTTGCCGGAAAGCGCGGTGCGCAACGGCCAGAGAATCAGCCCGTTTTTTACGCCGCGAGCGGCAATCAGCGCCATCAGCGCGGCATGAATCGCTTCTTCGCTCCAGTCGTTCAGCTGCTCCAGCACCGGCAGAACCACCTGCAGCGCTTCCAGCGAATTTTCCGCATTGGTTTTCATTTTTTTATGGGTGTAAAGGGCAATGTCGTAATCCGGCAGCTGATCGAAAAAGTCGATCTGCTCCGGGATATCGGTGAGCACCTGGCAGCGGGTTTGCAGCAGCCGGGAAAGCGCAAACAGATCCATGCCTTCCCGGTGAACCGCGGATTCCAGATAAGGCTTGGCCATTTCAAAAAAGGCTTCCGGTGAAAGCGCTTTGATATATTCACCGTTCAACCAGGCCAGCTTCTCAGGGTCAAAAATGGCGGGGGATTTGGAGATGCCTTCGATGCTGAAGGCTTCGATCAGCTCCGGCAGGGTGAATTTTTCCTGCTCGCCCTTGGGCGCCCAGCCCAGAAGAGCGATATAATTGAGCACCGCGTCTTTCAGATAACCCTTTTGGATCAGATCTTCATAGGAGGCGTCGCCGTTGCGTTTGGAGAGCTTGTTGTGCGCGTCCTTCATCACCGGGGCGCAATGGATATATTGGGGAATCTCCCAGCCGAAGGCGTCATAGAGCAAATTGTATTTCGGCGTAGAGGAAAGGTATTCCTTGCCCCGCACCACATGGGTGATCTGCATCAGATGATCATCGATGACATTGGCAAAATTATAGGTGGGCAGCCCGTCGGTTTTGATCAGAATCTGATCGTCCAGCTCGCTGTTGTCTACGGTGATCTCGCCGTAAACCTCATCAAAAAAGGAGGTGGTGCCGGCGGCGGGAATTTTTTGACGAATCACATAGGGAATGCCGCTGGCCAGCTTTTCTGCCACTTCTTCGGGGCTTAAGGTGCGGCAGTGCCCGTCATACTTATGCGGAACCTTGGAGATGGAATGGATCAGCTTCAGCTCATCCAGCCGCTCCTTGTCGCAGAAGCAATAGTAGGCGTGGCCTTTTTCGATCAGCTCCTTGGCATAGTCCAAGTAAATGCCGCGGCGCTCGCTTTGAATATATGGGCCGAAATCACCGCCCACATCGGGGCCTTCGTCCCAGGTCAGGCCAGTCTCTTTCAGGGTGCGGTAGATCAGCTCCACCGCGCCTTCCACATAGCGCTCCTGATCGGTGTCTTCAATTCTTAAAATGAACTTCCCGTTATTTTTGCGGGCGATCAGATAGGTATACAGCGCCGTTCTCAGGTTGCCCACGTGCATATAGCCGGTGGGGCTGGGCGCAAATCTTGTTCGAACCATTTTTTGTATTCTCCTACTTTCTTTTGGATAAAGCTGTATTTATGATATAATTTAATTTAACTGTTGTCAAGCGAATTTATTTGTGCTATGATATTGAATAATGAACAGATAAAAATGGATTGAGGATTTGGATCTTATGGAGAAAACAATTTTCAGTGGAATACAGCCCAGCGGTATTATTACGCTGGGCAATTATATCGGCGCCGTGCGCAATTGGAGCCGGGTCAGCGAACAGGGAAAAGGAATTTTTTCGGTGGTGGATCTGCATGCCATTACGGTGCGCCAGGAACCCAAAGAACTGCGGGCACGGATCCTTTCCACTTTAGCTTTGATTATTGCCAGCGGCGTGGATCCGGAGAAAAATTTGGTGTTTATTCAAAGCCATGTGCCGGCGCACGCGGAGCTAACCTGGCTGCTCAATTGCTACACCATGTTTGGGGAGCTTTCCCGCATGACGCAGTTTAAGGATAAGTCGCGCCGCTATGCGGATAATATCAATGCGGGTCTTTTTGATTACCCGGTGCTGATGGCGGCGGATATCCTGCTTTATAATGCCGATCTGGTGCCGGTCGGAGTGGACCAGAAGCAGCATCTGGAGCTGGCGCGGGATATCGCAACGCGGATGAACGGGATCTATCCGGAGCTGTTTACAGTGCCGGAAGGCTATATTCCGCCGCTGGGTGCGAAGGTGATGAGTCTGACTCAGCCGGATAAGAAAATGAGCAAATCAGATCCGAATCCCAAAAGTTATGTCAGTGTGATCGACGAGCCGGGTGTGATTTTGAAAAAATTCAAAAGTGCGGTAACCGATTCCGAAAACCGCCTTTCCTATGAAGAAGGGCGGGACGGGATCAATAACCTGCTGACCATTTACAGTGCGGTGACCGGCTATACCCTTTCACAGGCAGTGGAACATTTTGAGGGCCAGGGTTATGGCAGCTTCAAAACCGCAGTGGCCGAGGCGGTCATTGCGGAACTCGCACCGCTGCAGGAGCGCTACCGTCAGCTGATGGCGGATCAGGCTTATCTGAAAGAGGTCTATACCAGAAGTGCGGAAGAAGCCAGCGCCATCGCGGAAAAAACACTGCGCCGGGTGCAAAAGAAAATCGGGTTTGTGGTCCGGTAAAAGAACGGAGTATCAGGGATATGACAAAATTTGATTATCTGATTGTGGCCTGCGCCGGGCTTTTGGCCGCGCTGGTCAGCTTTTTATGTACGCCGCTGGCAAAACGTCTGGCGGTCAAAATAGGCGCGATCGATGTGCCGAAGGATAACCGCCGTATGCATAAAAAACCGATTCCGCGGCTGGGTGGCTTTTCCATTTTCGTGGGCTTTTTTGTAAGCACCATGGTGTTTACCTTTAATTTTATATCCTTGCCCATTTACGGTCTGCTGGTCGGTGCCATGATCATTGTGGCGCTTGGAATGGCCGATGATGTATTGGCACTGAAGCCTTCCCGCAAGTTTGTGGTGCAGCTGGTGGCGGTAGGAATCCCGGTTTATTGTGGGATCCGAATTGAGCGGTTTCCGGATTTTTTTGGGCAGGGCTCTTATATTGAACTCCCCTATATCTGGTCTTTTGTCGTCAGCATGATCTGGCTTCTGGCTATTTTGAATGCGGTGAATATTATCGATGGGCTGGACGGGCTGGCCTGTGGGGTATCCTCCATTATGACCATCTGCGTGACCGTGATTCTGATCTTGCTGGAATCGGCGCAGGTCGTGGTGATTGCGGCGGCACTGGCCGGCGCCTGTCTGGGCTTTTTGCCCTATAATGTCAATCCGGCAAAGCTTTTTATGGGTGACACCGGTTCGATGTTTATCGGTTACACATTGGCCTGCCTTTCGATCATCGGTCTGTTCAAGGCCTATGCGGTCGTGGCCTTTTTTGTGCCGGTGATGCTCTTCTTACTGCCGATTTTCGATATGGCCTTTGCAGCGGTGCGCCGGATACTGACCGGGCATTCGCCGATGCATGCGGATAAGAGCCATCTGCACCATAAGCTGATCGCGCTTGGCTTTTCACAGAAACAGGCAGTGGCGATCCTTTACGGGGTGGCGGCGTTGCTGGGCTTTTGTGCGGTGCTGATTACGGCGGATAGCTTTTTTAAGGCAATCATCATCATTGGAGTCACGTTCCTTTTTGTACTGTTAGGGACTCTGGTTTTATATCGGCGGGAGAAAAAAAATCATCAGGAGGCGACAAAGGAAGCAGATCATGAGCAAAATTAAAGTTATGACGCTTTTCGGCACCCGGCCGGAGGCCATCAAGATGGTGCCGGTTGTGAAGGAGCTGGCGAAGCGGCCGGAGATCGAGAGTGTGGTTTGTCTTTCGGGGCAACATCGGGAAATGCTCCGACAGGTGTTGGATTCTTTTCAGGTCAGCGCCGATTTCAATCTGGATATTATGAAGCCGCGCCAAACGATCACTACCATTACGGCTGGCGTGCTGGAGGGCATGGAAGAAATTCTGAAGCGGGAACAGGTGGATCTGTTGCTGGTGCACGGTGATACCACCACCGCGTTTGCAGGCGCACTGGCCGGTTTTTATGCACAGGTGCCGGTGGGGCATGTGGAAGCGGGTCTGCGTACTTATGATAAATATTCTCCGTTTCCGGAGGAGATGAACCGCTGTCTGATCTCCCGGATCGGAGATCTTCATTTTGCACCCACGTCCGCTAATCGTGATAATCTCCGGCGGGAGGCAATCGGGGGAGAAGTTTTTGTGACCGGGAACACCGTGATCGACGCCTTGAAGATGACGGTGCGGAGAGAATACACCTTCCAGAACGCGGATTTAAAGACCTTGGATTTATCTAAAGGGAGGCTGGTGCTGGTTACGGCGCACCGGCGGGAAAACCTGGGGCAGCCGCTGCGCCAGATCTGTGCTGCCATTCTGCAGATGGTAGAGCAGAATCCGGAGGTTCAGGTGGTGTATCCGGTGCATTTGAATCCCGCGGTGCGGGAAGTGGCGCAGGCGGTGTTGGGCAGCCATCCGCGGATCCATCTGATTGATCCGGTGGATGTTTTCGATATGCATAATCTGATGGAACGCAGCGATCTGGTCATGACGGACAGCGGCGGCTTGCAGGAAGAGGCGCCTGCGCTGGGAAAACCGGTGCTGGTGCTGCGCACCGAAACGGAGCGGCCGGAGGCGGTTGCTTATGGCACGGTGAAGATGGCAGGGGTGGAAACGGAATCCATTCTTGCTATGGCCAACGAGCTGCTGCGTGATCAGGAGGCATACGATAAAATGGCCCATGCGGTCAATCCTTATGGGGACGGGCATGCGGCGGAACGGATCGTGGATGCGATTCTTTATCATTTCGGTGGGGGTCAAAAGCCCGGAGAGTTTACGGTTTAACAGTGGAGAAAAATGAGAATGAAAAATGAACTGGTGCTGGTATTGGATTTCGGCGGGCAGTATAATCAGCTGATTGCGCGCCGGGTGCGGGAATGCAATGTTTATTGCGAGGTGAAGCCCTATACCCTTTCTTTGGAGGAGATCAGGGCCATGGATCCGAAGGCGATTATTTTCACCGGCGGTCCCAACAGTGTCTATGGGCAGAAGGCGCCCCGGGTGGAGCGGGAGCTGTTTTCCCTTCATGTTCCGGTGCTGGGAATTTGTTACGGCGCGCAGCTGATGGCCTATCTGCTGGGCGGCAAGGTGGAAAGTGCCCCGGAACGGGAATATGGTAAAACCGGAATTACATATGGAGACAGTGCGCTGTTCAGCGGAATGGATCCGGAAAATATTTGCTGGATGAGCCATACCGACTTCGTTTCCGCACTGCCGGAAGGCTTTCAGAATATCGGGGTGACCCAAACCTGCCCCAACGCGGCCTTTTGTAAGTTGGATGAAAAGCTTTACGCCGTGCAATTCCATCCGGAAGTGCTGCATACCCGTCAGGGAACGCTGCTGCTGAAGAATTTTTTGTATCAGGTGGCCGGCTGTAAGGGCGATTGGAAGATGGACGCTTATGCCGAGAAAACCGTTCGGGAATTGAAAGAAAAGATCGGGGATAAAAAGGTGCTGCTGGCTTTGTCCGGCGGCGTGGATTCTTCGGTTGCGGCCGCGCTGCTGAGCCGCGCGGTGGGCGAAAATCTGACCTGCATCTTTGTGGATCACGGCCTCATGCGTAAAAATGAGGGTGATGAGGTGGAGGAGGCGTTTAAAGAGTTCCATTTCAACCTGGTGCGGGTCAACGCGGGGGATCTCTTTTTGGGCAAGCTGTGCGGCGTGCGGGATCCCGAAAAAAAGCGCAAGATCATCGGGGAGGAATTCATCCGGGTCTTCGAGCAGGAAGCCAAAAAGATCGGCACAGTGGATTATCTGGTGCAGGGCACCATTTATCCGGACGTGATCGAGTCCGGTGCGGGTGATGCGGCGGTCATCAAGAGCCATCACAACGTGGGCGGGCTGCCCGATTATGTGGATTTCAAAGAAATTATCGAGCCTTTGCGGTTGCTCTTTAAAGATGAGGTGCGGGCGCTGGGCCGGGAGCTGGGGCTGCCCGACTATCTGGTGCAGCGGCAGCCGTTTCCGGGGCCGGGGCTTGCGGTGCGGATTGTCGGCGAGATTACGCCGGAGAAGGTCGCGCTCTTGCAGGATGCCGACGCGATCTTCCGGGAAGAAATCGCCAAAGCCGGGTTGGAAGGGCAGATTAACCAGTATTTTGCGGTGCTGACGGATATGCGTTCGGTGGGCGTCATGGGCGACTCCCGCACCTACGACTATACGGTGGCACTCCGGGGCGTGGTCACCGGCGACTTTATGACCGCCGACTGGGCCAGGATTCCCTATGATGTGCTGGAGAAGGTCTCCACCCGCATTATCAACGAAGTCGCCAGTGTGAACCGTGTGGTGTACGATATTACCTCCAAACCCCCGGCAACGATTGAGTGGGAGTAGCAGCATAAGAGCCGGGAACCCGCATGAATACTGTGTTATCGGCTCTATTTTTTTGCAAAGCGTACCGGAAACGTACTACTTTTTATTTTCTTTAACTTTTTGTGTGATTTTTTCATTTAATTTCTGTAACTGGTCAGATACTTCACTTTGTTTGTTCGGGTATAGGTGTGAGTTACCAAGAGTTATCTCGGCCATCTATTGTAATCCAACGTGCCGTGCATCGATGCGTAAGAGCAAAATCTTGACTTTACATATTTTTTATGATATTATTTTCTGGACTAGGAACGGTAGACTTTGGTACCGTGCCCAGAATTTACAATTTCATTGATGGGAGATTTGAAATATGGAGAGAATTAAGACTCTGGAAACCCGCAACCTGTGTGAGAGTGCCAAGAAAGGCGGCTGCGGCGAATGCCAGACATCCTGCCAGTCTGCTTGCAAGACCAGCTGCGGCGTTGCCAACCAGAAGTGCGAGAGCGCGAACAAGTAAGAATTTCACACTGAAAAGTGCCGCCGTATCACGGCGGCACTTTTCAGTGTTCCGATGGATGAAACGAAAGGAAATCCCCATGGTACACCAGTATAAACTCAATGGATATAATATTGTTCTTGACACCTGCTCCGGCGCGGTGCATGTGGTTGACGAGGTCGCTTACGACGTGATCGCCCTGTTTCGTGAAAAAACGGCCGACGAGATCGTCTTAGCGCTGCTGACCAAGTATGCGGATCGCACGGATGTGACGGCCGAAGAGCTGCGCCTGTGCATCAGCGATGTGGATGCGCTGGTAAAAGCCGGAAAGCTTTTTACCGCGGACACCTTTGCGGAGATGGCCGGCACCTTCAAAGAGCGCTCCGGCGATGTGGTCAAGGCGCTCTGCCTGCACGTGGCCCACACCTGCAACTTGAATTGTTCCTACTGCTTTGCCAGCCAGGGCAAGTATCACGGGGACCGCGCTGTGATGAGCTTTGAGGTGGGCAAGCGTGCCCTGGACTTTCTGATCGAGAGCTCCGGGACCCGCACCAACCTGGAGGTAGACTTTTTTGGCGGCGAGCCTCTGATGAACTGGGAGGTGGTCAAGCAGCTGGTGGCATACGCCCGTAGTGTGGAGAAGCAGCGGGGAAAGAACTTTCGCTTTACCCTGACCACCAACGGAGTGCTCATTGACGACGACGTTATCGCGTTTGCCAACCGGGAAATGAGCAATGTGGTCCTGAGTCTGGACGGTCGCAAGGAAATCCACGACCGGACCCGGGTGGACTATGCCGGTAACGGGAGCTATGAGCGCATCGTGCCCAAGTTCCAAAAGCTGGTTGCCTCCCGCGGCGGCAAGAACTACTATATGCGCGGCACCTTCACCCATGCAAACCCAGACTTCACCAAGGATGTCTTTCACATGGCGGATCTGGGCTTCACCGAGCTGAGCATGGAGCCGGTGGTCAGCGCCCCCGGCGACCCCGCCGCCCTGACAGCGGAGGATCTGGAGGTGGTCAAGGAGCAGTATGAGCTTCTGGCCATGGAGATGATCCGCCGTGAAAAAGAAGGGAAACCTATTGCCTTCTATCATTACATGATCGATCTGACCGGCGGACCCTGTGTCTATAAGCGGATTTCCGGCTGCGGCTCCGGCACCGAATATATGGCGGTTACCCCTTGGGGTGATCTGTATCCCTGCCACCAGTTTGTGGGGGAGGAAGCCTATAAGCTGGGCAACATCTGGGACGGGGTGACCAACAGCGCGCTGCGTGAAGCGTTTCGTTCCTGCAACGCCTATGCCCGCCCCGAATGTGCGGATTGCTGGGCCAAGCTGTATTGCTCCGGCGGTTGTGCCGCCAATGCCTACCACGCCACCGGCAGCATCCGCGGGATCTATGAGCCGGGCTGCGTCCTGTTCCGCAAGCGGATCGAGTGTGCAATCATGATTAAAGCAGCTGAGGCTGCCGCCAAAGAGGAACGGTAACATGCAGACACCTGTTGCGGATTTTGTCCGTGCCTATGCCGCGTCCGGCGTCAGCCGCCTTCATATGCCGGGACATAAAGGAATCGGGCCCCTGGGCTGTGAAACCTTTGATATCACCGAAGTGGCCGGTGCGGACGAACTGTATCAGGCCGCGGGCATCATCGGTCAGAGCGAGGCAAATGCCTCCTCCCTGTTCGGTTCGGGGCGCACGGTTTTTTCTACCGAAGGTTCCAGCCAGTGCATCCGTGCCATGCTTTATCTCGCCCTGACCAGCCGCACTGCAGGAGCAAAACCTGTCGTAGTAGCTGCCCGCAATGTACATAAAGCCTTTGTCTATGCCGCTGCCCTGCTGGATCTCGAGGTCGTGTGGCTGTATCCCGAGGGAGAGGCGCGATCCCTGTGCGCTTGCCACATGACGGCAGATACCGTGGAGCGCACTTTACGCTCGTTAGACGTGCCGCCCGCGGCGGTCTATCTCACCAGCCCCGACTATCTGGGCGGGCAGGCAGACATTGCTGCGGTGGCAGAAGTCTGCCACCGCAACGGGACCCTTCTGGCGGTTGACAATGCGCACGGCGCCTATTTGCGCTTTCTTCCTGTTTCCATGCATCCTTTGGACTTGGGCGCAGATCTTTGCTGCGATTCTGCCCATAAAACCTTGCCGGTTCTCACGGGTGGGGCCTATCTGCATATCAGCCGGCGAGCGCCTGCAGCATGCCGTGAAAACGCCAAAAACGCCTTGGCGTTGTTTGGGTCCACCAGCCCTTCTTATCTCATTCTGACCTCCCTGGATCTGTGTAACCGCTATCTGGAGGAAGTCTATCCTGCACTGCTTACAGACTGCGTCAAGCGGATGGATACGCTGCGTGCCGGGCTGACCGCAAACCGCTGGCGGGTTGAGCCGACCGATCCTCTGCGCGTGACGATTTCTGCACCGGAAGGGGGAACCGGCACACAGCTTGCCAATCGGCTGCGCGCGGCTAAGGTGGAATGTGAGTATGCGGATCGCATATTTCTGGTTCTGATGGCAACCCCCGACAACGCGCAAAACGACTTGGATCGTGTTCTGAGCGCGCTGGGTAAAAATAATGCGCCGCCCGCGATTTCAAAGCCGCTTCCCGTGGCCATCGGGCAACAGGCGATGTCCATAAGGGATGCGCTGTTTGCCCCTCACGAAACCATTCCGGCGGAGGAGGGCTTGGGCCGCGTTTGTGCCTCGCCCATGGTTTCCTGCCCCCCTGCCATCCCCATTGCGGTATCCGGTGAGGTGATCGATTTCAACAGGGTGGAATTGTTTCGACAGTATAACGTGTCAACCATCGACGTCGTCTTATAATGAGAAAACGGCAGAAAATCATTGAAAAACGGATTGCAAACTTAGATTGTTTATGGTAAGATTTTTATATGAGGCTTGCTGTCTTAATGATCCATAAAAGGAGGAACAAAAGATGTCTTGTTATTATGTAATCGGGGTCCGGATGGACAACAGGGTGAGCAACGCGTCCCGCTTTCAGGAAACGCTCACCAAAAACGGCTGTAAGATCAGAGCGCGGCTGGGTTTGCACGAGGCGAGCGACGACGTATGTTCCATGGATGGGCTGATCGTTCTGCAGCCCTACGGGGAAAAAGAAGAGATTGAGCAGCTGGTAAAGGATTTAAACGCGTTGGACGGTGTGACTGCGAAGCTCGTTGATTTAAACTGAACCGGTGCAAAAAAGCATCCATAAGGAATCCCCCTCATACCCTCTTGAAAATTTCAAGAGCCTGCATGAGGGGGATTCTCTTCTTTTATGCAAAGGACGGATCAGATTATGGAAAAGGCAAGAATCAGGCCGGAAAACAAAATGGAAACCATCGAAAGAAGCTTGATCAGAATATTAATGGAGGGGCCGGAGGTATCCTTGAAGGGATCACCCACCGTGTCTCTCACAACGGCAGCCTTTTTCACCGCTTTCAATATACTTTTGGTTATGGGCACCGCCGGCATTGGCCATCATCACGGCAAGGATAAAGCCGGTGACAGTGTGCCGGCCTGCATTCCGGCAACATCTCCCACGTTGTCTGCGACGTTGTTAGCAATCCCGGCCCCGATCGGAGGCCGGCAAAGAAAGCTTTATGGGAGACATTCCTTTAAACGCTAACTGATAAAATGATTTCATTAATCCGGATTAAATCAATTGATATTTACAATTTTATCCATAAATGATGATTAAAATGAATAAAAATTGAAGCCGATGGCATGCTGGAATTTTGACATTATTTTATCAGGGATAATTTATTTCATACGCGGGATACTTTTTATGAAAGCGTTCATGTTTTTTTAAACATGTACGGTTTACAGAGAAAGGAGAATGACTAATGAAAGCGAAAAAGAACAAACAGGCGGATCAAACGGCGGGAGAAGCAAAAGAAAACGCCGGCCAGATGCTGGGGGACCAACAAATGGAACTGAAAGGCAAAATGCAAGCCATGAGAGGCGAAATCCGCGCAGCTGGCGAAGACTTCAAGGAAAAAGCGGCGGAAAAGGCCAATGATATGATCGATGAAGCCCGCAAGGCGCGCAACAGAAGCAATCAGTATGAATAAGGACTTCTTTTAAAAAACAGAAGAAAGGATGACACAATTATGGGGATCCTTGGATGGATCGTATTGGGCGCTCTGGCTGGATGGATTGCCAGTATGATTACCGGAAATGACCGTCAGATGGGCGCCGGTGCTAATATTGTTGTCGGCATCGTCGGCGGTTTTATCGGTGGACTGGTCATGAATCTGTTCGGTGGTCATGGCGTAACCGGTTTTAATGTCTGGAGTCTACTGGTGGCCATTGTCGGAGCGATTATCTTGCTTTGGATTGTTAACATGGTTGCAGGCAAGCGCAAAGCCTAAAAATAAAATTTCCCACTCTGTACGCAGAATGGGAAATTTTATTTTAAATATTTGAATACGGATCCTGACCCGTTATTCAATGAACCGTTGTCAGAACCGGTTCTGCCGAAGCGGATGGGGGGCCGCTCATTTTATGCTTGATACCGGAAAAGACCAGCGTCAGCAGTGTGAAGACCGCTAACAGGGCAACCAGAACAAAAATGTTTGATGCGGCGGGGTCTCCTGTGCCGCTGATGGCCTCCCGGAACAAATTTACGGAATAAGTCATCGGCATGAACGGATAAAGCACATTAAATAATTTCGGTACCGTTTCCATCGGAAAAGTTCCGCCGCAGGAGGTGAGCTGCAGGATCAGCAGCAGCAATGCAAGGAATTTTCCGATATCTTTAAAGAAGATCATCAGAAATTGCACAATGGATAAAAAGACCATGGATACCAGGCAACAGGAGAGATAAAACATCCATAAATGATTGATCTGAAGCCCCAGCACCTGTTTGATGACCAGCGCCAGCACAAAGGCCTGCGTCAATGCGATCAGCAAATAGGCCAGAGTGCGCAACATCTTATGATTGGAATTACGGGAGAGCAGCTTGAATTTTTCATCGGAATCCAAAAAGATACCGACAAAAATGATCAGCGCCCCCACCCACATGGAAAGGGATAAGAAGTAAGGAGAAAAGGCGGTTCCGTAATTGGGAACCGGATTGACGCTTTCCTGCTGAAGAGTTACGGGAGCAGAAACAAACGTATCAAGACCGTTCAGATTTCGCAGCTTGGTATCCGCGTCCTCCAAAGAAGTGGTGACGCTATCCTTGGCGCTGATAATTCCTTCTTTCAGGGCGGATTGCCCGGCGCTCAGTTCTTTGGTTCCCGCTGCGGCGCTTTGTATGCCGGTCACTAAGGATTGGGCGCCGCTGTTCAGGGAAGCGGCGCCGGACTGAATGCTACCGGCCGCTTCTCCCAGTTGTCCGGTTGCCTGACTTAATGCGGTCATTCCGCTATGGAGATTTTTGGCGCCATTGGCAAGCCGGTCTGTGCCGGCTTTTGCATTATCCACTCCTTCTTTCAGAGCGGCGATCCCCGCTTTGAGGTCGGCAAGGCCGGCGGAATGATCGGAAAGCTGAGCGGCCCCGTCTTTCAGCTGACCGGATGCCTGCTGAATCAGCGGCGTGGACTGCGCTAATGTCTGCAGCTTGGCCTGGTTGTCGGGCGTATGAAGCTGTGTCATAAATGCGGCAAAGGACGGATCCCGCATGAGTTCCGGATGCGCCGTGACATATTGCGTTAAAAATTGCGACGTGCCGTTTACCTGATTGAGCAACTGTTGCACGCCGGTGGTATAGGATCCCAGCTGTTGATCAAATTGCGCAAGGTTGCTCGATAAAGTCGCAGCACCTTGCTGCAGCTGGGAAAGGCCGTTTGTTGCCGTGTCCAGCTGTTCGGCACCCTCCAGCAGGGCATCTAACCCATTTTGCAGATTGCCGACTCCTTCTGAAAGCTGGCTGGCGCCGCTCGCAGCGTTGTTCACTCCGGATTGATATGCATTGAAGCTTGAAGCGAACGCGGCGGTACCGTTTTGCAATGACGATGTGCCGTCTTGCAGCTGGGTGCTGCCGTTTTTCAGCTCTTTCAGCCCGCTTTGCAGCTGGCTGCTGCCGACCTGGAGGGAGGAAGAACCATTTTCCAGCTGCCCGAGGCCGGACTTCAACGATTGAAGCTGATCCGGAACGGCAAGCAGCTGGTCGGTCAGGCTTTGGGTGATCTCCGCGCTGACATTCGACCGCAGCTTTTCTTCGATTTGCAGCGTTGCTTTGCTCAGAATCTGGGAAGCCAGAAAATTACGCTTTTCATTGGGGGAAAAGGTAATGGTCGCCGTTTGTTTATCGGTGGTTCCGGCGCTGGCCACGTCAGATGAAAAGTCGCTTGGTATTTCGATCATTGCATAATAATCTGTTCCTCCCGTTCCTTTCTCCGCAGTGTTTTTATCGGTGATAATGAACTTGAGGGCGTTGTCTTGATTGAGTTCATTACAGAGTTCTTGCCCTAAATTACGGTTTTTCCCGTTAATCACGGCGCCCTGGTCGTTGTTGACAACGGCCACCGGCAGCGTATCCAAACGGGAGTAGGGATCCCAGAACGCGTCCAGATAAAAATAACTGTAGAGAAGAGGAATGACAACAACGCCGACAATCAGAATGATTTGACTGAGGCGCTTCTTTTTGCTTTTTGCCATAAATGATCCTCTTTTCTATTTTTTGTACGCGTTACAGTGTAGCATAAGCGGTTTTAAATGTAATTAGACGATGGCGTTCTATTGTCAGAAAATATGCCGAAAAAAAAGAACTGTCGTGTTTTGCGACAATTCTTTTGTTTTGGCTATATTCAGATGCCGGTTCATCGCACTATTATAAATGCAGAAGGAAATTCAAAGGGGGCAAAAACCATGACGTTGGAATCAAAAATGAAAAAAACCATGTTGAGCGTGGCGGTGGAGGCCGCGCTCCGACAGGCCAAAAGAGCACCGGAACGCTGCGCACGCAATCTGATGGAGTTGGGAGAACGGGCTTATCCCGGTTTTTTGAACGATGAACAGCTAAAATGCCTTCAGACCTATTTCATTTCCCTTTGCAAACAAAATGATTTGAATGGAATAAAAGAGGCCTTTTTCTTTCATTTCGGGAAGGGAAAGGAAATCAACTGATGTATTTGCTGAAATCTACAATATTTAAATTGGATACAATGTTTTTCAGGTGGCGGATGATGTTTTCAGGTTCTGCTGCCATGCCGGTTTTTGCCCAGCTGATAATCATGCCAACGACGCCGAAGGCATAAAATCGCGCGATAAACTCTTTGTCTTCCTTTATAATGCTCTGATTCAGGTCCATTTTCTCTAAAATGTTGAAAAACAGCTCTTCCGTGAAGGAAAGTAAATATTGCTCAAATTCGCGGCTTCCGGAGGATTTAAACGCATTTTCATAGAAGAGACGGTCGTTTTTTATGACGGAGAGCATTTGCCCGATCTTTTCGCTCCAATTGTCAAAGCACAGGCCCTCAGACAGAGTCAGAATGGCTTCATTATAATAAATCCAGTTGACCAGCTCATATTTATCCTGAAAGTGATAATAAAAGGTCTGGCGATTCAGCCCGCATTGACAGGTAATATCCGATACCGTAATTTTATCGAAGCTTTTATGCTTCATCAGGGCCTTCATCCCTTCCGCAAGGGCACGCTTGGTAATCAGAGATTCTGACATGAGATCTCTCCTTTGAAACTTTTTTCATTACAAATTATAATGTCAGATGATTCTGTTGTAAAGAAAAAATTTCTATTATGATATTTTGAGCGCGGCTTATTTTTTGAAATACATGTAAAAGGCTTGAATAATTTGGTGAAATATGTTATAGTATTTTTAATTTTATGTGAGGGTCAAAACGGCTATAATTTTATCGGAGGATGCAAAATGACAAAACTGATTATTGTGGTTCCCTGCTATAATGAGGAGGCTGTATTAAAAGAAAGCACAAATCAGCTGACCGGCGTTGTAAAGGACCTGATTCAGAAAAATAAAATCAGCGAGGAGAGTCGGGTGCTGTTTGTGAATGACGGAAGCAAAGATCAGACCTGGCAGCTGATTGAAGAAGCTCATCGGCAAAATCCTTATGTGAGCGGATTGAAGCTTGCAGGCAACGTCGGGCATCAGAACGCATTGCTGGCAGGGCTTCATACGGTAAAGGACCAATGTGATATTGCAATCAGTATTGACGCTGATTTGCAGGATGATATCATGGTGATTGAAGAAATGGTGGATCAGTATCATGCCGGTGCGGATATCGTTTACGGAGTGCGCAGCGAGCGTAAGACCGACTCTTTCTTTAAGCGGTTTACCGCGCAGGCCTTCTATAAGATGATGGCCTGGATGGGTGTAAAATCGGTTTATAATCATGCGGATTTTCGATTGATGAGCAGCCGCGCTCTCAAGCAGCTGGCGCTCTATAAGGAGCGGAATCTGTTTTTGCGGGGGATTGTGCCGCTGATCGGGTACCGAACCGCCTGCGTTTATTATGCCAGAAAGGAACGCTTTGCAGGGGAAAGCAAGTATCCGCTCAAGAAAATGCTTTCCTTCGCATGGGACGGTATCACCTCCTTCAGCGTAAAGCCCATCACCATGATTGCTTCTTTGGGCTTTCTGATCATGTTCTGTTCGATTTTAGCGTTCATTTATACGCTGGTATCCTATTTGATGGGCCGGGCGAATCCAGGCTGGTCTTCGCTGATGGCTTCTATTTGGTTTTTGGGCGGCGTTCAGTTGTTTGCCATTGGCATGGTCGGGCAATATGTGGGTAAAACCTATGTGGAGAGCAAGGAACGTCCGCGCTATAATGTCGAGGAATACTTAAATCATGAAGAAGATCAGTGAACGTTATCCCGAATATTGGGATTTATTTTTAAAGTACCGGGAAATGATCTTATATGTCTTTTTCGGCGGATGTACCACGCTGGTCAATATTGTTGTTTATTTCATCTGTTCCCGGCTGTATATGGGCACTTTGGTCAGCACGGGGATCGCTTGGTTTTTGTCGGTTCTGTTTGCTTATGTTACGAACCGCATCTATGTTTTTGAAAGCAAGTCGAAAGAATTCAAATTGATTGTGCGGGAGATGGTGTCTTTTTTTTCCTGCCGGTTGTCTACCGGCCTTCTGGATATGGCCAATATGTATGTTTTTGTGGACCTGCTGCACTGGAACGATCTGCTGATTAAAGTTCTATCCAATGTGGTGGTAATTGTTCTGAATTATGCAGTAAGCAAATGGTTCATTTTTAAAAGGAAAGAAGGAGATCAAAAATAAGCGGATGATAAAGAAAGTATGCTCGTTTCTGGAACTTATTCCAAAGCTTTTTAAATACCTGTTTTGTGGATATCGCATCCTTACGCTGCTCTTGCTGCTGTTTGAGTTCAGGTCCCGTTACTTTTTTTGTATACGCCCATTTTCTTACTGGCGGGCGGAATAGGGCTGGCCCGTTTCACCCAAGCGGCCGACCATTTTTGGGCGCGCCTTCGTAAGAATAAAGCAAATCATTTTATGATTGCAGGCAGAACAAGAGAACGTTTATAAGCAAGTTTATTTCGTGTAGATGGATGTTAAAAAAGAGGGTTCCCACGCAAATGTGACGTGCGGGAACCCTCTTCTTAATTGTTTGAATCGTTTTTTCCAAAAAATGCAACGGCAACTGCGCCGGGGCCCACATGCGTTCCGATCGTGCTGCCAATGGTGCAGATGGGCAGGCTGTTGGTGTGCGGTTGCCAGAAGGTCGCGCTGTCTGCAATGTATTTTTGCAGCAAGGTATCCTCCAGCCCTGAATAAGCCAGCAGATAGGGGAGGGTGAAATCGATTCCGCCGCTGCTCTCAATCAGCAAGGCCAGCAGATTGTTTCCCTGCTTGGAGCCCCGGGCTTTGCCCAACAACGTTACGGCGCCGTCTACAACTGCGACCACCGGCTTAATTGAAAGAAGATTGCCGGCAAGGGCTGCCGCCGCAGAAATGCGTCCGCCTTTTTTTAAGTACTCCAGGGTATCCAGCAAGGCCAGCAGGCGGATTTTGGTTTTTGCCTGATCCAGTTGCGCTGCCAGCTCAGCGGCAGTTAAATTTTGGGAAAGGAGCGGAAGTGCATAACGAATCAGAAGCTGCTCCCCGATACAGGCATTTAAACTGTCAACCACAAAAACCCGACCGGGATATGCCGTTGCCGCAATGACAGCGCTTTGATAGGTGCCGGAGAGCTTTGAGGATATTGTAATGACAACGGCAGAGTCGCCTGCTTCAATAATTGGCTTGAAAACCTGATCATATTCATAGGGAGCAATCTGGCTGGTGGAAGGAAGTGTATCCGACTCAATCAGCCGCTCGAAAAACTGGTGATGGGTCATTTCGGTGCCGTCCCGATATTCCCGATCGCCGAAAAGCACTTTCATCGGCAGAAGATGTAATTTTAGTTTTTTTGCTTCCTGATTATTGAAATCGGAAGCGGAATCAATGACAAGTTGTATCGCCATCGTGTTGTTTCCTTTCATGTGTTATGTGTTTTTTTAAGTGGGTTCGTCCTGACACAGTGTTGCCAAATTGGATGAAATACGGTCCAGCGCGGTATACAGCTGTTCCCGTTGTTCTTCAGACAGGCCGGCACCGCCTTTTTCCACGACGGAAGCAGAGCGCTGCTGAATAATCGCTGCGGTCTGCTTCCCTTGCTCTGTCAGAAAAACCTTTGTGCGGTAGCGCTTTCTTTCGGCTTCTTCCGGACGGGAAACATGCCCCTTTTCTTCCAACTCCCGGAGTGTACGGGACACCGCGGCTTTATCCTCTTCGCTGCGGCGGCAAAGCTCCGTCGGCGTCAGGCCTTCCGGATGCTGGAATAAATGAAAGAGGCAAAGCACCTGGTTGCCTTTCAGCCCCAGATCCGTCATCTCCATCGTCTTGATGCGCTGAATGTAACGGTAAATATGGAAAATCTGCGTGGTAAAGCGTTCAAACCGATCCATTAAAATCCCCCGGCTTCATTTTGTTGATTCATCAACAAAATGAAGTATAGCAGACAGATGTTGATTTGTCAACATAAAAAGGAGCAATTATTAATTGCTCCTTTTTATGGCGGCGGTCATTTCAGAAAAAACCCTATAGAGACAGCTCCTTTTTACGGATCGACTGAGGTTTTCTCTTGCTGCTTTGTCAGGCGATGGGCGGTGCAATCCTGAATAAACTGAATGCGGACGATCCGTTCCGCCCATTGAAAATGCTTGGATTTAATCAAATAATATCTGCCATTTTTGGGGTTGCAGATTTCTTTTTCCTGATAGTTGTCTGAAAAATAGGTGTCGGTCAGACAAAAAGGGCAGGGTTGATCCGCTCCCCAAATCACCTGATGACATTTTTTCCCCAGCGCATCCTGCCGGCTCCAACCCTGCATACGGCATGCCACATTGTTCATGTAGAGAATTTCATGGGTTTCACAGTCAGAGACAAGGATCCCTTCGTTGGATTCATCCAAAAGCCAATCCATATTCTGATACTGCAGATAAGCGGGCAGTTTTGTTTGCCCGTCAAAAATCTGATATTGATTTTTCCCCAGCCGTTTAGCGGTTAACAGCGCAATGTCTGCATGATGATAAAGGGTGTCATAATCACGGGCAAATTCCGGAATGCAACAAGCGCCAACCGAACAGGACACCTCCGTTTTCCGTACGGTAAACTGCAAACGATGGCACAAATTGGCCAGCATATGCCTAAGCACGGCATTCTGAACCGGTTCCGGCAGGAAAACAGTAAATTTATCTCCTCCCATACGGGATATCAGCGCGTTTCGGTCGAAGGTATCTTTCAGCACATTGGTGATCCGTTTCAGCGCTTCATCTCCCTTTTTATGGCCGTAAAGATCGTTGAGCGATTTAAAGTTATCAATATCAAGCAATAGAAAAACCGCGTGTCTGGTTCCTTTTTTTTCAAAAAACCGCCGGATATGGGCTTCCATTTCGGTGCGATTGATCAGCCCTGTCAGCGGGTCGGTGTGATCATATAATCCGTGGCTTTTCCTTGCTTCCAGATCGCCCAATTGTTGTTCCAAACGCTGAACTTTTGCATTGGCGATCACATTTTGGATCCGCCGCAGAACAAGCTCCCCGTGATACGGGCGTGTAAGATAGTCGGAGGCGCCCATGGAAAGAGCCTTCATTTCATCAGAAAAACCGGGCTGTGAAGTGACCACCACCGGAATATGTTCCAGCTCCGGATCCCGCTTCATTTTGTCCAGCACCAGAAAGCCATCCATCACCGGCATGAGCATATCCAGCAACACCACGCTGATCTTTTCTGCATTTTCTCTTAAAAATTGCAGCGCAACAGCGCCGTTTTCCGCCTGAACCACAGTGAAATAAAGTTTCAATATATCGGCCAGCGTATCGCGGTTGGCTTTCAGACTGTCCACAATGAGGATCATCTGTTCATTGGCGTTTCGGATCACCCGTAGGGAAGAGCGGTTGACAACGGGCTGCACACGTGTGGAACGGGTAACAATCTTTTCGGGTGTCAGCAGCCGGGAAAATTCAGTATGGGGCATGGGCTTGGCAAAATAATAGCCCTGCACATAATCGCAGTCCATCCGCCGAAGCATTTCCACCTGGCTGCGGGTCATCACCCCTTCCGCGATGACTTCTAAGTTCATCCATTTAGCCAGGCTGATGATAAAGCTTAAAATATTGTTGGTGCCTTTATATTGGTTTTCATTCTGAATGAATTTCATATCCAGCTTCAGAATATCGATCGGGAGTTCTGAAAGCATGTTGAGTGAAGAATAGCCGCTTCCGAAATCATCCATCTCCAGCACAAAGCCCAGATCCTTCAGTCTCTGCACCACATGTACCAGCTGCACCGGGTCTTTTGCATAGGCGGTTTCAGTGATTTCCAGATGCAGATAACCGGGTTCCAATCCGTGCTTTTTTACAATACCGAAAAGAATCTCCGGCAGACGTGGATTATAAATATCGGCGCGGGATACGTTGACGGATACCGGCACAAACAGATTTTTTTCCTTTTGCCAGCTTGCAATCAGGCTGCAGGTCTGATCCCAGACATACTGATCCATCTGGGTGATAAATCCATTTCGCTCAAACAGCGGAATAAAGGTTCCCGGTGATAAAAAGCCCTTTTCCGGATGCAGCCAGCGCACAAGCGCTTCCGCACCCGCGACTTTTTCGGTGTTCAGCTCATATTTGGGCTGCAGATAGATCTGAAACTGATGGGTATCCAGCGCTTGCTGCATATTGTCGGTTAATAACTTTTCCTCCAGCAGACGCTGACGGAGGGTATCGTCGTAAAGCGCACAAAAAACGCCATACTGATCGCTGATATTGCGGCAGGCCAGCATCGCCCGGTCACACATATTCTCAATGGGAATCAGCTCGTCTTCCGGCGTAAAAACCCCCACTTTAACCACAACATTTACTTCAAGGGGATATTGACTCATATGGTCCAGAAAAGAATGAAATTTCTTAAAGCAGCGGGTATCGCCTTTTTCCACCAGCGCTGCGAAAATATCGCTCCCCAAACGGCCGCAGAGGCGGCAATTGGGAATGAAATCCTCCATCGCATGCGCGAGGTGCTGCAACAGGCGGTTTCCTTCTTCTTCTCCGTATAAATCATTAATTAATTTGAAGTGCACGATATTGGTGCAAACCACTTCATATTCTGTTCTGTCAGAACCGCGCAACAGGGCGGAGGCACGCTGGTAAAAGGTTTCCCTGCGCAGCACACCGGTCAGCAGATCCCGTTCTGCCGTAGCGTCAGTGCTGCGTCGGCGCAATACATTCGAAAGGCGCAGCTGCAGTGTTTTTTCTTGCAGCTCATTGCGCAGAACATCGGCGGCGCCCATAGAAAGCGCAACAGATTCTTCTTTTGCGGTTATTTCCGGTGCGATCAGCAATACCGGAAGATGCGGATAATGCGTTCTGAGCTGCGAAAGAAAAGAAAAAACATCCTGTTGAATTCCTACGGATAGCAATACGGCTGCATAGTCGGATAACTGACCCTTTGAGAGTGCATTCAAAGCGGAACCGCTGCACTGAGAGATCACCTGATAATCTTTTTGCAGCATCGTATCGAGGCACTTTGCACGATCTGGCTGATCGTCAATTATCAGGATGTTGTTTAACGACATAAATGTACCTCCGGGTTTTTGTCTTCTGATTCATTTGGCACTTCATGTTTCAAGTTTTAAATATTACCAATTATTTTTATATGATATCATATTATTGCTCATTTCGCAACATTTTTTGTCAAATTTGAGCAGTGAGTTTTAAGCTGTTCATCTTGAATACCTGCGGATTCAATTATTAGAACCGTTCTATGAACGAAGAAAAAACATGAGCGCAAGTTACTGCCGTTTTCCAATATTTATTAAAATCAGGTAGACATAGGGGCCAAAACAGTGTATAATAATAACTAAATGCAAGCACTGAACAACTGAAAAAACATAGTATTTCTGATGTCAAAAAAGATAAAACAGATAGGAACTTTTTAGTGCCTTCCATTGAGAGACGAAGAGAACCGCCAAGAGTGGTATTGGGAGGAAAAACGGAAGGAAAGCTCTGCCCATGGAGCAGAGAGAACAGATCGATATTTTAACGATCAGAGGTAACTTATGTACAAGAAGTTTTTCAAACGATTGGTCGATATGGTCTTGTCTTTTATCGGTACGATTGTTTTAATCCCCGTCTGGCTGGTCTTGGCTGTTGCAATTAAGATTGACAGCCCCGGTCCTGTATTCTTTAAGCAGCAGCGGATTGGCCTACATAAAACCATTTTTACCATTTATAAGTACCGCACCATGCGGATCGATACGCCCAAAAATATGCCAACGCATCTGCTTGCGAACCCCGAGCAATGGATTACGAAGGTGGGTAAATTCCTCCGCAAAACCTCGCTTGACGAGCTGCCGCAGATCTTCAATATATTAGCGGGACAAATGAGTATCATCGGCCCGCGTCCTGCGCTTTGGAATCAGGAAGACCTGATTGTGGAACGCGATAAATATCATGCGAATGATGTGACACCTGGTCTTACCGGGTGGGCTCAGATCAACGGCCGGGATGAACTGGAAATTCCGGTTAAGGCAAGGCTGGATGGAGAGTATGTGGAGAGGATGAGCTTCGGCATGGACTGTAAATGCTTCTGGAGAACGGTTATTTCTGTACTTAAGCGTGATGGCATTGTTGAGGGTGGTACGGGTGAGATGAAGAAGGACATGTCAGACGATAGGAATGTGGTTCTATCTCGTGAAGAGGAGTATTCGGTTAAATGAAGCATATATTAATAACCGGCGCAAACAGCTACATTGGAACCTCATTTGAACATTACTTAAAGACGTGGCCTGATGAGTATCAGGTTGACACCATAGATATGGTTGACGGTTTGTGGCGTGAGAAAAGTTTTAGCGGGTATGATACGGTGTTCCATGTTGCAGGGATTGCACACATAAAGGAAACAAAAAGCAATTCTCATTTATATTATAAAATCAATCGTGATCTGGCCATTGAAACTACCAAAAAAGCGAAGGATGACGGCGTAAAGCAATTTATTTTTCTCAGTTCTATGAGCGTTTATGGCATGACCACGGGAGTCATTACAAGAGATACTGTCCCTGATCCGAAAAGTAATTACGCAAAGTCGAAGCTTCAGGCGGAGGACACACTAAAGAAATTCGTTGATGATCGTTTTAAAATAGCGATATTGCGTCCCCCGATGGTATACGGAAGGGGATGTAAAGGCAACTTTCAGTCGGTTGTTGCGCTGGTAAAAAAAATGCCAGTTTTCCCTCGGAACGACAATCAGCGTAGTATGATTTATATTGAAAATCTATGTGCTTTTGTGAAACTTTTAATTAATAATGAAAATGGAGGCGTGTTTTTTCCGCAGAATAAGGAATATGTGCAGACTTCAAACATGGCAAAATTGATTGCGAAGACGATGGGAAAGAAAATATATTTCAGCTTTATTGCCGGCTTTTTCGTGCGTCTGCTGCGAATTCTTATACCTACTGTAAGAAAAGCCTTTGGCAGTTTGATCTATGAAGATTTGGAATGTTTTGACTTTTGCTATGTTCAGGTAGATTTTGACGAATCGATTTTAAGAAGCATTTAATAGAGCTGGAATTTATTTATATCAGTGTATGAGGGGAGTAGAAAATGCAAGGTACAAAAGCGAAAATTGACTACATATTGAAACATAACACTGTTATTAATAAAGCATTTAGAGCGATTATGAACACCGTACTGCGGATTTGGGGCCTTTTTATTCCCGTGGATGAAAATGCCATCATTTTCAGCGGACACAGCAGGAAATATAACGACAGTCCGAAAGCAATTTATGAATACATGATCAGCCGTCCTGCGTATCAGGCACTCCATTATGTTTGGGCAATTGAGGATCCGGAACGCACGGAAATACCGGGCAA
>CAYRYQ010000020.1:0-23638 GCA_964428505.1 uncultured Eubacteriales bacterium
TTCAAAATCAGAAAAGCCGGAGGCAATTGCCAGCGCGATTGCCAGATCCGCGCCGGTTTCCATCACTTTAAAGCCCCCTACCACGTTGACATAAGCATCCTGATTATAAAGCAGGAAGTTTGCCCGTTTTTCCAGCACGGCCAGCAGTAGCGCCATGCGGTTAAAATCAATCCCGCTCGCCATGCGCCGGGGAACCGGATAGCCTGATTTTGCCACCAACGCCTGTATCTCTGCCAGAATCGGCCTTGTTCCTTCCAAAATGCAGGTTACACAGGTGCCGGGCACATTTTCGGGGCGTCCCTCCAGAAACATTTTGGAAGGATTGTCGATCTCCACCAATCCGCCGCTCTGCATATCAAACACACCGATTTCGTTAGTAGATCCGAAACGGTTTTTTACCGTACGCAGGATCCGGTGGTTCAGGTTCTTATCCCCTTCAAAATAAAGTACTGTATCTACCATATGCTCTAAAACCTTCGGACCAGCCAAAGCTCCTTCCTTGGTTACATGGCCAATCACAAATACCGTGATTCCTTGCTCTTTCGCCAGGTGCATCAAAGCGGATGTTGCTTCTTTAATCTGGGAAACACTGCCGGGTGTACCGGATACATGATCACACATCACGGTCTGAACGGAATCCACGATCAGAATATCCGGATTATGAAGTGTACAGGCGCTCAAAATAGATTCTATATTGGTTTCACAGGCAAGATATAAATGATCGGTGTGAACGCCCAGTCGGTCTGCCCGCAGCTTGATCTGATTCATCGACTCTTCGCCGGATATGTAAAGAATGGTTTTATTCTGCCCCAGAAATTGGCAAATTTGCAGCAATAAGGTGGATTTTCCGATTCCCGGGTCTCCGCCTACCAGTGTGAGAGAACCCGTCACCAGTCCCCCGCCCAGTACCCGGTCCATTTCCTTGAGCCCCGTGGAAAAGCGCAGTTCCCCACTGCCGGTCAGCTCCTCCAGCTTCAGAATTTTCAGCTCCTTTGCATGACCGGTGGGTGACGATTTGCTGCTTTGCTGCACCGCTTTTTCTTCAAATGTATTCCATGCCCGGCACTGAGGGCACTGCCCGTTCCACTTGGGGCTTTCATAGCCGCATTCTGCACACACATAAATCTGCTTCAATTTGGGCATTCTTTTCAATCCGCCTTTTTTCGCACTTTTTCTTATTCTACTCCATTTTAGCTTTAAAGTCAACCTTGCGCCATTAATACCTGCGCGATGATTTCAGACAATTTTTGCTGATAATCTTCCGTTTTTAACAGGGCAAGTTCTGCATCATTGGTTAAAAACCCACACTCGATTAAAACGGATGGATTGGAGACATGAGAGAATAAATAGATATTGTCAGAGATGGTTTTAACGGTTTTCCGGTTATCGGGCTGAAGCGAGCCATTAAAGGCTTCCTGCAGCGATTCCGCTATTTTTTTTGAAGTTTCATTATTTTTTCCGTAAAAAACCTGAATTCCATGCACCGATGCACTGGGATAACTGTTCATATGAATGCTGATTAGCGGAATATTTTTATTTTGCTCTGCTATGGCAATCCGGTTCTGAACATCGGATACTTTTTTAGCGTGAATGGTTTTCCCCTCGGAAAAGATGCTGTTTTCATCAGAACGGGTCAGCAGATGTTTTATGCCGTTCTGATCCAGCAGCGCCGATATTTTCAGCGTGATCGCCAAATTCAGCGTCTGTTCGGTGGTGCCGTCCCCCCCCACTGCGCCGCCGTCTGGAATCCCATGCCCTGCATCTAAAACATAACGCACTTCCCCGCCGTTCACCGCCTGACTGCGTGTTTGGATTTCCAAATAGCCTGCCGATAACGCAAAGATGCCGCAAATGGTAAAGACTGCCACAACTCCTTTAATCTTTTTGAATGTCATCTTGATTCATCACCTCTTGAAACTATATGAAAAAAGGTGAATATATATGAAAAAGCATGGACACTGAAGGACAGGTCCATGCTTTTTATTATTTTTCCAGATGCATCGCTGAAAATTTGCGGAACAGCTCCATCAAAAGGTCCGTCAAGAGAAAATTTTTATATCCGGCGATATATCCGACCCATGGAATGGCCGTTAAGGGGATAAATACCAGCGTCATGACCAGCTCAAGGTGGTGGGGAAAGATATTTTGCATGGGCCAGGTCCAATACATGCTGAAAATCATATAATACAGCGCCACAATCCGTGCTTTTGTCAGAAAATAAAAAACATAACAAAGCAGCAGCGGGAATGCGGATAGAGCCCCCCCGATTGCGCCCTTATAGAGATAGCCGCGGTAGTTTAGATCCCTTCGCGCCCGATGTTCGTCGTGAAAGCCGCATTTAAAAGAGGAATGACAGGCGGTATAAACATAAAATCCAAAACAAATCAAGAGCGCCAGCAAATAGCCGGACAAACGGTTTTTAAACAAAACGGATACGCACAGTACCAGCATAAAGGCTGAGATAATCCCGACAAACTGATCCATCAGCAGATTTCCGGCCATTTTAAACAGATATTTCATGGTTCAATCTCCTTATAACGCAGGTCTTTCAGGTAATCGGTATAGCAGCGGAATGCGCTTGGTATCGCCTTTTCGCCTAAAACAGAGGCAATGGGCAGCCATTCCAGCTTTGTCTCTGCTTTAGACTTTGACACCTGAATTTCAAATCCAGACATATGCCACTCAATATGCGTAAAAATATGAATGGAGGGAGGCAGTTTTTTTATTTTTTCCGGTTCCAGTGCTGCCCAGAATGCCGCGGCCTGTTCCGGGGTTAGCGTGCCGGAACAATTGGGATATTCCCACAGATTGGCCAGCAGTCCCTTGGAGGGTCGTTGACACAAAGCAATTTTATCGTGGAAACGCAAAATAAAAACGGTTTTTTCTTCCACTTTCCGTGCTTTTTTTGCGGTTTTGACCGGAATACGATCTGTACAGTTGTTTTGAAATGAAAAGCAAATATCCTTTACGGGGCAATCGGCACATTTTGGTTCTCCATTTGGCAGGCAGATGATGGCGCCAAGCTCCATTAAGCTTTGGGTGAATGAAGAGGTGTCATAAACCGGATATACCTGCTGAAGTGCGGCGGTGAAAGTTTTTTTTGTTGCGGGCAATGCGATATCCTCTTCGCTGCCTAAAATACGGGATAAAACCCTTAATACGTTCCCGTCTACGGCCGGAGTCGGAAGCCCGAGTGCAATCGAGCAGATCGCTCCTGCGGTATATTCCCCGATCCCGGGCAGGGAAAGCCATCCCTCAAAACTGTCGGGAAAGGCGCCGTTCTCCGCAATGATCTGAGCCGCCTTTTTCAAATGATTGGCACGGCTGTAATAGCCTAAGCCTTCCCATAGCTTCATCAGTTGATCCTGAGATACTTGAGCCAGCGTTTCCACATCCGGAAGACACTCCAAAAATCTTTGATAATAAGGGATGACCGGATCCACCCTCGTCTGTTGCAGCATGATTTCCGATATCCACACACGGTAGGGGGTTGCGTTGTGACGCCAAGGCAAATCCCTTTTATTTTGATGATACCAATCCAACAAAGGACGGACGATTACAGCTAATTGGTCAATTTGAATATTCATATCTGTTCCTTTTACAGTTTCTATGCATTCATTATAACGAACCACGATTGAAATAGCTATTCTTTTTTGAAAATTTATTTGTACTATCTGCAAAAATCTGACAAAATTAAGGCGCTGCCCCCGATATAATGGTCATTATAAAAGTATAAAGGAGCAGTATAAATGGTCAAAGTACAAGATCAATTCAACCGGTTTCAGGATTCCGTAATCAATGTCATCTATTATATCCTTCGCCTGGCACTATCGGTGGGGTTGGGATTTCTTTCTGCAAAATGTGCTCTGTTTGATGGGTTTTCCCCTTTCGCGCTGATTCTTTTAGCAGTGAGTTCGGAACTGGGGCTGATGCCTTCTCTTTGCTATCTGAGCAGCACGGCTGGATTTTTGACCGGACCCTTTGACCTCTCTGTTTTTAAATATATCACCGCGCTGACGATGGCCTTTGTAATTTATATGATCTTTCAAAAATCATTGCAGATGATCCGGGGTGATTCCGCTGTTCTGACCGGAGCCTGCTGCTTTACCGCTGGTTTTTTATTTCTTCTGGTGGGAGATCTCACCTTATTTTCCGTGATGCTGCTAGCAGCCGAAAGTATTCTGGTCAGCTGCTGCGTCTACTTTGTCAACTACGCGGCAAAAGGATTTAGGAAATGCTGCTATCTTTCTCCTCATGAACTGATCGCCGCCTGTATTACGCTTATATTGCTGCTGATTTCCCTGCATCATGTTTATATCATGGATATGAGCATAGCAAGAATATTTGCGCTTTCGCTGTTATTTCTTGCCATGGCTTGTCTTAAAACGAGCCATACTGCTGTTTTTGGCTCCTGTATCGGGATTATCCTGGCCGCTGTTGGAAACGGCGGAGAATCGATTTTTACGGCTGTAATCGTGGGAACTCTGGTTGGATGTGTTTTTTCTGCTTTTTCAGAACGTTTCGGGCTTCTTTCTTTTATTCTGGTCTATGACGCCGTGTTGTTCTTTTTTGGGAAATTTCCTTGGAACTATTGGTATTTTAGCGAACCGCTGATCGCATTTGCGCTGATCTTTTTTGTGCCGAAAAACCGTTTGCGGAATTTTCTTTCCTCGTATATTGCCGTTAAAATGCCTAAGGGGAGCGACACGACAGAGCCCCCTAAAAACCTATTGGACGCTTGTCAGCGAGAATGCAGCGCCATCTGCCCCAAAGCAGAGATCTGCTATAAAAAGAATGCATCTGAGCTTGCCGAGGCTTTGGAAACGCTTTCAGAGCGTTTTTGCCAAACGGAAACCATCGGAAATGTGGAGGAGCTGCTTCCCTTTTGCATTAAGCCGACTGCAATGACAGAAATGGTTGAAAAACGGTTGATATACAGCCACTCTGAAGATTTTGAGGATCTGGTGGATCAGCTGAACCATTTATCCCGAAAAATGGAGCTGAAAATGGATGCTGCCATACGCTCTGTCCGTTTTCTGACAGAAGAGGAATCCAAAATACGCACCGCGCTTGAAAGGCGCCATGTTCAGGTAAAAGAAATCAACTTTATTTTGGATGAGCGAAATTGTAAAAAATGTGATATTCAGTGCACACTGGGAGAAGATTTATTATATGAAAAAGTGATTGAAGAGACCGTAGCTCCCTATTTCAGCAATGGTTTCACAATCAAAATGATACAGGAAAACGGAGAACTGTTTGCGCATATTAAAGAAAGCAATCTTTTTCAGATTTCCTGCTCTGCGCTTTGTAAAACCAAGGGCGGTGAGCAGATCAGCGGAGATAATGCGCTTGGATTTTCGGCCGGAAACGGATTCTATTATTTGCTTTTGGCAGACGGGATGGGCAGCGGAAAAGAAGCCAGCCTGCAAAGTGAACTGGCGATTGGAATGGTTCGTAAGCTGGTATCCGGTGGTCTGACGGTTCCTGGTGCACTGAATGTCTTTCAGTCGGCGGCACGTTTCCGGCAGGACAACTGTTTTACGACCATTGACATCTGCTCCATTGATTTAAACCGTGGGCTTGCTGATTTCTATAAAGCCGGCGCTTTTGAAAGCTACCATCTTCACGGGGAACATCTGACCACCTTGCAGGGCGGCGGCATGCCCCTTGGCCTTTGTGAAAATGACCGGTTAAGACATATCAATGCAAAAATTGAAGACGGCGATTATCTCATTATGGCATCGGACGGCCTTGCCGCTTTGGGAGAGGAATTGCCTGCAACGCTTTTAGAATGTCAAAATCCGAATGTACGGATCTATGCCAATAAAATTTTGCAGCGTTTATCTGAAAAAGCGGATTGCCAGTATGGGGATGATGTTACCGTTATGATCTGCAAATTCCAAAAAACAACTGAATAACTTTTGAAGGTTCCCCGATACTAACCTTGAGGTGTTGGTATGATAAAAGGCGTTGGAAAGCAGATTGTGTTGTTGAACAACACAGACAGCGATATCTTTGAGCAGGCCATCTTTATCCTGCGCTCCGGCGGGAAGGTTCCTTATCAGGATATGGTAAAGGAATGCGAGCGTATGATGAACAGCCATATTAACGCAAAAAAACATTTCCCTGCAAAGAACGGATGGAAAGTTGGTTTTTTTGTTCTACTGGCGCTGGCTATACTGATGGGCGTTTTTTTGGTTTTAAAGTAAGAGTACCGCTTTGGTTTCGCGGCCAAAGCAGTACTCTTTTCTTATACATTAAAACGGAACAACACCACATCTCCGTCTTTCATGACATATTCTTTTCCCTCGCTGCGCACCAGCCCTTTTTCTCTGGCGGCCGCCATGGATCCGCTTTGAACTAAATCTTCATAAGCAACCACTTCCGCCCGGATAAAGCCGCGTTCAAAATCGGTATGAATTTTCCCCGCTGCCTGGGGCGCTTTGGTTCCATTCGTTATCGTCCAGGCTTTTGTTTCCATTTCTCCGCTAGTAATATAACTGATCAACCCCAGCAGACGATAACAGGCGGCGATCATCCGGTCCAGGCCACTGCTCTCAAACCCAAGCTCCGCCAGGAATAACTCTTTTTCGTCTGCAGAGAGCTCGCTGATTTCCTCTTCGATTCTGGCGCAAATTACCAAAACCTCCGCACCCTCTTTAGACGCGCGTTCCCGCACACTGGTCACATAGGGATTGGTCATCACCCCGTTTTTAAAATCAGTTTCGCAGACATTGGCCGCGTAAATGACCGGCTTATTGGTTAGCAGCGGAACCGTCTTCATGATTTCCAGTTCATCCTCTGTATAATCCACCGTGTGAGCAAAACGTTCTGCTTCCAAAGCCTCTTTGATCTTTTGGTAAAGTGCCGCCTCTGCCAGATATTTCTTGTCTCCTTTCGCCAGCTTTTGCGCCCGGGAAATGAATTTTTCAATTAATTCAAGATCAGAAAAAATCAGTTCCAAATTGATGGTGTCGATATCCCGAATCGGGTCAACGGATCCATCCACATGAATAATATTGGGGTCTTCAAAACACCGCACCACATGGACGATCGCATCCACTTCCCGGATATTTCCTAAAAATTTATTGCCCAGACCTTCTCCTTTGGAAGCGCCTTTTACCAGGCCCGCTATATCCACAAATTCAATAACGGCCGGCACGACCCGTTTCGACGCGTTCATTGCGGCCAGAACATCCAATCGCGGATCCGGTACGCAAACCACCCCCACATTGGGATCAATGGTACAAAACGGATAATTGGCCGACTGTGCCTTTGCGTTTGTAATTGCATTAAATAAGGTGCTTTTGCCCACATTTGGCAACCCTACGATACCAAGTTTCATGATTAACCTCTCTTTTTTAATTCATATTCGGCTCAAAGGAAGACAATAATTGATTGATTTTTTGGCGGAAAACTAGCATTTGTTCGGCATTGGCCGCGGCGGTGTCCGGGAAATCCGGAAAAGAATTCCGGATCAGGGCAATCACCGCCTCTCTTGACATAAACCGTTCCAACAGTTCCAGCAACCGCATGTCTTGCAGGGCATAATAGAACTGCTTTATACGGATGGAAGGCAACGGCCCATCAGCGTCCGGATAAACCCAAAACATACTCCCGGACGGAACAGCTCCTTCCCCGTCTGTATTGATATACGAATTGATCACATTTGTGCTGCAAGGAGAATAATAGCAATTAAAACGGTTATTCAGAAAACCGACAATGTCATGGTAATAAAAAATAATGCCAAGACTGCGCAGCCTTGCAGATGGCGAAGCAATCAACTGATTGGCGGCTTCCTTTGGCTCTCCGGAAGAAAAGCAGGTGCAAAGGCTGGGGATGCGCTCGGATAAAAACGGCTGAATGCCGCAAAGCGGAACCACCGGCGAAGAAATCAGATCCATCTGATAAAAGGAATAGTCGGAAAGCAAATCCACAATCCTAAATCGTTTCAGCAAATCTGCAACTGTTTCCCGACATTTTCGATAAACGTCTGCATAGGCTGCCGTTGCGCCCACTGTCAAATGAAAACTGCTGTGCCCTACCAAGCCGCATTGCGTTAAGTGCTTGGTGAAATCACGCAGGAATTTGCGCAGGAAAATGCCATATTCCGGCGAAAGAATATCGCTATCCCGACCAAAAAGAACCACATTCTTTCTGCCGTTCTGCACTGTAATATGCGGGCAGCGCTGGTCCTTCAGGGAGGGAAACAAAGGAGAAAAAGAAAAATCTTTGATTCCATGCTTGCGTGCCATCATGATCCAGCAATCAAAGAGGTCATATTGAAAAGAATATTGATCCCCATGGACCGATATTTGAACCAATTGCACCGGATTCCGCTCGGGAAATAGACTGCAGGCCATCGGAAAAATCGGGGTCAGAAGATCGGTGGTGCCGTGTGCGGCTGCCACAGCAAAATATTTGTTCAGAAGTTCCCAATGAATATCGGAGAATAATGGGAAGGAGCTGGCGTTAGACAGACAAGTTGGGTAGACATAGGTGCTGACAGAAAACCATTGCTTTGGCAAGCGATGCGGCAGAACAGTAAGGTGAAAAGCAGATTCCGTTCGTTCTTCATCCCCTTGAAAGAAAAAGCGGATCCATTGTTTTCCGGGTTGGCTTGCGCGCATTCCTATCCAAAGAACAGTGGGATAAGGATGAACCGTCAGATGGCCCCGATCCTCCAAGGGGTACAAGCAATCCGGCAAAAGTCCCGGCTTGTCCAACAAATAATGGGGATAATGATCATCGCTGTAATACGGCCGATTCACCGGTACATTTTTAACCAGATATCCCCTTGTTGGTATTTCCGATTCACTTTGAAAAAACACCTTCTCATAGCGCCTTGAATCATTATAAAGCACGATCTGAAACGAAAACTCTTCTCCGATCAACACGCTGGCCTGATCATAGTTTGGTTTTAAGGAATGAATCCCGGTTATTTTTTCATAGGATGATTGCTGAATCACGTGTATCATAAGCTTTTACCATAAATTTTGGTTTTTCAAACTACGGATCGTCTCGTTATGCTCCTCTAAGGTCTGGTTATAATAAAAATTTTTGTTCTTATCGGTTACAAAATAGTAGTAATTGGTGGAAGCGGGATGAATCACGGCAGAGATTGCTTCGATACCGGGGCAATTTGTTGGCGCTACCGGAAGTCCTGTGCAGCTATACGTATCATAGGCATTGCTCATGGCTACCGAAAAGGATTGCAGGGTCTTCAGACTTTGCGCATATTCTTTGGTTGGGTCGGACTGCAGCTGTTTTAATGATTTGGAATGCAGCCGGTTCCAGAAAACGGACGCCACATTTTCCATGGATTCCTGATCCAGGCCCTCCGCCTGCACCACAGAGCCGAAGGTGATCAGCTGATTAAGAGATAATCCCTGCGCTTTGGCGCCGGCAATTAAATCGTCTGTGATATAGGAGGCAAAGGTGGATAGCATTTTATCCACCATTTCATGGGGCGTTACCGTATCTTCCCGGAATTCATAGGTGGCAGGAAATAAATATCCTTCCAGTTTATAGCCGATCAGATTTTGATCCCGATTTTTTAATTCTTCGATAAATGAATAATCATAATCATAACTGTCTGCTGCCGCCAGAAAGTCGGCCTCTGAGCAAAGCCCGCTCTGCGCGACAATCGCCGCAATCTCCTTCACCGTTCTCCCTTCCGGGATTACAATCTTGGCATAGTTGATGGGGATATTGGGGCTTTTCAGTGCAGCGCAAAGCTCTCTATATGACATATTGGCATTCAGATAATAGATTCCGTTATACCATACAAAATCCGGGTAATGACTTTTTAAATAATTTAAAAATCGGGTGGCGGAATAGATCACCTTATTATCCTGCAGTTTCAATGCAACTTCATTTTCAAAGTCTTCCTTATCGATGGTGAGCGTATAGGAAATATCTTTCTGCCGGAGCCCCATCATATCAAAGTAATAAGGAAGATACGATTTGATTTTCGGCAGTAAAAGGACCGCTGCGGCAACAATAACCAATAAGGCCAGTATAATGGTGATCCATAGAATCTTTTTTTTCTTCATAAGACAGTCCTTTCTCAAAAATGATTAAAAATATTATAACAAAGAACACCCGAAAAAACAACATTTTTTCAAAAAAGTGCGCCTTTCTCCGAAGAAAAAGGCGCTGAAATTAAAACATTTCGATGTATTGCGCTCTTTCGGCGCCCACCGATACATATTTGATGGGGCAGCCAACCGCTTTTTCAATATATTGAACATAGGAAAGCGCTTTTGCCGGCAGGTCTTCTTTCTTTCTGCAACCGGAGATATCGCATTTCCAACCGTCAAAGTATTCATATACAGGGGTGGCATGCGCCAGCTCATAACCGACCGGGAAAGAATCCAATCTTTTTCCATCCAGTTCGTATGCCACACACACCGGAATTTGATCCAGATAGGAAAGCACATCCATCTTGGTCAGCGCAAGGCAGGAGGCGCTTTGCATCAGCACTCCGTAGCGGGATGCCAGCACATCAAATCCGCCGACACGCCGGGGTCTCCCGGTTGCGGCGCCGTATTCCCCGCCGGCCTCGCGCAGTGCGTCTCCTTCGGCTCCAAACAGCTCGCAGGTAAACGGGCCTTCGCCCACGCAGCTGGAATAGGCTTTGATGATGCCAATGCTTTCATCGAGCACCCGGTTGGGAATGCCGGCACCGATCGGCGCATAGGCCGCAATGGTGGAAGAGGATGAGGTGTAGGGGAAAATACCAAAATCAATATCCCTTAATGCGCCCAGCTGCGCTTCAAACATCACGCTCTTCCCTTCCTCGATCGCCTGATTTAAAAAGGCAGTGGTGTCACAGACATAATCGCGGAACGCAAAAGCATACGTTTCAAGCCATTGAAGCATGTCTTCTACCTTGATCGGATCGTGGCCGTAGCCCTTTTCGATCGTCAGATTCTTCCATTCCAAAACCTCTTCCAGCTTTTTCCGGATCAGTTCCGGGTGTGCAAGATCTCCCATTCGAAAACTTTTTTTCATATATTTATCCGCATAAACCGGTGCGATACCGCGGCGCGTAGAACCAAACTTTTTATCGGCCAGCCGATCCTCTTCGAGGCAGTCCAGCAGCTTGTGGTAGGGCATGCAAATGGTGGCCTTATTGCTGATCTTCAGATGCTGGGGCGTAATGGTAATGCCACCTTCCCGCAGCCGCTCCACTTCATGAAACAGATGCTCCGCGTCAATCACCATACCAGGTCCCATCACATTGACGGTTTCTTCCCGCAGAATTCCGGAAGGCAGCAGATTTAAAACGAATTTGCCGCGTCCATTGACAACGGTATGTCCCGCATTGTTTCCTCCTTGATAGCGGCAAACAATATCATAGCGTTCCGAAAGTAAATCGACCATCCGGCCTTTCCCTTCATCTCCCCAATTAATTCCAACCACTGCTGTTAACATACTGTTTTCTCCTTATACATTGATTTCGACTTGAACACCCAGATATGCTTTATTTTCCTTCAGAACAGGCGCGACCTCGTTTATTAAAAAATGCTCCGTTTGCTGCGGTGCACAGCCGATAAAATTTCGGACATGTAAAATCCGGTCCAGCTCTTCCTTGGTAAGATGAAAGCGCGAATCAGCGAGAATGCGGTCCAAAAGATTGTTGGGCCGGCCCTCCAGCTTGATTTCTTTGGTTACCGCAACGGAATGCTCCCGGATCGCTTCGTGCAGGCTTTGCCGGTCGCCGCCCTTTTTTACACAATACATCAGAATATTCTCTGTTGCCATAAATGGCAGTTCTTCTTTCAGATGAAGTTCCATGACGTTTGGATAAAGGGTTCCGTTGGAAATAACATTGATATACAGCGACAAAATACCATCAATCGCCAAAAAGGCCTCCGGGATGCTGATCCGTTTATTAGCGGAATCGTCCAGCGTGCGCTCCAGCCATTGGGTAGCCGCTGTTATCGCAGGATTCAGGGTATCGATCATGACATAACGGGCCAGAGAAGCGATCCTCTCGCTGCGCATGGGGTTGCGCTTATAGGCCATGGCGGAGGAACCGATCTGTTTGGCCTCAAACGGTTCATCGAATTCCTTCAAATGAGAAAGCAGCCGGATATCCCCGGCAAATTTACTGGCGCTCTGTGCAATACCGGAAAGCGCGGAAAGAACAAAATAATCTTCTTTTCTGGTATAGGTTTGCCCGGAGACCGGAATCACCTTTTCAAAGCCCATTTTCAGGGCAATCTTCTGTTCCAGCTCTACCACCTTTTCGTAGTTTCCGTCAAACAGCGATAAAAAGCTGGCGCCGGTTCCGGTGGTTCCTTTGCAGCCCAGAAGGCGCAAGCCGGAAATGGCCTGATCGACATGTGCAAGATCCATCAAAAGGTCTTGGATCCACAACGTTGCACGTTTCCCTGCTGTGGTGGGCTGGGCGGCCTGAAAATGGGTATACGCCAACGTGGGGATCTCTTTATATTTTTCGGCAAAATCCGCCCCTGCCGCGATGGCGTTCACCAGAAGGCGCTTGACTTCCTCCAGCGATTCCCGCATGACAATGATATCTGTATTATCTCCCACATAACAGGAGGTGGCGCCCAAATGAATAATCGGGCGCGCTTTCGGGCAGGCGTCGCCGAAAGTGTGAACATGAGCCATCACATCATGCCGCAGCTCTGATTCATATTTCCGCGCTTTTTCATAATCGATATCATCAACATGGGCCCGCATTTCGCTGATTTGTTCGTCGGTGATTTCCAGCCCCAACTCCTGCTCGCTTTCAGCCAGTGCGATCCAAAGCTTACGCCAGGTGGTAAATTTATGATCTGCAGAAAAGATGCGCTGCATTTTCTCGCCGGCATACCGCGCGCATAAAGGATTCTCATAAAATTCGCTCATTTTTTCACCTCATCCCTGTCTTTTCAGTGCGGCGCTGATCAGCCCTTTGAATAAAGGATGCGCTTTATTGGGGCGGCTCTTGAATTCGGGATGGAACTGAACGCCAACATAAAAATCATTGTTTTCAATTTCTACCGTTTCCACAATCCGGTTGTCCGGTGAGGTTCCGCTGATCGTCAATCCGGCCTTCTGCATCTGCACCCTGTAATCGTTGTTGAACTCATACCGATGACGGTGACGCTCATAGATGATATCGGAACCATAGCATTTTTTCATCATCGTCCCTTCGGCAATCTTGCAGGGATAGGCGCCCAGCCGCAGCGTACCGCCTTTATTGATCTGATCGTTCTGATCCGGCATAAAGTCAATGACCTTGTTGTCGGAATTTTCATCAAACTCACCGGAATTGGCGTCTGCCAGTTCCAGCACATTCCTGGCAAACTCAATCACAGAAATCTGCATGCCAAGGCAAATGCCTAAATACGGGATATTGCGCACACGCGCGTGGCGCGCCGTAATAATTTTTCCCTCAATTCCCCGGTTGCCAAAACCGCCGGGAACCAAGATCCCATCGCAACCCGCCAGTTTTTCTTCAACGTTTTCATCCGTGATGGTTTCGCTGTCAATCCATTTGATCTGCACCCGCGCGCCATAGACATATCCCGCATGGCGCAGGGCTTCGGCAACCGAAAGATAGGCGTCATGCAGCTGAACGTATTTACCCACCAAACCGATGGTCACCTTTTTGTTGCGGGTTTTGATTTTCTCCAGCATCTCATTCCAGTCGGCAAGATCCGGAGAAGGCGCGTTAATTTGCAGCTCACGGCAGACAATATCGGAAAAATGATTTTTTTCCAGCATGATCGGCGCTTCATAGAGAACCGGAATGGTAATGTTTTCAATCACACAATCCAGCTTCACATTACAGAACAGCGCAATCTTCCGGAAAATATTTTCCTCCAAAGGCTCATCACAGCGCAAAACAATGATGTTTGGCGTGATGCCCATTCCCTGCAGTTCCTTCACCGAGTGCTGGGTGGGTTTCGTTTTATGTTCATCAGATCCTCTTAAAAAAGGAACCAAAGTCACATGAATGTAAAGAGAATTTTCCCGCCCGACTTCCAGCCCGACCTGACGGATGGCTTCCAAAAACGGCTGGCTCTCAATATCGCCGGTGGTTCCGCCGATTTCTGTAATAACTACATCTGCGTTGGTTTTTTTACCCACACTGTAGATGAATTCCTTGATCTCATTGGTAATATGCGGGATCACTTGAACCGTTTCTCCCAAATATTCTCCCCGGCGCTCTTTGTTCAATACATTCCAATAAACCTTTCCGGTGGTCAGATTGGAATATTTATTTAAATCTTCATCAATAAACCGCTCATAGTGCCCCAAGTCCAGATCCGTTTCCGCGCCGTCCTCGGTAACATACACCTCACCGTGTTGATAGGGGCTCATGGTCCCCGGGTCCACGTTAATATAGGGGTCCAGCTTCTGTGCGGCAACCTTCAGCCCTCTGGCTTTCAGCAAGCGCCCTAATGAAGCTGCTGTAATCCCTTTCCCGAGACCTGACACCACACCGCCCGTTACGAAAATATACTTTGTCATATGCTCCCTCTCCTCAATTTTCATACATCTTGATAATATCCTGGGCAATTTCGCCTCGCTTTACACAGCGATCCATTGCCGTCTTTTCAATATACCGATGGGCCTCGCTTTCGGTCATTTTCAGTCGTTCAATCAGCAACCATTTTGCCCGGTTAATCAGCCGGACATCCTTCATTTTTTCTTCTAAGGTCCAGTTCTTCTGCTCCAGAGCCTTCAGCTTTGCCTGCGTCGCCACCATCAGTTTCACTGATTGAAATACCGTCTGCCGGCTGACCGGCTTTGCCAAGGTAAAAACCCCGTGCTCCTCCAGTTTATAAGAGATCTGCTCATAGGCCTCCTGTTTTACAAAGAGAATCACGCCCGCGCAATAACGCTCCGCCACCGTGATTGCAAATTGCGTTCCGAACTCATCCTTTAAGGGGGTATCGATGATCACAATATCCCGCGGTGTATTGATCAGAAGACGCTTTGCTTCCCCGGCGCTTGTTAAAATCGTGACGGGTGAAAACTGATCTGCAGGCAATAATTCCTTGAAATATTTTCCTGCTTTTTCCGATGCAGTAACCAGCAAAACGCTGGATCCTATAGTGTCGCTATACATCAGTTGTCCCCCCTTCCAGAAGACTTAAAATACAAAGTCGTCTACCGGGAGGATAGATTGAATAAATGGACTGTTCAGGGCAAGCTTTCTTGCTTCCTCCAGCGTTTGAGGAAGTTTTTGCAGCTGCGACAAGGTCTTTTCTGCAGCTGTAAATAAGTTCATATTTACCGGCGCCGGCGGTTCCATCTTTTGCTGGATTCCGTCCAGCCCGGCATAGATCAGAAGCGCATAGGCAAGGTAAGGATTGGCGCCCGGATCCGGGGAACGCAGCTCAATCCGCTGATATTCCCCCCGCGCTGCCGGAATTCTTATCAACTGCGAACGGTTTTCGGGAGACCAGGAAATAAATTGAGGCGCTTTTTGCTTGCCAAGCCGCAGATAGGATTCCGTGGTGGGATTTAGGAAATAGGTCATTTCCTGAATATGATGCAAGATACCGGCCATAAATGCGTTGGAGTAGTGATTGCCATCGATGGTATGCACAGAAATATTGATATGAAGACCGTTTCCACTGCATTCCGGCAGAGGCTTTGGAGAAAAATCTGCGCAAAGGCCGTTCCGACGCGCCACCGTTTTCACCACCGATTTAAAGGTGGTTGCATTATCGGCGGCAGACAGCGCATCACTGTAGCGGAAATCCACCTCCTGCTGCCCGGGGCCTTCTTCGTGATGAGAGCTTTCCGGAGAAATACCCATATCAGTCAGCATAAAGCAAATTTCGCGGCGCACGTTTTCACCGCAATCTTCCGGAGCGATGTCCATATATCCCGCCTCATCAAACGGAATATTGGTCCGGTTCCCGCTTTCATCCGTTTTAAATAGGTAGAATTCAAATTCCGCGCCAAAAGAGCAGGTGATTCCTCTTTCCCTCGCCATCTGAACCGCTTTTTTTAATATAAAACGGCCATCCTTTTCATACTGGCTTCCATCCGGATAGCAGATATCGCAATACATCCGGGCTACCCGGCCATTGGTCGGCCTCCATGGCAGAATACTGAGCGTGGAGGGATCAGGGTGTAAAAAAAGATCGGATTTTACTTCGTCACCAAAACCGGGCACTGCGGAAGCATCAAAAGATACCCCGTTTTCAAATGCTCGTTTTAATTCACTGGGCAAAATCGCAATATTCTTCTGTGTACCGAAATGATCACAAAATGCAAGACGAATGAATTTTACATTTTCTTCCTCAACAAACGTAATCACATCTTCAAAAGTATACATATGATTCCTCCTTTATTGAATCTTTCTGGGCGTTTGGTCTTAGCATACTCCATAAAATAAAAATAAGACATCCACCGATGCCTTAAGGGGGCACTTAGGCCCCTAGTTACGGTGAACATCTTTGCTCACTAAAATTAATCGCTTATAGCTTTATTATAATTATTTTCCAGCAAAAGTCAAGCCCTGCCTTTTTGAATTTTAATAGATAATTTGGATTTTTTTTTGTTTAATTGTTACAAAATACGTTTTTTTAAAAAAGCTTATTGACAAATATTCAGACGGAGCGTATAATACACTATATTAAATTGGTGATGGTTTTCCGGTTATTGATCCGATTTCAGCCATTCCATATTTATTGATTAAGCGGCAATGAGGTCGCGTGGTCATATTTTTTATGATCCGCCCTTTTTTGCCGTTTTTTATTTTTGAAAGAGAGGTAAAGATTGATGAGCAAAGTAACCGAAGAATTTGGATCCAATGTATTTAATGATGCCGTCATGAAAGAACGTCTGCCGAAGGAGACTTATAAGCAGCTGCAGCGGACCACAAAGAATGGCCGCAGACTGGACAGCGCCGTTGCCACCATTGTTGCCAATGCAATGAAGGATTGGGCGATTGAAAAGGGCGCCACTCATTTTACGCATTGGTTCCAGCCGATGACTGGCGTAACGGCTGAAAAACATGACAGCTTCATTTCGCCAACCGCCGACGGTAAGGTCATTATGGAATTTTCGGGCAAAGAATTGATTCAAGGCGAGCCAGATGCATCCTCTTTCCCTTCCGGAGGGCTGCGCGCAACTTTTGAAGCCAGAGGATATACTGCTTGGGATCCTACCTCCTATGCGTTTATTAAAGATGGCGCTCTTTGCATTCCGACTGCGTTTTGCTCCTATAGCGGCGAAGCGCTGGACCGCAAGACGCCGTTGCTGCGTTCGATGGAAGCAATCAATAAGCAGGCGTTGCGTGTGTTGAAGCTTTTCGGGAATGATGATGTTGCCTATATTCGCACCACTGTTGGGCCAGAGCAGGAATATTTTCTGATTGATAAAGAAGCTTATGATCAGAGAAAAGACCTGATTTATACCGGAAGAACCCTCTTCGGTGCAAAGCCTCCGAAGGGTCAGGAACTGGAGGATCATTACTTTGGCGCTATCAAGCCCCGGGTACAGGCGTTCATGAAGGATCTGAACGAGGAACTCTGGAAGCTGGGCATCCTGGCAAAGACCGAACATAACGAAGTGGCTCCCGCGCAGCATGAGCTGGCCCCGATCTTCTCCACCACCAATATTGCGGCAGATCACAATCAGCTGACCATGGAGCTGATGCAAAAAGTGGCAAAGAAGCACAACATGGTTTGCTTGCTTCATGAGAAGCCCTTTGCCGGCGTAAATGGCAGCGGCAAGCACAATAACTGGTCCATTTCCACCGATACCGGCGTCAATTTGCTGGAGCCGGGCGATACCCCTTATAAAAACGCTCAGTTCCTTTTGTTCCTGTGTGCAGTGATCAAAGGGGTGGATGAATACCAGGATCTGCTGAGAATTTCGGTTGCATCCGCAGGAAATGACCACCGGTTGGGCGCCAACGAAGCGCCTCCGGCTATTGTATCTGTTTTCCTTGGTTCTGAGCTGACTGCAATTTTGGAAGCGATCGAAAAAGGAACCGCCTATGATGCCAAAGAAAAAGATCTTTTGAAGATCGGCGTTCATATGATGCCGCGGTTCCCCAAAGATACGACCGACCGGAACAGAACCTCTCCATTTGCCTTTACCGGCAATAAGTTTGAATTCCGGATGCTGGGTTCCGCAGCCTCCATTTCCGGCGCCAACGTCGTTTTGAACACCGTTGTTGCCGAAGAGCTGAAACAGTTTGCGGATATTTTGGAAAACGCCGCTGATTTTGACAGCGCCCTGAGCGATCTGATCAAGAAGACCATTTTTGAACACAAAAGAATTATCTTTAACGGCAACGGTTATGATGAAGCTTGGGTCAAAGAGGCTGAAAAGCGCGGCCTTTTGAATCTGGTGTCCACGCCGGACTGCCTGCCCTATCTCCTGCATGAGAAAAATGTTAAGCTGTACACCGAACATAAAGTTTATTCTGAGATAGAGCTGCATTCCCGTTATGAAATCATGAGCGAGGGTTATTGCAAAATTCTGAACATTGAAGCGCTGACCATGCTGGACATGGTGAAAAAAGACATTTTGCCCGCAGTTAGCGACTTTATTTCCGATCTGGCGGATAACGCATTGGCCAAAAAGGATCTGAGCGAAGAGATCGATTGCACCTATGAAACAGAGTTGGTTTCCAAACTGAGCAAGTTGAACAGCGCCGCTTATCTGAAAGCGAAAACGCTGGATGATACCTTGGTTGGAGTAAAGGAAATCAGCGACACCGGCGATCTTTGCAGATACTATAAAGATCATGTGTTTAAAGCGATGAACGAGCTGAGAATTGTTGTAGACGAAATGGAAACGTTAACTGCAGAAACCAGTTGGCCTTATCCCTCTTACGGCAAACTGCTGTTCAGCGTTCGGTAACTCTATAAAGAAGATGAATGAAACCACAAATTTCTTTTGTGGTTTCATTCGTGTTTCACGCAAAGTAGTTGGCAGCGAACAGTATGGATGTGGCGCCAGCATAGAAAGGATGATTTAATTCATGTGTTCCATTATGGGCTATATCGGACACAGTATCACGGACGAAAAATTTAAAGAGGGATTTGATAAAACCATATCTCGCGGCCCCGACTGCACCGAGCTCTTTCAATCCGACAAGGCCCGCTTAGGCTTCCACCGCCTTGCTATTATGGGCTTGACGGCAGAAGGCATGCAGCCATTTACATTGGGCGACCATGCGTTGGTTTGCAATGGGGAAATCTACGGATTCAAACCCATGAGAGACGCGCTGAAGAAAAAAGGCTATTCGTTTAAAAGTGATTCTGATTGTGAAATCCTTCTCCCCCTTTATCAGGAATATGGGGTTGATATGTTCCGGAGGTTAGATGCGGAATTTGCGCTGATTATTTACGACGGAGCTAAAAAACAATTGGTTGCGGCAAGGGATCCCATCGGGATCCGTCCTTTGTATTACGGTTATGATCAGGAAGGAAAAATTCTTTTTGCCTCCGAAGCAAAAAACTTAGTCGGACTCGCTCAGAAAATTATGCCGTTTCCTCCGGGGCATTATTATGAAAACGGCGCGTTTTATTGCTATAGGGATATGACCTCCGTAAAAGCGGTTTGCACGGACGATCTGGAAACCGTCTGCAAGAACATCCGTGAAAAATTAATTGCAGGGGTTCAAAAACGTTTGGACGCCGATGCCCCTTTGGGTTTCCTGCTTAGCGGCGGTCTGGATTCTTCTTTGGTTTGTGCCATCTCAGCAAGAGAAATTCAAAAGCCAATTGAAACCTTTGCAATCGGGATGGATATTGATGCCATTGATCTGAAATATGCGCGTGAGGTTGCCGATTATATCCATAGCAACCATCATGAAATTATTATTAACCGGGACGATGTTATTGAGGCGCTGCCCCGCGTGATCAGCATTCTGGGCACTTATGATATTACCACCATCCGTGCCAGTATCGGCATGTATCTAATCTGCAAGGCCATTCATGAAACGACCAGTATCCGCGTCTTGCTGACCGGAGAAATTTCGGATGAACTGTTTGGTTATAAATATACCGATTTTGCGCCCAACGCCGAAGCCTTTCAGGAAGAATCGGCCAAACGTATCCGGGAACTTCATATGTATGATGTGCTCCGCGCCGACCGGTGCATTTCTGTAAACTCTCTGGAAGCGCGGGTCCCCTTCGGAGATCTGGATTTTGTGGAATATGTCATGAGTATCGACCCAGAAGTGAAGCGGAATCATTACGGGATCGGAAAATACCTGCTGCGTCACGCTTTTGAAGGCGACTACCTCCCCCACTCTATCCTGATGCGGGAAAAAGCGGCGTTCAGCGATGCGGTTGGCCATTCGATGGTCAATGATCTGAAAGAATTTGCAGAAGATCAATACAGTGACGAGGAATTTCAGGAAAAGTGCGATCGTTATTCGTTTGCCAAGCCCTTTACCAAGGAATCGTTGCTTTATCGGGAGATTTTTGAACGTTATTATCCGGGACAAGCCGAAATGGTTGCGGATTTCTGGATGCCCAATAAAAATTGGGTGGGCTGCGATGTAAACGACCCTTCCGCCCGGGTGCTTTCCAATTATGGCGACAGCGGAAAATAAATAAAGCGGGCTTTCATAGCCCGCTTTTTTTCATGGGAGAATTGACAAAATGCCAAAAAATGCATACAATAAGATTTAATAACCGGTTTTTCGAATCAATCACGAGGGAGTATAAAGGATGAAGGATGGATTTATAAAGGTTGCTGCCGGATCCGTTGCAGTAACGGTCGGCGATCCGGCCCGCAATAAACGCGCCATTTGCGCGCGGATTGAGGAAGCAGACCGGGAAAAAGTCAATTTATTGGTGCTGCCGGAGCTGGTCATAACCGGTTACACCTGCGGAGATCTGTTTTACAGCGACTTGCTGCTTTCTGCAGCGGTGGATGCTCTGAAAGCGGTCTGCGCTTTTACCACCGGAAAATATCCCGTTGTGGTCTTGGGGGTTCCCCTGCGGCACCGGCAAAAGCTTTATAACTGTGCAGCCGTCCTTTCAAACGGACATATTTTGGGGATTGTACCGAAAAGGGATCTTCCGAACTATACGGAATTTTATGAGAAAAGGCAGTTCACTTCCGGCAAAACGCTGCCCGAAATGGCTACGGTTACAATTGCCGGTCAGGAAGCTCCTTTTGGTATGAATCTTTTATTTCAGCACCGAAAAATGGATCTCTATTGCTTTGGCGTTGAGCTGTGTGAAGATTTATGGGCACCCTGCCCGCCCAGCGAAGCGCTTTGTCTGAATGGTGCGCTGTTGATTGCGAATCCGTCTGCTTCAGATGAAGTGATCGGCAAGGAGGAATACCGGCGGCTGCTGGTCAGCGCAACCTCCGCCCGCCTGATTGCCGGCTATATTTACTGCAATGCCGGGCCGGAAGAATCCACACAGGATCTGGTTTTTTCCCGCCATCATATGATTGCGGAAAATGGGGCCATTCTTGCGGAGAACCGTCCATTTGAGCCAAAATCGCTCACCTGCACCGAGCTGGATTTGCAGCGCCTCGCGGCAGAGCGCCATAAAAACACCAGCTTCCGCTTGGAAACCAGGCCGTTCCGATGCTGCTGCTTTGATCAGGAATTTTTTATCACGCCGCTTACACGCTATTATCCAACCAATCCATTTGTGCCGGCAGATGAAAACGATCTTCGTCAGCGCGCGGAATCGATTCTGAAAATGCAGGCATACGGGCTTAGAAAACGCCTGATGCATACCGGCGCCTCTTGTGTGGTGGTGGGCATTTCCGGCGGTCTGGACAGTACTTTGGCGCTGTTGGTGGCGGTGCGCACCATGGAGCTGCTGCACCGTCCGTCTGAGGATATTTTAGCTGTGACCATGCCCTGCTTTGGCACAACCAGCCGCACTAAAAATAATGCGGTGACACTTTGCCGGGAATTGGGCGTTACACTGAAAGAAATCAATATCACCAAAGCTGTGGAGCAGCATTTTGCTGATATTGATCAGGATGCTTCCAATCTGGACGTAACCTTTGAAAATGCACAAGCGAGGGAACGCACACAGATATTAATGGATCTTGCCAATCAGCGGGGAGGAATTCTGATCGGTACCGGAGACTTGTCAGAGCTTGCCTTGGGCTGGGCGACTTATAATGGAGACCATATGTCGATGTATGGCGTGAACGCCTCTGTTCCAAAAACTCTGGTGCGCTATATCGTGCGCTATGAGGCAGACCATTCTTCCGCTGCTCTGAGAGCGGTGCTGCTGGATATTTTGGACACGCCGGTATCTCCGGAGCTGCTGCCGGTGGATCAAGAAGGCCGGATGACGCAGAAAACGGAGGATCTGGTGGGACCGTATGAGCTGCACGACTTTTATCTTTATCATTTTCTACGGTTTGGCTTTCGCCCCAAAAAACTGCTGCGTTTAGCGCGGCATGCCTATCAAGGGCAATATTCCGAGGAAGAGCTGCTTCATTGGCTGAAAACCTTTTTAAAGCGGTTTTTCGCTCAGCAATTCAAACGTTCTTGCATGCCGGACGGGCCGAAGGTCGGGTCGGTCTGCCTTTCTCCGCGCGGAGACTGGCGTATGCCGTCGGACGCTTCTGCTGCCCTTTGGCTGGAAGAGCTGAACGATTTAACCCCATAAAAAAGACTCCCACACGAATCTATCCGCACAATGGAAAGCGGAAAGTGTGGGAGTCTCTTATTTTAGGGAATCTTCCGGATCGTTATCGTCATCCAGCTCATCTTTTTCGTGAGGCTCAAATCCTTCATAGGTCTCTTCCGGCAACCGTTGCCCGGTTTTCGGATCAAATCCATCCATCATGTATTTTTTGATTGGGATATTGACAACAAAATTGACCAATAAACCACTAAAGGAGAAATACAGAAACACCAATACAAAAAGAAGCAGCGGCAGGCTGAGATACTGAATCATCAAATAGAGAACGCCTCCGACAACAATCGTTAAAAGGAGGTTGCGAAAAAAGGATGCCCAGCAAAAAATAAAGGCATTTTTCAGCAGCTGCCATAACGTCAGATGAAAGGTTACCATCATATTATAGATATAATACCGCATGAAAATATATACCGTGAGGGTAAACAGAATGGCTGCTAAGGAAACGATCATCAGAATCTTGTTGGGGACATTGGCCACCGCCATCAAATCCAAAAGCAAAATGGCCAAAATCAAAAGATCCAGCAAAGAATAAAGAAAGGCCTGCCTAAAATTTTTCTTAAACGCTTCAATAAAATCTCCCCAAAGAAACGCCGGCTCTTCCCGGGCGAAATTGCGCAGCACTTTTGTCAGACCCGCGGTTGCAGGGCCGATCGTTACAATCGGGAGACAAAACACAACATAAAGCATATTCAGAACAATTAGATACCAGAATTTACGGCCTAAAATCTGGAAAAACTGCAGAAAACGTGGCGTATTTTCTTCTTTGCCAACGCCTTTCCCCTCCCGCTGATATTGATTAAAAAGTCCCAAAGATCATTCACCTGCCTTTACTGCTCTTGGATGACAGTGTTCATAAATAGATAAGTACTTGCTTTTTAATAGCTTGGTATAAATTTTTGTAGAGGAGATGGAGGAATGCCCCATCATATCCTTTACCATATTAATGTCTGCTCCGTTTTCGAGGAGATGCGCCGCAAAAGAATGGCGCAGCGTTTTTGGCGTGATAT
>CAYRYQ010000021.1:0-23318 GCA_964428505.1 uncultured Eubacteriales bacterium
CGTTCCGTAATGTTGATGTTGGTCAGATTATACAGCACAATAAATGCCAGCAGAGAGGCGCAAAGAATCAGCACATAGACCACCAGGTTCAGACTGCTGAAAATCCTGGTATATTGATCCAGCAGATCGCTGACGCAGGTAACCCCGCTGATTTCCGGGTCGGACAGCAGCGCTTGTGCCACGGCGTGATCCTCCCGGTCCCCGATTTTGAGCAGGCAGGACTGGAAGGAAGGTGTCTCTCCCACAACGGACGCATACAGCTCCGGCGGACAATAGACCTCGTTGGAAATATAGTTTTCCGTGATGCCGCTGACCGGGAACGAATCGGTTTTGGCGGTCCCCGTTTTTAAAGTAATCGTGTCCCCCGCCTGCAGATGAAGCCGGGTTGCCAGCTTTTCCGTGATCAGCACGCCTTCTTCAGACAAGGTAAACGGATGATGGCCGACGCGGCTGCGCAGCGCGATCATCTGCCCCAGCAAAGCCGGATCCTCTGGAACAAAGAGATAACAGTCCATGGAAGCGAAGGCGTCCGCGGCGGTCAGGCTGATCTGTTTGAAATAAAGCGCTTCGTCGCTTTCTTTTTCCAGAAGAGAGCGGATGGATTTGTCGTCTTTTGAAAAGGTGGCAGCCACATCAAAACGATTGATTTGCTGATATTGCATCGGCACAATTCCCAAAATGGAATCCCGCAGGCCAAAGCCGGTCAAAAGCAGGGCGGTGCAGCCACCGATGCCTAAAACCGTCATGAAGAACCGCTTTTTATAGCGCAGCAGGTTCCGGGCGGTGACCTTGGAGGTGAAGTTCATTCTCCGCCATAAAAAGGGGATCCTCTCCAGTGTGACTTTCCGCCCGTTCTTTGGAGAAACGGGGCGCATCAGCTGGGCCGCGGGCGCCCTTAAAGTGCGGATGGCGGCAAAGAGGGTAACCCCGCCGGAAAGGCTCAGACTCAGCAAAAGCGAAAGCAATGCGTAACCCCAATGAAAATGATAGCCCATTTTGGGCAGATTATAGAGAATCCCATACGCCGCAAAGATTGCGCGCGGAAAGATCCAGTATCCGATCAACAGCCCAATTCCGCTGCCGAAAAAGCCGGCTGAAAGCGCATAGAGAAGGAACTGCCCCGCGATGGCGTCTTTTCCAAAGCCCAACGCCTTGAGCGTGCCCATCTGTGTGCGCTGTTCATCGACCATGCGGGTCATGGTGGTCATACAGACCAGCGCGGCCACCAGAAAAAACAACAGCGGAAATACCTGCGCGATGTTGTGGACCCGGTCGATGTCCTGCCTGAAGCTTTCGGCGCCTGGATTTTGCGTGCGATCCAGCAAATACCAATCGGGCAGGGAACTCTCTTCGATTTGGGCGCGGGCCTGATCGAGTGTTTGTTGCTGTGTGACAAAGGCCTGATCCGCTTCCTCCTTTTGCTGCTGAAAGGTTGCCAGCGCGCTGCTGTAGGCCTGCATCCCGGCATTATATTTTTGCTGCCCTTGCCAAAGTGCGGTTTCCTGGCCGGCGATCCCTGCTGCCGCCTGCAAAAACCGGCTTTCCGCCTCAATGCGCTGATTTTCCAGTGTGGCGGCGCCTTCCCGCAAAGCGGCGGCGCCCTGCTCCAATAAGGCGGCGGCAGACTGAAGCGCCGCCTCCTGCTCCTGATAAGCCGCATTTGCCCGGGTCAGCTGTTCCCGCAGAGCAGCCAGCGCGGGGCTCTCCCCTTGCTGTACCAGCTGTTCTGCAGAAGCAGCGAGCGCGTCCAGCTGCGCTTTGGCCTCTGCCAATGCGGCAGCGCTTTGTTCATAGGCCGCCTTTTGGGTGTCATATTCCTGCTGCTTTGCGGATAATGCCTGCTGCCCCTGATGAAGCGCGGTATCCGCCGCATTTTTTTCAGTTTCATACTGCAGGCGCGCCTGCTCCAAAGCGGCGCTTCCTTCATCCAGGGTCTTCTTGGCATTTTTTAGTTGCTGCAAGGTTTGCTGCAGCTGTTGCTCTGCCCAATAGAGCGCCTGCTGCGTCTGCTGCTTTTGCGTTTCCAGCGCTTGCTCCCCTTCTCGCAGCTTTGTAAGGGCCGGCTGCCGAATCCGGGTGCGCTGCAGTTCTTTCAGATCCGCATCTTCCAGCGCCGTTTTTGCCGCTTCAACCTGCGCGTTATAAGCGCTGCTATAGCTGTCTTTTTTTGCGGCCTGATCCAAGGTGAGGCAAACATAGGAATAAAGATCAGAAGTAAAGGCGCTTTCCGTCGTCATGATATAATAATCGGTTTTGCCGCTGCCAACCGTGCTGGTGCCCCGCTGAAAGGAAAGATAAGCCGGGGAATATCCATATCCAACCACCTTAAAGGAACGGGTGGTGAGGGCCTGATAGGTGCTGTTTTCATTCTCTTCCGCGAGTGTGATGGTCTCGCCGAGGGCCGGCTTTTGATGGCCAAAAGATCCGTTATCCATCACGCATTCGGCGGCGTTTTCCGGCAAACGCCCTTCCACCAGGGTCAGCGTGTTTACTTGTTCTAGCAGAGAAAGAATTTTAACGTTATCGACGCCCCGGCTGCTTGTAATCAGGGCATCCTGTTCCCGCACGCCAACGGCATTTTCCACCCCATCCTTTTCCCGGAGCGCCGCAATTTCTTCCAGACTGAAACCATAGGTGGAAAGAATCTCCAAATCCTGAAAATGGGATTGATCGAAATAAGTGTCCATGGTCTTACGCATATCGTAGGGGGTTACGCGCAGGCCTGCAAAGCAGCTGATGCCCAGCGCAAAAATACCCAGCAGCGCCAGATAGCGCGCCCGGCTACGCAAAATCTCCCGCCTGATATTTTGAAAGAGTGGCTTTACCATTCCAGTTCCTCAATGGGTTTGGGCGCATGGTTGACAACAACATTTTCCACCTGCCCGCTCTTGATGGTAATGACCCGGTCCGCCATGGGCTTGATGGCCTGATTGTGTGTAATCACAATGACACAAACCCCCTGCTTTTTGCAGATGTCATAAAGCAGCTTGAGGATGGTCTTTCCTGTTTTATAGTCCAGCGCACCGGTTGGTTCGTCGCAAAGGAGCAAAAGCGGATTCTTCGCCACTGCCCGTGCAATGGCCACCCGCTGCTGCTCCCCGCCGGAAAGCTGCGCTGGAAAGCTGCTGAGGCGCTCCGAAAGCCCCACCTCGCAAAGAACGGTGGCGGGATCCTTGGGGTGCTTGCAGATGGCGCTGGCCAGCTCCACATTTTCAAGCGCAGTCAGATTTCCAATCAGATTATAAAACTGAAAGACAAACCCAACCTGATAACGCCGGAAAGCCGTGAGGAGCCGGGCGGAATAGCCGGCGATGTTTTGACCGTCGACCCAAATCTCACCGGCAGAACAGGTATCCATGCCGCCCAGCATATTGAGTAAGGTGGTCTTCCCGGCGCCGGAAGATCCCACGATCACGCAGAATTCTCCTTTTTCAATAGTAAGGCTTACGCCATCGACGGCCTTGACCGCAACACCGCCAGATTGATAGATTTTACAGAGATTTTTCAGTTCAATCAGAGACATAAATAGCTCCTTTCCGGTAATCCGCGCCGCCCGGCGCGGGGTGCGGGCACCAACTGTTCCATAAGTCGGTGCTCAGGCGTTCCGCCTGAAAAAACAAGGCATGCCGCTTCTCGCAGGCCCGTCCGGTCTGCAAAAGAGGCAGCGACGCGGTTTTTCTCAAAGACTTCAGTAGCGCCTGTCCCTGCTTGCCGAAGGCCAGAACCCTCAGATAGGGAACCGGCTGTTCCGGCAAGGAGGCCGATATCCCCAGGGCTGCGCTCATCGCGGCCCGGCGGATTTTAGCGTGGGAATAGCGCTTTGTTTTTACACGGTCAAAAAATTCCGTTAATGTGCTGCTTTCAATCAGCTTAGAGGCAAATCGGTTTTCCAGCCCCTCGCTGAAATTGGCGGCTTGCGCCATGGCTTCTTTGGTTTTGGTTTTCAAAAGCGTGAGCAGGCAGCGCTCGGCGAGCGCTTTGTCGAGGGCGGGACCCTGCGGAAACGGACAAAAAGCGGAAAACTGTTCCGGATGGTTCCGCACATAAGAGGCAGAGGCAACGGCGCCGCAGGGCGCTCCGTCATGGGGCGCGGTACGCCGAATGCCAAGATACGGGATCCCCCGAGGCAGACAAGCCCGCATATAGCCGAACGCGAGCAAATTATTGGGCGTCTTTAACAGGGTGCTTTCTTCGGGATACAGCTGCGCCAAAGCCCGCCAGCGGGCGTCACCATAGGAAAGCCCCCGACAAAGCCCCTCCTTGATCGGCAGGCGCAGCGCCTCCTCCGGCACCCCCGCCAAATGCGACAAGGGCCCCAGCCGGGCGCTTTCCATGCCAAAAGCCATTGTGACCGGCTGCCCACATGCCGCCGCGGTTTCCACGCCTTTGGCGGCGAACCGGTCGCTGTCTGACAGAACAAAAGGAACCGGCAATTCCAGCACCAGGTCGGCGCCTCCCCGGATGGCGGCTTCGGCGCGCCGCCATTTGTCATAGGCCGCCGCCTCCCCCCGCTGCACAAAGGAACCGCTCATGATGCAGACAATGGTGTCCCCTTCCTTCTTTGGAATTTGAGAAAGCAGGTAGCGGTGCCCGTTATGAAAAGGATTAAATTCGCTGACCACGGCAAAGATCAGGGCAATATCCCTCCTTTTGAAAAAAATGTTGAAACTTTATAAACCCTATTATATAATAAACAAGTACGATTGAAAAGGACTTTTTGAAGGAGAGAAGGATATTTATGAAAATTCTGGTCATTAATGCAGGCAGCTCATCGCTGAAGTATCAGCTGATCAATATGGACGACAAAGGTGTGATGGCGAAAGGGAATTGTGAGCGCATCGGGATCGACGGGCGCTTCACCCACAAGGCAAAAGGCAAGGAATTGGTGCTGGATGCGCCCTTGCCGACCCACGCTGCCGCGATCAAGCTGGTTTTGCAATATTTGGCTGATCAAGAATGGGGCGTGATCGCCGCCGTCAGCGAGATCAACGCGGTGGGGCACCGGGTGGTCAACGGCGGGGAGGTCTTTGTGGAAGCAACTTTAATGGACGAGGAAAAAATTCAGCAGTTGGAAGGGCTGACCGAATTCGCTCCGCTGCACAATCCGCCCGCGGTTGTGGGGATCCGCGCCTGTCGGGAAGTTATGGGAGAGCAGATTCCGCAGGTGACGGTGTATGATACGGCCTTTCATTACGCCATGCCTAAAACGACAGCCATTTATCCGATTCCTTACGAATATTACGAAAAATACGGGATCCGGCGTTTCGGTGCGCACGGTACTTCCCACGAATATGTGGCGGGGGCCTGCGCGAAGCTTTTGGGGAAGAAGCTGGAGGATCTTCGGATCATTACCTGCCATTTGGGAAACGGTTCTTCCATTTCTGCCGTTAAGGGCGGAAAGTGTATGGATACTTCGATGGGCTTTACGCCGCTGGCAGGGGTGATGATGGGAACCCGCTGCGGAGACATTGATCCCTCGATTGCCATTTATCTGATGAATAAAGAAAAACTGTCTCCCGATGAAATGTGCGATATTTTGAACAAAAAGAGCGGCGCTTACGGAGTGAGCGGTGTTTCTTCCGACTTTAGAGATCTGGAGGAAGCAGCGGTAAAAGGGAATGCCCGCTGTCAGCTGGCGCTGGACATGTTCTCTTATCAGGTTACCAAATATGTGGGCGCTTATACGGCGGTGATGGGCGGCGTGGACGCAATCGTCTTTACGGCCGGAATCGGAGAAAACAACCCCACTATTCGCCAGAATGTGGCAGATGCTCTTGGCTGTATCGGCGCAAAGCTGGATGCAGAGAAGAACCGGGTGAAGGGAAAACCCATGGTGATTTCCACGCCTGAATCCAAGGTGGCTCTTTGTGTCATTCCCACCAATGAAGAATTAGCTATCGCAGAGCAAACGCTGGCAGTAACCGCCCGCTGAGGCGCCAAAACGCCTAAATGGGCAGAAAGGGATACCATGTTTAAAATGAAAAAGCTGGGCACCCTATGGTCGTTTTTGATTGCCTTTGGCGCCACGCTCCTGGTTCTGGGCGCAGCACTTTTTCTGGTATATAATTATGTGTTCAGCGGAATGGAAAAAGACAGTTCAACAAAGACAGAAGATTTTGGGGTGCAGCAGCAGGATTATCATACCAAAGAAATTGAGAACATCGCCCTGTTCGGGGTAGACACCACCGATGATTCCATGGTGGGGCGGAGCGACAGCATCATTGTGCTGACCATCGACAGCAAAAAGAAGGAAATCCGCATGTCCGCCATTCAGCGGGATACCTATGTCACGGTGGAGGGACATGGCAAAACCAAGATCAACCATGCCTTTGCCTATGGCGGGCCTACTCTGGCCGTAAAGACACTGAATCAGAATTTCGGGTTGGATATCACGGACTATGTGGTGATCAACTTTACCAATATGGAAAAAGTGGTGGACGCGCTGGGCGGAATCGAGCTGGATGTTTCAGAAACCTATCGCAAAGAAGCCAATAAGCAGATCACTTATTTGGCAGAAGAACGTAAAATCAAGGTAGAGCCCATTAAGGAAGATGGCATGCAGACCTTATCCGGGATGCAGGTATTGGGTATGCTGCGGGCCCGCTATAACGTGGGCGGTGTGGCAGTGCGTTCCCAGATGCATGAGGTGGTGCTGCAGGCCTGCTATCAGAAGGTGAAATCCATGAACGCGCTGCAGTATCCGAAAGTGGCAAAAACCATGCTGGGATTGGTTAAAACCACCCTCAGCAGCGGCGATGTAACCAGCATCGGCATGAAGGTTATGGTAGAAAATTACCAGTTCCGGCAAGCCGTGTTTCCGCTAGTGGAAGATCAGCCAAACGGCGATGGAGGAAAAATCATCGACGGCGTATGGTATCTCACGTATAATGAGGAAAACGGCAACCAGCACATCCGCGATTTTATTTATGACGGGGTTCTTTACGGAGAAAAAGCAGAAACAGACACCACGGAATAAGCAGCGCCTCCCCGGGGTTTTCCCGGAAGGCTTATCAATTAAGAAACAGGCTCCCACACAGTGAAAAAAGTGTGGGAGCTTGCTGTTTATTCATGAATCAGCTTGGTTTCCCAGCGGCGGCCCCGATAACGGAGCAGATAGATCCCGACGCGGAAAATCCAGTCGATAAACATGGCCAGCCAGATGCCCAGTACCCCTAAAGAGAGCCCCCGCGCAAACCAAATCCCGAAAAAGATGCGGAAGCACCACATGGAGGCAACCGCCGAGATCATGGTAAAAGTGGTGTCGCCGGCGGCTTTCAGGCCCTGTGGCAAAACAAAGGCAAATGGCCACATGAGAACGGCAAACCCTCCGTGCAGCAATAAAATTTTGGTTGCCAGTGCGGTTGCCTCCGGCGAAACCTGATAAATGCGCATCAGCAGTGGCAGCAAACCGAAAATAGCCAGATTCGTCATCAGTGTGGCGAGATAAGACAGGCCAATCAGCTTCCGGATATAAAGGCGCGCCCTTTTAAAATCGGTGGCCCCGACACATTGGCTCACAAGGGTCATCATGCCGATGCCGATTGCCTGCGGTGCCAGAATCTGAAAGCTGGCAATGGTATTACCGATCGCATTGGCCGCAATGGCGGCAGTTCCAAAGACCGAGACAACGCTGAGCAAAATGACTTTCCCCAACTGGAACAGGCTGCTTTCCACCCCGCTGGGGACTCCAATGCGCAGAATATTGCGGATGGTGCGGCGCTCAAACCGGATGCGGAAGGGCGGCTGAAAATAAAGCAGCTGGCGGGGGCGAAACATCAGCGCCAGCAACAGCGAGGCACCTGCGGCGCGGGAAATCAGCGTGGAGAGCGCGGCGCCCTCCACCCCCATATGAATGCCAAAGATCAGACCTGCGTCGCCCGCAAAGTTCAAAATATTCATCAGCAGCGAAGTCCGCATGGATACAGACGTATTGCCCATGATCCGAAGCAGCGCTGCAGCTGTACTATAAATTGCAATAAAAGGAATGGACGCTTCAATAACCAGATAATAACGGTTACTGTGCCTTAAGATATCGGGGCCGACATCGCCGAACAGACCGCCCAAGATCCAGGGGCGCGCGCCATAGAGGATCGCGCATAGCCCCAAAGAAACGAAAATCATAAACAGCATAAGCTGCCAGGAGGCTTCCCGCGCCTTTTTGATGCGCTGCTGCCCGATGTACTGCCCGGCAACCACTGCGCCACCCGCGGCAAGCGCGGTCAGAGTTTGGATCAGCAGCGTGTTGACCGTTTCCACCAGAGATACCGCCGATACGGCCGCTTCCCCTACCCGTGCCACCATTAAAGAGTCGGTGAGACCCATGGTATAGGTCAAGATCTGTTCTATCAGCAGCGGCAGAACCAGCCTGCGGATCTGCTTCGCGGAAAATTGGACCACTGTTTTGTTTTCACACGTCGCCGTGGTGGTTGACATCATCGTTTGAACTCCTTGCATTTGTTCCTGTTTATTTTAACACTTTTTTGTCAGAAAAGAAAGCGTATTTTTTTGGACGGCAGAAACAGCCTGCAGCACACTAAAAAGAGCCCCGCCGAAAGCGGGGCTCTTTTGATTATTCCACAATGCGTACCTGCGCGATGATCTGCGGCTCTTCCGGCATATCCATGAAGTTGGTGGGGACGCCGGCAATTCGGTCGACCGCGTCCATCCCGCTGATCACCTTTCCAAAAGCGGCATAGTTCCCGTCCAGAAAAAGGCCGTCCTGGTGCATGATAAAGAACTGACTGCTGGCAGAGTTTGGATCCTGCGCGCGCGCCATGGAGATCACGCCCCGCTCGTGCCGGAGCGGATTGGAAAACCCGTTGGCGCTGAACTCACCGGGAATACATTCCTCGCTGCCGCCCATGCCGTTCCCCAAGGGATCTCCGCCCTGAATCATAAAGCCGCTGATGATCCGATGGAAAGTTAGCCCGTCATAAAATTTGGACTGCACCAGCTTTTCAAAGTTCTCAACGGTTTTGGGTGCGCTGGTTGGATCCAGTTCCAACTGGATGACCCCGCCGTCTTTCATGGTGATTTCAATCATATGGTTCTCCTTTTAAATTTTAATAAAAAATACTGGTAATAAATGAAAACAGGCAAAGAGCGCCCAGCGAGATCATCCCCGCGTTGCCCCAGCCCAAAGAAAACTGCATCGCGGGGGAAAGCCATTGATCTCCATATCGATTCAGGCGAAAATCCTTCGCCCGCTGGATCAGAAGACCAAGCCCAAAGAGCGCCAGAGCAAACAGGGCCAGCTGGTAAACCGTGCCCACAAAGGACCAGACCGAGGTGAACAGCGTATCACTTTTGCCAACATGATCCTCTAGGAACCCCGCAATGACGGAGCCAGTGAAATTGATGATCATATGCATGGTAACAGTATATAAAATATTGCCGGTTTTGACATAGACAAAGCCAAACAGCAGCCCGAGCAGCATCGCATAAAAGAATTGATAAAAATTTCCGTGGATCAGCCCAAAAATGAGCCCGCTGGTTACGACCGCAAACACTTCGCTGTATGGCAAAAGGCGATCAATCAGCAGCTTGCGAAACATTAACTCCTCCACGATCGGTGCCAAAAGAACCACCACAATAAAGCGCATGACCGGGGAGAACCCGCTGATCATATCGGAAACGGCATTGGAGATGCCGGTTCCGCGCAGAGATTCCAGCGCGGTCATCAGATAGCTGGAGATCAGGTTGCCGATGACCATCAGGAAAAAGGCGACCGCCAGAAAGGTGATCCAGTTTTCTGCGCTCATCCGATGTTTTTGGGGCACCCTTTTATGCATGCCGCCCAGCAGCAGCAAAAAAAGAGGGAATCCCAACACATAAGAGGGAACAATCTGCAAAACCAACTGATAGACCGGGGTGTTATAAAACTGCGGAAAAAAATAATGGCTGATATACAGGATCGCCGCCTGCAAAAACCCGATCACCAAAATATAAATAAAGACAGCGAACCCTATTTTTGAAATGTTTCTGCGTGTTGCGCGCCGGTAAATGGGATCCTGTTCTGGATACCGGCAATAAGATGGATCAGTTTGATACATGGGAAGCCTCCTGAATAAGGCTTTTCAACCGGAAAAGGCCTTCATTTTTTATTATTATAGCATAGGTCCCGGCGCTTTTCAACTTACTGGGAATTTAATTTACAATCTGTTAAAGAGCCGCTCATCCGGATGGTCGGATCAAGGCGGGCTTTTATTCTGAAGGGATGAGGAGCTCTTTTTCTCACCGCCCGCGCGGCAGACGAAAAAAGGATTATTCTGTCATAAAAGACTTTTATTTCAAGGAAGAATATGTTAAACTGAAAGCAGCATAGAATAATTCAATTAAAAGTAAGGAGGGTTTTTATGAATCGAGCAGCAATCAAACAATTCGCACAGGAACGGCTTCAGCATTTTTGGGGGTACTCTGTTTTGGCAATGCTCCTCTACACCATCATTCTTTGCGTGCTTGGCCCAACCGGCATCGGCGTATTGGTATTAAGCGGCGTGCTGGCTTATGGACTTTGCAACTTTTATCTGCGCGTATACCGCACCGGAGAAGCGCAGCTGGAAGATCTATTTGGCGGATTCCAGAACTTTTTAAACACCTTTTTAACCGGATTGTTGACCGCCGTATTTACCGCTTTATGGTCGCTGCTTTTTATCATTCCCGGCATTGTTGCGGCACTGTCCTATTCCATGGCCCAGTTCATTCTGGTTGATCATCCGGAACTTTCGGCAATGGACGCCATTAATGAAAGCAAACGGATGATGACGGGGCACAAGGGAGAGCTGTTTGTTCTGTATCTGAGCTTTCTGGGTTGGTTTATTTTATCCGGTCTGACCGGCGGAATTCTCTACTTTCTCTACGTCGGCCCGTATTGCAATATGACCCTGGCCGGCTTTTACGAAACTTTAAAAAATCAGAATCAATAAAAATGCAATAGCGCAGGCTTCCGGTTTATGGAAGGCCTGCGCTGCTTTTTTTATTGAAGTTCCTGCATAATGAAGACAGGAATCGTGCGCCGTCCCGCCACAGCATTTCAAAGCACAGTAGCCGGCCTGATCCAGCGTCTCCCAGATTCCTTCAAAATTTTAAAATGAATTATTCCACTGGTTTTAAGTGCCAGATCTGATCGGCATATTCCCGCACTGCCCGGTCAGAAGCGAAAATGCCGGCTTTGGCAATGTTGATTAAAGATTTCCGATTCCATGCAAGCGAATCGCTGTATGCAGCATTCAGCCGGCTTTGCGCCGTGCAGTAAGCATTAAAATCAGCCAGCACCATATAGGGATCCGGCCCGATCAGGTATTTCAGAATAGATTCAAAATTCTTTCCGGCGATCCCATTTTTCAAAATTGAATCCAAAAGCGCCCGCAAATGCGGGTCATTCCGGTAGATCTGATCCGGATGGTATCCGTCTTGCTTCCAGCGGATGACCTCTGGGGTGGTCAGGCCAAAGAGGAACATATTTTCATCCCCCACCTGGTCGTGGATCTCCACATTAGCACCGTCCAGCGTGCCGATGGTCAGTGCGCCGTTGATCATGAACTTCATGTTACCAGTGCCGCTGGCCTCCTTACCGGCCAGAGAAATCTGCTCGCTGACTTCCGCCGCCGGCATCAGAAGTTCCGCCAACGACACCTTGTAGTCGGCCAGAAAGACCACTTTTACCATATCGTGAATCGCAGGATCGTTATTGATCAGATCCCCCAGCGCGCAGATGAAACGGATGATTTCCTTGGCCATGACATAGCCGGCAGAAGCCTTGGCGCCAAAAATAAAGGTGTGGGGGTGAATCACCAGCCCTTCCCGCTTGATCCGGTAATAGAGATCATAAATATAAAGTCCGCAAAGCAGCTGCCTCTTATATTCATGTAGCCGCTTGGCCTGCACGTCAAAGATGGAGGACGGGTTGATTTTGATTCCGGCGGTGTGCTCAATATACTTGCAAAGCCGCAGCTTGTTTTGCATTTTAATGTCTGGCAGCTGCGCCAGCACGACCGGATCATCTTTAAACTGCAGCAGCTTTTCCAGCTGCTGCGCATCAGTCACAAATCCGTCCCCGATCAGGCTTTTGATATAATCGGACAGCCAAGGGTTGGCCTCACACAGCCACCGGCGGTGTACAATGCCGTTGGTGACGTTGGTCAGCCGACCGGGGAAAATATCGTTGTAATCTTTGAAAAGATCGGTCTTTAAAATGGCGCTGTGCAGGGCGGAAACGCCGTTGACGCTGTAGCAGCAGGCAACGCAAAGATTGGCCATCCGCACCATGCCGTCACCGATAACTGCGATCTGATCAATCACGTTGCGCTTTTCCGGATGATTGTTGTAAACCATTTCACAGAACCGACGGTTGATCTCCTTCACAATCGTATAAATGCGTGGCAGCCGGCCGGAAAAAAGAGGGATTGCCCATCTTTCAAGGGCTTCACTCATGACGGTGTGATTCGTATACGCCAAGGTTTTGGTGGTAATCTCCCAGGCGGCGTCCCAGGAATAGCCGTGCACATCCATCAGCAGCCGCATCAGCTCCGGAACACAAAGAGCAGGGTGGGTGTCATTGATGTGCACCACCACTTTGTCGGACAGGTTATCTAATGTCCCATATTTTTTCAGATGCTCATGCAGAATATTTTGCAAAGAGGCGCTGACAAAGAAGTATTGCTGCCTCAGGCGCAGATTCTTTCCCTCTTCATGGTCATCTGCCGGATAAAGCACCCGGGAAATAGCCTCCGCTTTGGCATCCCCCTCGCAGCTTTTCAGATATTCGCCCCGGGAAAAGAGCGACATGTCGAAATTTTCCAAGCTTTTGGCGCCCCAAAGGCGCAGCTTATTGACAATTTTAGAGTGGTAGCCGGTGATCATCAGATCATACGGAACCGCCAGTACTTTATAATAATTCTTGTGGATGGTCTTGAGCCCTTCGCTGCTCCAAATCTCCTCCACCGTGCCGTCAAAATGAATTTCCTGCGCTTCGTCCGGCCGCGGCACCAGCCATCCGCCACCCAGCTCCAGCCAGTTGTCTGGAAATTCCATCTGCCAGCCATCAATGATGACCTGGCGGAAGATCCCGAATTCATAGCGAATCGAAAAGCCGGTGACCGGGTAATCTTCGGCCGTAAGCGAATCCAGATAGCACGCCGCAAGGCGGCCAAGCCCTCCATTGCCCAGGCCTGCATCCGGCTCCATTTTATAAAGATCCTCCAGATCGATATTGAACTCGTTCAGCACCGCTCGCACATCCTGCTCAATCCCCATATTGTAGAGATTGTTTTTTAAGGAACGGCCGATCAGAAATTCCATCGACATATAGTAAACCTGTTTGGCTTCCTGCTGGTCAATTTCCTTAATGGAGTCCCTGCGCCGGACACTCAGTTCCTGCAAGACAAAGCTGACAACGCTGTCGTAAATCTGGCGAATCGTGGCGCCCGAAGCGTCACAGGCAAACTTTTCGGTTACAACGGTTTCGATCTTTTCTTTGATTTCCTGTTTTGTCATCATTTATACTCCTTTTGGGTGATAGAAACGCAGACAGCTCAACCAGCTCTGCCGCGTGGTTCCTTCAGATGCCGGAATACAGCGCCTGATAGGCTTTTACGCTGGGCCCCCAGCTGTAGTCTCCTGCCATGGCATTTCGCTGTGCCTGACTGAAATGCTCTTTGTTATGAAAGAGCTCGATCCCGCGCCACAGAGCATTGGAGAAGTCTTCCGGATCAAAGCTTTGAAAGGTGATGCCGCGTCCGGTCTTATCAGTTGGATTGTAGGGCAGAACCGTGTCGGCCAGGCCGCCGGTCGCATGTACCACAGGCAGAGTGCCGTAACGCATGGCAATCATCTGCGCAAGCCCACAGGGCTCAAACTCACTGGGCATCATAAACAGGTCACAGCCGGCATAGATCTGCTGAGCCAACCGGCTGTCAAACGTCAGCAATATCCGAAGATTTTTTGTGTGCCGCCCCGCCGCTTCTCTCAGAAACTGCTCATAGCCAACATCGCCTGTTCCGAGAATCACCACCTGCGTGGGCTGGTTTGCCAGCCAGTCCAGCTTCCGGCGCAGCAGCTCCAGCCCCTTCTGGTGCGTCAGCCGGGTCACCATGCCGAACAGTGGGAGTGCATTGGTTTCCTCCAAAGAGAGTGCCCGCTGCAGCGTTTTTTTATTCTCGGCCTTTTTCTCCAGCGTCTTTGCGGTATAGCAAACGGAGATACGGGAATCTGTGGCGGGATCATAAAGCTCGGTATCGATTCCGTTGAGAATGCCCTGAACCTTGTATGAACGAGCCTGCAGAATATGCTCCAGCCCGCAGGATTTCGGAGCACTCATAATTTCGGCGGCATAGCGCGGGGAAACGGTGGTCACCCGGTTGGCACATTCAATGGCGCCTTTCATCAGGTTAATACAGTCCCCGTAATACAAGAGCGGTTTAACGTTTACATCCAGCCCAAACACATTGCCCAGAATGTAGGGATCAAATTTCCCCTGAAATTCAATGTTGTGAATGGTAAAAACCGTATGAATGCAGCCATAGCCGGGCCGAGCACGGAACTGGGTATCCAGCAGCACCGGAATCAGCGCGGTGTGCCAATCATTACAGTGCAGCACCTCCGGAAAAAAATCGATCAGAGGCAGCACCTCCAGCACACCGCGGGAAAAATAAGAGAATCGCTCCCCGTCATCGTAGGCCCCGTAAATTTCAGGCCGGTCGAAATAGAACTCATTATCCAGAAGATAATAGGTCACGCCCTCTACCTTGGCTTCAAAAACCCCGCAATACTGGCTGCGCCAAGCGTTCTTAAAATAAAAATGGGTGCGATAGGTACACTGATCCTTTAGTTTTTGAGGGATGGCACTATAATACGGCAGAATGACCCGAACATCATCCCCCGCACGGCACAGCGCCTTCGGGAGCGCGCCGGCCACATCCCCCAATCCGCCAACTTTGATAAAAGGAGCCGCTTCGCTGGCCGCATATAGTATTTTCATCGGGCTACACCTGCTTTCCTTTTCCCACTACATAGGGAATCTGCAGAGAGCCTCGCACCTCGGTTCCGTCTGTAATCAGTGCGTTCTTATCCGTGATGGCAAAGGAAAACCGGGCGTCCCGTCCGATAGTACTATTTTGCATCAGGATCGCGTTTTCCACCACCGCGCCTTCTTCCACGGTGACATCCCGGAAAATGATGGAGTTTTTTACGGTTCCACGGATGTTGCAGCCATCCGCAATCAAGCTGTTTTCCACCTGAGCATGATAATCGTAGAAGGTGGGAACGGAGTCCTTGATTTTGGTATAAACCGGACGTTCCGGCGTAAACAGCTCCTTTTGGAAAACCGGGTTCAGCATTTCCATACTGGAAATATAGTAATCCTCCACGGTGCGGATCACCCGGGCATAACCCGTGTGACGATAGCCAAAAATCCGGCGGGTGGGCAGATTTTTCTGGATCAGCTCCCGGTTCAGATTGGTATAATCGTTGTTGTTGGCCTCGTCCAGAAAGTTCAGCAGATCGGCCCGCCGCATCACATAGGTTCCCAGCGAACAGGGATGAGGAGTTACAGCTGCTTCCTGCAGATAAGAAATATTTTTAATGCGTCCTTCCATGCTGGTCTGTACCACCATTTCACCGGAGTCGGCGGGAATCTCTCCATAAGCCATGGTCAGATACGCTTCGTTTTCCAAATGAGAAGAAATCATTGCCTCCAGATCCAGATTGGCGATGGTGCCGCCGCAGGCGATGACCACCAGCTCAAAACGGTTGGTTTCAATAAATCCGCGCACGGAACGCAGGGCGTCCAGCCGCCCCCGGGACGCAATGGTTCTTGTTTCAACCCGTGCCAGCGGGGTCAGCATCGTCAGCCCGCCCCGGCGCCGGTTCAGATCCCAGTCCTGTCCGTTTCCGAGATGATCGATCAGGGATCCGTAGTTTTCCCGGGCGATAATCCCGATATTGGTGATCTGCACATTGACCATGCCGGAAAGCGCAAAATCTACCGCACGGAACCGTCCGGCATATGGCAGGGAGGCAGCGGTGCGAAACTGTGTCAGCTCGTTGACAGTCGGTTTGTCGGAATAGTGATCAGCAAAAATAATGCCCAGTGCATTCATGCTTTCTGTGCCTCCTTTACGGTTCCGGGATTGATCATTTCTTTGGGAAGAACCACTTGCCCGGCGCGGACAACGGCTCCGCTTCCCACTACGGCGATTCCCCATGGTCCATCGCGGTAGTTCTCGGGCTCTGCCCCGATCACAGCGCCGTCCTCAATGACCGCATCCGGCGCGATGATGGCATACTTAATGGAACAGTTCTCACCGATACGGGTGTTCTGCATCACCACCGCCGAATTCAGAACCGATCCGCGGCCGACGCTGACGCCGGAAAACAGCATACTATACCAAAGAGAGCACTCTTCCAAAACGCAGTTTTCCGTGACCATGGATTCGCCGATATGCACATCCTGCCCGATATATTGGGGCATCAAGCAGTGGGCGTGGCGTGCATAGATCTTCCAATTCGGATCGGATAAATTAAGTGGAATGTTGGGATTGAGCAGATCCATGTTGGCTTCCCACAAACTGTCGATGGTGCCCACGTCTTTCCAATAACCGTCGAAGGGATAAGCATACATCTGTTCTCCGGCCTGCAGCATGGCAGGCAGAATATTTTTCCCGAAATCATTACTGCTGGCAGGATCCCGCTCATCAAGCCCCAGATAATGCCGCAAAACTTCCCAAGTAAAGATATAAATCCCCATGGAGGCCCGATCTGATTTCGGATGAGCGGGTTTTTCTTCAAACTCTTCAACGCGGTCTTCCGCATCGGCATTGACAATGCCGAAGCGGCTGGCCTCTTCAATGGGCACCTGCAAGGTGGCAATGGTGGCGGTGGCATTTTTCTTCTTATGAAAATCCAGCATTTTGCTGTAATCCATTTTATACACATGATCGCCAGACAGGATCAGCACATATTCCGGTTGATACTTCTCGATAAATTGGATATTCTGATAAATAGCGTTGGCCGTTCCCTTGTACCATTCTCCGGTGGTGCCGGAAACATAGGGCGGCAGAATATGGATGCCGCCGTTCATCCGGTCGAGGTCCCAGGGCTGACCGTTTCCGATGTAGGAGTGCAGTTCTAAAGGACGGTATTGGGTCAGAACGCCCACGGTGTCGATGCCGGAATTGGTACAGTTGGACAGTGTAAAATCAATAATGCGATATTTACCGCCGAAAGGAACGGCAGGTTTTGCCGTATTTTGGGTCAGGACATAAAGGCGGCTGCCCTGCCCGCCGGCCAGCAGCATGGCCAGCATTTCCTTATTTTTCATTGCTGGTTCCTCCCGTTTTGGTTCGATAGTGATAATAAGTCGCGGAAAATGGTGCCAGATGCAGCGTGGTGGAGCAGGGTTGCCCATGAAAGGCATTCTCGGAAACAGCCGGGCGCATTCTGAACCGATCCTCGCCACCGAAGCGTTCCTCATCCGAGCAGAAAAGAAGACTCAAAGTGCCCCCAAAAGGCAGTCCCAAGCTATAGTCTATTAGATTGTATTCCGAAAAATTCACGACGACCAAAATTATTTCTTTCTCACATTTGCGCAGAAATGCCAGAACACAGTTGGTGCTGTCATCGCAAGAAATCCATTCAAAACCTTCCCAACTGCCGTCCTTCCGATAGAAGGCAGGGTGCCGCTGATAGAAATGCCCTAATGCGCGCACATAGTCCTGCATTTGCCGGTGGGCCGGAAAATCCAGCAGCAGCCAATCCAGCTGTTGACTTTCATTCCATTCGATAAACTGACCGAATTCGCCACCCATAAAGAGCAGCTTTTTACCCGGGTGCGCCATCATATATCCGTAAAAGGCTTTCAGATTCTGAAATTTTTCCTCATAATTGCCCGGCATTTTGGAAAGCAACGAGCATTTTCCGTGAACCACCTCATCGTGAGAGAGCGGAAGCACATAATGTTCCGAATAGGCATAAGTCATGGAGAAGGTCAGCTTCTCCTGCATGCTGTGCCGGAACAAAGGAGACTTGGAAATATATTCTAAAGAGTCGTTCATCCACCCCATATTCCACTTGAAGTCAAACCCAAGACCGCCGTTTTCAGGCGTGCCGGTCACCAGTGGCCAGGCAGTGGATTCTTCTGCAATCGTGACGGCGCCGGCAAACGAAGCGTGAATTTCTTCGTTGAGCTTTTTTAGCAGCTCCACCGCTTCCAGATTGCCGTGGTCGCCATATTTATTAGGAGACCACTCCCCTGCTTTGCGCCCATAATCCCGGTACAGCATGGAGGCCACCGCGTCCACCCGAAGCCCGTCGACATGATAGGCCTCCAGCCAATGGCAGGCGCTGGAAATCAGAAAACTGATCACTTCCGGTCGGCCGTAATCGAAGACCCGGGTTCCCCAGTCGGGGTGCTCCCGCATCAGCGGGTCCTCATATTCATAGCAGCAGGCACCGTCAAACTCATATAATCCGGAGGAATCTTTCGGGAAATGCGCCGGCACCCAGTCCATCAGCACCCCGATCCCCCGCTGGTGGCAGCGGTCCACGAATTCCATAAAATCAAAGGGGGTGCCATAGCGGGAGGTTGGGGCAAAATACCCGGTAACCTGATACCCCCAGGATTGATCAAAGGGATATTCGGTAATCGGCATCAGCTCGATATGCGTATAACCCATATCGATCACATAATTCAGCAGCTGATCCACAATCGCCGTATAGGAAAAATAATTGCCGTCCTCATACCGGCGCCAGGAACCCAGCTGCAGCTCATAAACGTTCATGGGCCGGTTAAAGAGCGCCTCTTTTCCACGGGCGCGCATCCAGCGTCCATCGTTCCAAAGATATCCCGAGATATCAAACAGCTTGGAAGACGTATCCGGCCGAAGAGCGAAATGATTGGCATACGGATCTGCTTTATAGACGGTATCCCCAGACGTTGTGCCGATGGCATATTTATAGGCATCATAAGTTTGCAGCCCGTCTATTGTGCGTTCCCATATTCCGCGGGCATCCACTTTACTTAAAGGAAAAGCGGAAATATCCCAACCGCAAAAATCCCCTACCAGCGACACCCACTCTGCGTGAGGCGCCCATACCCGAAATACCCAAGCACCGTTTTCCAAACGATGGCTGCCGAAATAACGGTGCGCGCGGTAATTCACGCCGGTAAAAAACAAATCTTTTGGGAATAGATCTTGCTCCATTTCACACCACTCCTTTTCATTTTGAATTGTAACCGCCGTTTTCAAGTTTCTGGCCGGCTATTTGTGTATATTTAAAAATATAACAGGTATAACTTTATTATAACGCATAACAAAGTAAAGTGATAGAAAATTTTAGTAAAAACCGGAAAATCCATTATTTGCATAAAAGAAGCACACGCAATATGTGCTATTTAAACAAAAAAACGTATTTTGTCGTGGATAATTTAGTTAAATTCGCCTTGACAAATGCAAGAAAATCGATTATTTTATAAGTATGGTTCATTTTAACAGCAGAAAAACTGAATATAAGAAACCGTTTGGCGCTTTGCGCGCCGGGGATCCCCTTACGCTGCGGCTTCAGTTGGAGAACGAGCCGCCCTGCAGCACAGTGCGGGTGATTTTTCGTTATGAAAATGGGGAAGGCGCGTCTTTTTTTCTACGAAAAGAAACCGATGGCTTTTTCAGCGGGGAGATAACCCTATCTCAGCCGGGCCTTTGTTTTTACCGGTTTGAGGCTTGCCTGGAGGCGGGTGGCGTGCTGTTTATCGGAACATCAGACGGCGTTCATGCCACCGTCGGCGATTGGCTGCCGGAATGGCGGCTGGTGGTATTTTCCGCAGATTTTCAGACGCCGGAATCCCTGAAGGGGGGCATCTGGTATCAGATTTTCCCCGACCGGTTCCGGATCGGGGCCCCTGCCCCGGCCCGCTCTGCGCGTTCCCCACGGATTTATCATGAAAACTGGGAGGAGCGCCCGCTTTTTACCCAGGACCGGCCTGATTTCGCGGGGAATGACTTCTTTGGCGGGAACCTGGCCGGAATTGCAGAGAAGCTGCCGTATCTTGCGGCATTGGGCGTGGATCTTCTTTATCTGAATCCGATCTTTGAAAGTGGGGAAAACCATCGCTACAGCACCGGAGATTATGAGCGGGTGGATCCTCTTCTGGGAACGAATGAAGACTTTGAGGCCCTGTGCGCACAGGCAAAGAAACTGGGCATCCGCATTGTGCTGGACGGCGTTTTTTCCCATACCGGAGCGAACAGCCGCTATTTTAACAAAGACGGGCTGTATCCGGACTTGGGGGCTTATCAGAGCAAGGAGTCTCCTTATTATTCGTGGTATCATTTTTCTTCTTACCCGGATTGTTACGATTGCTGGTGGGGGTTTGGAACACTGCCTTGTGTGGATGAGACAGAGAAAGCATTTCTGAACTATATCTGCGGCCCTTCCGGAATCGCCGCTCAGTGGATGAAACACGGCGCCTACGGCTGGCGGCTGGATGTGGCTGACGAGCTGCCCGACGCCTTTCTGGAGCTGTTTCGTGCAAGAGTGAAAGAGGAAAATCCCCAGAGTGTGATTATCGGTGAAGTGTGGGAAAATGCGGTGGAAAAGGTCAGCTATGGCGCCCGCCGTCGGTTCTTGCTGGGGAGTCAGTGCGACACGGTGATGAACTACCCCTGGCTGGAGGCGATTGTGGGTTTGCTGAAAAGCGGGAATACCGCCGTTTTTTATGAAGAAATCATGGAAATCCTGGAAGAATATCCGCCTGCTGCCCTTTCCTGCCTGATGAACATCCTATCCACACATGATACGCCGCGGATTTTGAATCGTCTGGGGGCAGAAAAGATTCCGCCGCGGCAGTATCAGGCAGACAATTATCTGACGCCGGAGCAACGGGAAAATGGAATCGCGCTTCTGAAAAAAGCGGCGCTGCTGCAGTTTTCGTTGCCGGGAGTCCCCTGTATCTTTTACGGAGATGAAGTGGGGATGGAAGGTTACGGCGACCCTTATTGCCGGGGAACCTACCCATGGGGGAAGGAAAATCAAATGCTGCTTTTTCATTATCAGAAGCTGGGCCAGCTGCGCAAACGATATCAGGAGGATTTTGCCGGAGCGTTCCAGTTTGAGCGCTGGCTGTATGGACAGCTGCAGTTTCGCCGGGGCACGCATCTGTTGGTGGCAATGAATTTTTCCGGCGAAGCGTTCTCTGTGGAAGGGATTCCGCTCTTTGCGGAAGGATATGATGAGGAGCAGCTGCTGCCCGGCGGTTACGGCTGGTTTTTATCGGAATAACCAGCGCAGCGATCTCACGTTTGAGCCCCCCTAAAAGCGGAGCAGGCGCTCTCCTGTTTCGGTTTAAAATCGGCGCGCCCTTGCATTTTAAAGTCAGCTGTGGTATTATAGAAATTAATAATTGCGCGCCAAAAGCATTCCCGACCGCGCAGGAAGGAGAGCCGTGGTCCTATGTCTCAGTGGACGAAAAAAGCCATGATGGATTCTTTCGGGCGGTTTATCAAAGAGCGGCCGCTGGATAAGATCACAGTCAAAGACATTGTGGATGACTGCGCGATCACCCGTAACACCTTCTATTATTACTTTGAAGATATTTTTGCTCTGGCCAATGAGGTACTGCGGGAACGCCTGGCGCTTTTGAGCGATCAGTCGGATCAGAGCGAGGGCTGGGACTCTTTTCTGCTGCTTTTGGCACGGCAGGTTGCTGGCAACAGCAAAACGGTCCTGCATCTGTTCCGCTCATCCAAAAGCCAGGCCGTCAATCGGTTTATGAACGAAATTCTGCAGGCCATGATGGAGCAGTTATTGGATCATCTGTCTGCCGGCCGTACGATTCCGGCCGAAAAGCGCACTTTGATTCTGGATTTCTACCGTTATGCGCTGGTTGGGCTTACCGAGCACTGGGTCAAAAGTGATATGCAGGAAGATCCGGAGCAGCTGGCGCATCAGGTCTCTGATTTATTAAAGAGCGGGATGCAGGTCGCCATTGACCGCCACGCACAAAAAGCCTAAAATTTGAGCATTTTCGCTGCTGTGTGCAAAAATTGCACACAGCGCTTTTTTTATCTATGGTTTTCGATTCCTGCTTTGGATAGAATAAAAATGAAAAGGAGGGTCCTTTCGATGAAATATTTAAAACAGGCAAAGGCCCTATATCTGTTAACTGCACTGTTTTTTTGCCTGACAGGGCTTCTGTTGATCGTTTTTCCAACCCTGTCCATGCGTATTTTTTGCTATATTGCGGGCGGTGTCCTGATTTTTTACGGCCTTTCCAAAATTGTGGGCTATTGTGCGCATGACCCTTACCGTCTTGCTTTTCAGTTTGACCTGGCGTTGGGTATTTTTGTGATTCTTTTAGGCGTTCTGCTTCTTCTGCATCCCGGCGTGGTGCTCTCCTTTGTGCCGCTGCTGATCGGCATTGATATTGTCGTTGACGGCGCTTTCAAGCTGCAAACTTCTGTGGACGCAAAACGGTTTGGACTGTCTGGTTGGTGGATCATTTCTTTATTCGCATTATGCAGCATCTTGCTGGGCGCGCTGCTGATTGCCGACCCCTTCCAAGGGGGGGAAGCGCTGACCATGCTGATGGGCATTGCGCTGCTCATCAACGGATTGCAACACTTTTTCAACGCCCTTTATACCGTCAAAAGCTTGCGGCATACCGGCCGCAGAAATAAGACGGGCCTGTAAACAAAGAGAAAGGAAACGGAATATGCTTCATAAAAACACCCGATTCTACGGCCAGTTTTTCACGATCCCGAATCTGCTCAGTTATTTCCGGCTGATGCTGATTCCGCTGATTGTCTGGCTATACATCGTCAAACATTCCTATCTGGCGGCGGCAGGCTGGATGGCGGCCTCCGCGGCCACCGACATTGCCGATGGTCTGATTGCCCGCCATTTTCATCTGGTGACCGACTGGGGAAAAATCATCGACCCGATCGCCGATAAGCTGACTCAGATCGCCATTGCCCTGTGCCTGGCGTATCGCTTCGTACCGATGCGCTACCTGCTGATCCTTCTGGTTTTAAAAGAACTCTATATGGGCGTGATCGGGCTGATTTTTATCCACAAAACCGATTTGGTGGAAGGTTCCGTCTGGTATGGAAAAATGACCACCGTCCTGTTTTTTGCAGTCACTTTGCTTCTGGTTTTTTTCCCGTCTATGGCCAATCGATGGGTAAACGTTTTGGTGCTGATCGAAGCTCTTTCCATCTTGTTTTCGGTCATCCTGTATACCAACCGCTACTGGAAACGTTACCGGGAAATCACCGCCGATCGACAGGCTGCGCATGGAATCCAGCCCCGGCTTGTCGGACAGTTGC
>CAYRYQ010000022.1:0-23226 GCA_964428505.1 uncultured Eubacteriales bacterium
TTTCAAATCGATCAGCTGACCGGGGGCAAGCCCATATTTTTCCCGCACGGCCTGCTCCTCGTAAATCTCCATTTCGCTGACGCCGCTTCGGGTCACCGGCAGCAGCACCCGGGTGCCCTGCCCCACCAGCTGAAAATCGTCCCGGTCTCCGGAGACGATATCGCAAAGCCAATTCTTTTCCTTGCAAAAGCGGCTGACGGTTCCGATCACATCGTCGGCCTCATACCCTTCCCGCTCCAGAATCGTCACCTGCATGGCCCGCAGAATTTCCTTCAGTGGGTCCAGCTGCACCGCCAGTTCCTCCGGCATTCCCTTGCGCGTGGCTTTATAGGTGTCGGTCAGCTGATGCCGGAAGGTTTTGGCCCTCAGATCAAAGGCCACCGCCACCAGATCCGGCTGTGCATATTGGAGATATTTCTGATAAATTCTTAAAAATCCGAAAATGCCGTTGGTGGGACGGCCGTCTTTGGCAGAAAGCGCGTGAATGGCATAATAAGCCCGGTTAAGAATGGAATTACCGTCAAAAATCAATAGTTTCATAGGGAATCTCCTTTTCTTTCAGAAACCGGATCATATCGTCTGGCAGCGGGGCGAAAAAGGACATCGGCTGGCCGGTCACCGGCTGAATAAACGACAGATGCGCCGCATGCAGCGCCTGCCGGCCGATCGCCGGATCCTCTTCCCCATAGAGGAAATCCCCTGCCACCGGCGCGCCCATATAAGCCATATGCACCCGGATCTGGTGGGTACGGCCGGTTTCCAACACCAGCTGCACCAGCTGGTGGCCGCCGCCCTCCGCTAAAACCCGATAATGCGTGACCGCCCGTTCCCCACCCGGATCTACCTTGCGGGCAAGCAGGGAATCTTCTGCCCTTGCAATTGGCTGATCCACCGTGCCTTCCGACTGCGGCAGCACGCCCTTCACAACGGCAAGATACCCGCGCCGCACCTTTTTTTCCTTCAGATCTGCCCCCAGCACGCCGGCACTGTGGGCATTTTTACCCAAAAGGATCAGCCCGCTGGTATTTTTATCCAGCCGGTGCACCGGCCGAAAAATCGGTGCGCGGCCCCTCTGCTGCTCATAAAAGATCACCGCATTGGCCAGGGTATGGTTCCGGTTGCCCAACGTGGGATGCGTTGCCATAAACGGCGGCTTATTGACCACCAGCACATCCTCGTCCTCATAGACCACCGATAACGGCACATCCTCTGGCGCGAGCGTGGCATTCTGCACCTGGCTTGCCCGGTCTTTGACCCGAACGGTCAGCAGATCGCCGTGCCGCAGCTGCTTTTGAACGGTTACCCGCTTACGGCCGATGGTGATCCCATAAGGGTTTTGCTTCAATGCAGTGAGCACCCGGGAAGAAAAGCCCCGACCTTTTAAAAAAGAAAGCACCGTGCGTCCCTGATCCTGTTCTTCAATGATATAGGTAATTTTCCGATAATCCAATCTGGTCATTGCCCCTTCCCAATGCAAAAACATCCTGTCAGGAGGCTGGTGCTTCTGAGCGCCGAAAGTAACCGATTGTTTTCACATGCTTTTCGGTTATTTTACCACAAAATCCTAATCTTTACAATCATTATTTCCATAATAAAAACCCCTGTCTACCCGTCAGTCTTCGACATTTTTTGCAGAACGCTTCTGTTATACTAATTCTATGGTTATTTATGTAGATATTTTATTTTTTACAAATTTCCTGATGGACACCTTGCTTCTTGCCACCACAGCCCTGGTCTCCGGCAGAAGGATTGTCCCCTGGCGCTTGCTGCTGGCGGCGGGAATCGGTTCCTTTTTCGGATGTGTTGTTTTCTTTCTTTCGTTGTCTTGGCCGCTGCTCTTTTTATTGAAACTTTTGGTGCCGGCCGGCTTTCTGTTGGTGGCTTTTCCCTTTGAACGGATTTCCTCGTTTGGCCGAATGCTGTTGATTTTTTATTCCGTCAGCCTGTTATTCGGCGGCGGCATGTATGCCTTTTACGCTTTTACCAATGCCGGCAGCCATATGCGCGCCGCCAACGGCGTTTATTACATGGATATCCCGCTTTGGCTGCTTCTGCTCCTTTCCTTCGGCTTTTACGGCCTCGTTCGGGGGTTCTTTATGATGATAAACCGGCGGAAGGAAAAAAGCTTTTTACATACTTTAAATGTGGACGGCACCCCATTGCTGGCCCTGTTGGACACCGGAAATTCCCTGTATGATCCCATCACGCTTTTCCCTGTGGTTCTTTGCCAATGGGACAGCTTACCCCTGCCGGAAGAGGTGCTGCGGGCGGTGCTGCACAGAGACGCCACCGCACTGCCGGTCCTCAGCAAAGCGCATCCAGGCCTGCGGCTGCGCCTGCTGCCGTATACGGATGCAACCGGTGCGCGGGTACTGATTTATGCCTTTAAGCCATCTGTCTTAACGGTGGACGGAGCGGAACGCAGCGCCCTGATCGGGCTGGTGACGCAGCCGCTTTCCCCGGACGGACGGTTTCAGGCCTTATTACATCGAGATTGGAGCAGCTTATGAACGTCATTCGTTATTATCTTATTTACCACCCGAAGCTTGCGGCCCTGCTGAGAAAACTTTCCGGCCGGGTCCATTATGCCAATGGTTATGTCACCCTGCCCCCGCCCTTAAAGCCGGAGGAAGAGCAGGCCTATATTCAGGCGCTGGATCAGGGGGAAAACTATGCCGTTCAAAAGCTGATCGAGCATAATCTGCGTCTGGTCGTCTATATTGCCAAACGGTTTGAAAACACGGGAATTGCCACCGATGATCTGATTTCCATCGGGTCCATCGGTCTGATCAAGGCGATCAACACCTTCCGCTCCGATAAAAATATCAAGCTGGCCACCTATGCGTCCCGCTGTATTGAAAATGAAATTCTGATGTATCTGCGAAAAAATCACGGACAAAAAGCGGAGGTTTCATTGGATGAGCCGCTGAACATCGATTGGGACGGAAATGAGCTGTTGCTATCGGATATTTTAGGAACAGACACCGACAGTGTTTCCAAGAATTTGGAAGAGGATATTGAAAAACAAATCCTGCACAGCGCACTGGAGCGGATCCCCTTGCGGGAGCGTATGATCATGGAAATGCGCTTTGGCTTGGGCGGATACCGGGAAATGACCCAGAAAGAGGTGGCGGATGTGCTGGGAATCTCCCAGTCTTATATTTCACGGTTGGAAAAAAAAATTATCTCCCGTTTAAAGCGGGAGATTGAGAAGAGCTTATAAACCGGTAAAAATCAAAAAAACGGGTGCTTTTGAACAAAAAGCACCCGTTTTTATTTTAATTAACCGCCCAGATAGGCTTTTTTAATTGCATCGCTGGCAGCAAGCTCCCTGCCAGTTCCGGAAAGAACGATCCGTCCTGATTCCAGCACATAGGCCCGGTCTGCCACCTGCAGCGCCATTTCAGCGTTCTGCTCAACCAGTAAAATGGTGGTGCCCTGCCGGTGCAGCTCTTCAATGATATCAAATACCTGCTGCACCAGAATCGGCGACAACCCCATGGATGGCTCATCCAGCATCAGCAGCTTCGGGCGGCTCATCAGCGCGCGGCCCATGGCCAGCATCTGCTGTTCGCCGCCAGAAAGCGTGCCCGCCACCTGGTTTCTGCGGTGTTTTAAACGAGGGAAACGAATATAGACATCCTCTAAGCTTTCCCGAATGGGATCCTTGCGGGTAAAAGCGCCCATTTCCAGATTTTCCTGCACCGTCATCTGCAAAAAGACACGGCGGCCTTCCGGCACATGGGCAAGGCCCTTGGATACCAGCTTATGAGACTCGGTATGGGTGATATCCTCGTCCATAAAATGAATACTGCCGGTCTTGGAGTGCAGCATCCCTGAAATGGTTTTAAGGGTGGTGGATTTACCGGCTCCGTTTGCGCCAATCAGTGCCACAACCTCTCCGGTATGCACCTCCAAAGAAACCTCTTTCAGCGCATGAATCTTGCCATAATAAACATTCAGATTATCTACTTTCAGCATGATTATTCCTGCGCCTCCTTTTTCTTTCCCAGGTAGGCTTCGATCACCTTCGGATTGGTTTTAATCTCCTCCGGGGATCCCTTGGCGATCACCTTTCCGTGATCCAGCACGCAAATGCCTTCGCAGATATTCATCACCAGATTCATATCATGCTCAATTAGCATCACCGCGATCTGGAAAGTGTCTCGGATCCGGCGGATATTGTTCATCAGCTCTGCGGTTTCCGAAGGGTTCATCCCCGCGGCCGGCTCATCCAGCAGAATGATCCCCGGCTTGGTGGCCAGCGCACGAACGATTTCCAAGCGCCGCTGCGCTCCATATGGCAAAGAATTGGCCTGTTCCTTTGCAAGATCCGCCATCTGGAAAAAGTCCAGCAGTTCCAGCGCCCGCTTTTCCGCCGCACGCTCGGCCCGGCCATAGCCAAAGCCATGGGTCAGCGCGGAGAAAAGCGCCTCCTTCATTGAATTATGAAGCCCTACCTTCACATTATCCAGCACGCTCATATTGGAAAAAAGCCGGATATTCTGGAAGGTGCGGGCAATCCCCATGCGGTTGACCTGCGCCGTCGTTTTACCTGCGGTGCTGTAGCCATCCAGCATAATGGTACCCCGTGAGGGCTGATACACGTTGGTCAGCAGATTGAAGACCGTTGTCTTACCGGCGCCATTGGGGCCGATCAGACCGGAAATTTCCGTGCGCCCGATGGTGAGTGAAAAATCATCCACCGCAGTCAGGCCGCCAAAATCAATTCCCAGATGAGAGACCTCCAGAATCGGCGGCTTTTCCACATCCCGCTCCGGCACAAAGGCATTGGAGGGGTAGGGCACCAAACGGGAGGAAGAATCATTGGTCATGGCTGCTTTCCCCCTTCCCGGCCAGCTGCTTTTTTTTAGTCAGCAGCAGCCAAATATTTTTCCAGTTCCAGCGGCCCTTTATCTCTTTAAAGCGTGGGCTGGCGTTGAGCAGCATAATCAAAATCAGCAGCACCGAATAGGCCAGCATCCGGTAATCGCTGAAATCCCGCAGCACTTCCGGCAGCGAACGCAGAATCAGCGCCGCAATAATCGAGCCGGAGATGCTGCCCATACCGCCCAGTACCACAATGACCAGAATTTCAATAGACATATTGTAATCAAAGACCGCCGCCTTTACGTTGGCGAAGTTATGGCCGTAAAGCACCCCCGCCGCGCCGGCAAAAAAGGCTGCCATAATGAAGACCAGAAGCTTATAATAGGTGATATTAATTCCGGTGCTCTCCGCCGCAATCCGGTTATCCCGGATCGCCGTGATCGCCCGTCCGTGTTTGGAACGGGAAAAGTTCATAAACACCAAAATGGTCAGCAACACCAGCGCAATGGCAAAGGGCAGCAAACCCTTGGTCTTGGATTGGATAGAGCTGGTATTCAGCCCCAAAGCCCCGCCGGTGATATTCAGATTCGTGATAATATTCTTGATGATTTCACCACAGGCCAGAGTCACAATCGCCAGATAATCCCCACCCAGACGCAGTGCGGGCAGGCCCACCAAAAAGCCCACCAACGCCGCGGCAAGACCGCCCACCAGCATACAGACCGGAAGCCGGACCGCCAAAGGCAACACCTCTTTTAAGGCAATCGAGGCTAAGCAGCCGGTAAACAACCCAACCGACATGAAACCTGCATGCCCCAAAGAAAGCTCTCCCAGAAAGCCCACTACTAAATTCAGAGAAACCGCCATGACAACATAGCAGGACAGGGAAATCACCATATTGGAGAACTGACGGGAAGCTGTCCCGCCATAAATCATGGTGGAAACCACCACATAAACCGCCACCACCAGATATAGGGTAACGCTGTTTTTCGAGAAGATTTTATTGATCACTTGACTTTTCATCCTGCTCACACCTTCTCACTGATTTTTTTGCCTAAAAGACCGGTGGGCCGGATCACCAAAACAAGCACCAACACACCGAACACAATCGCATCAGACCAAAGGGAAGAAACATAGGTTTTTGCCATCTGCTCAATAATGCCGAGCAGGATCCCGCCCAGCATCGCGCCGGGAATGGACCCGATCCCGCCGAATACCGCAGCCGTAAATGCTTTGATACCGGGCATCGCACCGGTGGTCGGCCGGATATACACATAGGCGGAGCCAAAGAAAATGCTGGCCACCGCCGCAAGTGCCGAGCCGATCGCAAAGGTCAGGGTAATCGTCTTGTTCACGCTGATGCCCATCAGCTCCGCCGCATCTTTATCTTCCGAAACCGCCCGCATGGCCTTGCCCATCCGGGTCTGATTGATAAAAAGAGAAAGACCGATCATGATTAATGCGGTCACAACCAGAGTCGCCAGCGTAATGCCGTCAATTGCAACAGCGCCGATCGCAAAGGAAGGGAGCTTGACCGGCGCAATAAAAGCCTTCTGCTCCGAGCCAAAGATTAAAAGCGCCACGTTTTGCAGCAAGTAGCTCACCCCGATCGCCGTGATCAACACAGCCAGGGGCGGTGCTTTTCTCAGCGGTTTATAAGCCAGAAACTCAATGGTAACGCCCAGTACGGAACAAATCACAATACTGACCAAAACCGCCAGCAGCGGAGACATATGCGCCTGATTCACCGAGGAAATCACCGCATAGGCGCCAACCATGATGATGTCGCCATGCGCAAAATTCAGCATTTTGGCGATGCCATAAACCATTGTATAGCCCAAAGCCATCAGTGCATAAATGCTGCCCAGACTTAGCCCACTTATAAAATTTTGAATAAATTGCACCATACAAAAGGCATCCTTTAAAAAAATTTCCCGGCGGGGCAGCGAGCAGCTGCCCCGCCGGGATTTCTATTTTTGTTTGAAATTACTTGGTATACAGAACCGCGGCGCCGTCTTTGATCACCATTGCTTTTGCGGACTTATTGGTTTCACCGTCAGAACTCCAGGTCATCGTGCCGGTTACACCCTTTACCTTAATCTGGGTCATGGCAGAAACCATGTTCTCATTAAAGGTATCGTCCTTTGTATCCGGTTTAATGTTTGCCTTCTCAATGGCGGCTTTAATTGTATAAACAGCGTCGTAACCATCAGCCGCGAACTGATCCGGGGTCGCGCTGTAAGCCGCTTTATAAGCATCGACAAAGGTTTTGGCATCCGGATCGTCTGCCGCAAAGGGAGTCAGCAGCATCACGCCTTCCGCAATAGAAGGATCCGAAACTTTATTCAGGATTCCGTCCAGCCCGTCACAGCCGAAATAAGGAACATTCAGCTTGCCCTGCGCCTGGGTCAGGAAAGTAGCAGCCTCTGCCGCATAGATGGGGATAAACACCATCTGCGCGCCGGAAGAAGCGATTGCGTTGATCTGCGCGGAAAAATCTGTCTTTGCAGAATCGGTGAAAGCCTGTGTCGTCACGATCTCGATGCCTTTTACCGCACACTCCGCCTTAAAGGTATCGTAAAGACCCACGCTGTAATCGTTATCACTGGCATAGAACACCGCAACCTTTGTAGCAAGGCTGTTATTCGCGATGAAATCTGCGGAAGCGGTTCCCTGCTGAGGATCGTTGAAGCAAACCCGGAACGCATTCATGTTGGATTCAATGCAGCTCTTCGAAGAAGCAGAAGGAGTCAGCATCAAAATACCATCCTCCTCGCCGGCAGCGGCAACCGATGCCATCTCTCCGGACAACACCGTACCCAAAGAGACATCCATCCCTTTATCCATCAGCTTCCCATAAGCGTTCACCGCACTGTCAGGGTTGCCTTGAGAATCCTGAAAATCCAAAGAAAGCTTGAAACCGTTTACACCGCCGGCCGCGTTGATTTCATCCACCGCCAGCTGAGCGCCGTTCTGCACTGACTTACCATAGTTCGCATAGTCGCCGGTCAGAGGACCAATGCCGCCGATCAGCAGCGCATCCTTTGATTTGGCTGATTTTCCGCAGCCGGCAACAGAAGTCAGGGTCATCGCCAATACCGTCAGCAGGCCGGCGATCTTCATAAACTTTTTCATGTTTCTCTACCTCAATAATATAAATTTATTTTGACCGGAGTCTTCCCCGGTAAAAATACACCAAAACGATCAGGGTACAAAAAAAGACACCACTCTGGCAGCAGCGTCTCAAAAAGAAAGCAGATCATGCAGCTTCAGCAGTTTCTGAAACACACCTGAAAACCGCATCTGCGGCCAGAAATTCTCCCCCGATGCCGAATCTCATTATTATCTGCTCCATGCAGTAAAAATTTTGTGTTTATTTTATCATACGTACCAAACGATGTCAAGCTTATTTCTTAATTTTCTGTGAACAATGTTCCACCCTGAAAGAACAACGTTTCCAGTTTTGGAACCTTTCAAAATCAAAGGCCAAAACAAAATAAAGAAAATCAAAGCATTTTAAAGAAAAACAAAGGAAAATAAAGATTATTTTAAATTGATTCGGTGCTTTTGCGGATTCTTCATGAAATATTCTGAAAAGTTATCGGTTTTTTTCAATATTATTATTGACAAACTGTACAGAAGTGATTATATTATATTCTGATAAAAAACCACGAAATTTGGAGGAAAAACACGCGTTGAAAAATATCATTGAGCTGCAGGATATCCATGTATCCTTTGAGGGTGAGGTGATCCTGGATCATTTTAATCTGAACATCAGGGATAAAGAGTTTGTGACGCTGCTGGGTCCGTCCGGCTGTGGCAAAACCACAACCCTGCGCACCATTGCCGGCTTCGTGCAGCCCGCAAAAGGAACGGTGCTGTTTGAAGGAAAGGTGATCAACAATTTACCGCCCCATAAACGGCAGGTCAACACTATTTTTCAGCGTTACGCGCTGTTTCCCCATTATAATGTGTTTGAAAATATTGCCTTCGGTCTCCGGATTTCCAAAAAGCCGGAGCACGAGATCCGCAGTCGGGTGCAGGAAATGCTGCAGATGGTCAATCTCAAGAATTTTGAGCAGCGCAACGTCACCTCTCTGTCTGGTGGGCAACAGCAGCGGGTGGCCATTGCCCGGGCCCTGATCAACAACCCCAAGGTGCTTTTGCTGGACGAGCCGTTGGGCGCTTTGGATCTCAAGCTGCGCAAGGGCATGCAGAATGAGCTGAAGCGGATCCAGCGGCAGATGGGGATTACCTTTGTTTATGTGACCCATGACCAGGAGGAAGCCCTGACCATGAGCGATACGGTGGTCGTGATGAGGGACGGCCAGATCCAGCAGATCGGCACGCCGGAAGATATTTATAACGAACCCACCAACCCCTTTGTGGCCGACTTTATCGGGGAGAGCAACATTCTGCCCGGCATGATGATCAAAGACCTGCTGGTGCAGTTTGAGGGGGTGGATTTCCCCTGTGTGGACAAAGGCTTTGGCGAGCAGGTTCCGGTGGATGTGGTGGTCCGGCCGGAGGATATCAAAATTCGCGACCCGGAAGACTGCGCTCTGCGCGGCACTGTGGAAAGCGTCACCTTCAAGGGCGTTCATTATGAAATGATGGTGCGTACCCCGCACTATCTTTGGAAAATTCATTCCATCACCTGCTGGGAGGTAGGCGCGCTTATCGGCATGAAGATTATCCCCGAATATATTCATATTATGAAAAAGGAGGCGGGAAACGCGCGTTGAAAAAGAAGCTGATTGCAATTCCCTATTATATCTGGGCAGTTGTTTTTATTGTTGTGCCGCTGTTGATGATCGTGTACTGCGCGTTTACCGATGCCGGCGGGCGATTTACCACCGCCAACATGCTGCAGATTGGAAAATACAACACGGTGCTTCTGCGCTCGGTGGAATACGCGCTGATTGCCACCGCCTGCTGTTTGGTTTTGGGCTATATCCTTGCCTATATGATGGCGCAGCAAACCGACCGAATGAAAACACTGCTGATGATCCTGCTGATGCTGCCCATGTGGATCAATTTTGTTCTGCGCACGCAGGCCATGCAGGATCTTTTGGATCTGGTGCAGGCATGGATAAAAAGTGCCGGGCTGCATCTGCAGGTGAGCAACACCGGTTTTGCGGTGGTGCTGGGGTTGGTCTATAACTATCTGCCGTTTATGGTGCTGCCGATCTACACCTCACTGGAAAAGCTGGACAAGCGCGTTGTGGAAGCAGCGGAGGACCTGGGCGCCAACCGGTTTCGGGTTTTTCAACGGATTATCCTGCCACTGACCACGCCCGGCATCGGCAGCGGCATCATCATGGTATTTGTTCCCACCATATCCACCTTTGTTATCTCGGAAAAGCTGGGCGGCGCCAAATATAACCTGATCGGAAACATTATTCAAGAGCAGTTTCTCACCGTTTATAATCCGAATGTCGGGGCAGCCATCAGCTTGGTGATGCTGGTGCTGATTTTGCTGATTTTGGTCATCTTCAGCTTTCTGGACGACGAAACCAAGGAGGGGATCCTATGAGAAGATGGTTTCAGAAAAGCTATATGACGCTGATCTTTCTGTTTTTATATCTGCCGATCGCTTATCTGATTTTATTTTCCTTTAACAGCGGCAAATCAAAAGTGCTTTTCAGCGGATTCACCCTTCAGAATTATGCAAAGCTGTTCACCGATCAGCAGATCATGCAGGCGGTGGTCAACACCCTGATCATCGCGGGCATTGCTTCGATCGTCTCGACCATTTTAGGCACCATGGCCGCCTTAGGGATTCAGCGGCTCAAGCGGCTCCCCCGCAGCGCGGTGATGAACGTGACCTATATCCCGGTACTGAACCCAGACATTATCACGGGCGTATCGATGATGTTGTTCTTTTCGGTGCTGGGGGTGAGTTTAGGGTATGGGACGGTCCTTTTGGCGCATATTACCTTTGATATCCCCTATGTGATTCTGTCGGTTCTGCCGAAACTCCGGCAGGTAGACTATTCGATTTACGAGGCAGCCGAAGATCTGGGCGCGCCGCCCTCCATGGCCTTTCGCCGGGCGCTGCTGCCGCAGATCATGCCGGGCATTATCTCCGGCTTTCTGCTGGCGCTGACCCTTTCAGTGGATGATTTTGTCGTCACCTTCTTTTTAAGAGGGGTGGAAGTGGAAACACTGGCCACGATTATCTATACCACCACCAAAACCCGCATCAGTCTAACGATGAACGCCCTTTGCGGCGTCATGGTCGTGGTGGTACTGCTGATTTTAATGATTGTGAATCTGCCTAAAAAACAAACAAAAAAATTAAAGGAGGAACACTGAAAAATGAAAAAATGGACCAGAGTACTGGCGATCGCCACTCTTTTTGCGCTGATGACGCTCTCAATGAGCGGCTGCAAAAAATATGGCCCCAATGAAATTCTATACGTCTATAACTGGGGAGAGTATATTGATAAGTCTGTCAACAAAAAGTTTGAGCAGGAAACCGGGATCAAGGTTGTATATAAGATTTACGACAACAATGAATCCATGTACGCGGTGGTAAAAAATGCCCCGGGCACCTATGACGTGGTCTTCCCATCCGATTATATGGTTGCCCGCATGATCGAGGAAAACATGCTGGACCTCATTGATTTCAGCAATGTCCCCAATTTCCAATATATTATGGATTCCTTTAAAAATCTGGAATACGATCCTGATAATCTCTATTCTGTGCCCTATACCTGGGGCACTGTCGGCCTTCTCTATAATACGACCATGGTCACCGATCAGCCCAACAGCTGGGGCGCTCTGTGGAACAGCGCCTATTCCGGCAAAATTCTGATGTATAATAACGCCCGCGACACGCTGGGGATCGCGCTGCTGAAGCTAGGCTATTCCCTCAACACCACCGATGAGGCGCAGCTGCGCGCCGCCAACGATCTGCTGGTCCAGCAGAAGGGGCTGCTGCAGGCATATGTCTCCGATGAAATTTTCAGCAAAATGGAAAGCGGTTCCGCCGCTATCTGCCCAGTCTACAGCGGCGACGCCATCACCATGATGGAAGAAAACCCGGATCTTTCGTACACCGTACCCAAGGAAGGCACCAACCGTTTTGTGGACTGCGCCTGCATTGTTAAAGATGCGCCCAATAAACAGGCGGCTGAAAAATATATCAACTTTCTTTGCCGGCAGGATATTGCAGAGCTGAACCGGGCCTATACCTGCTATTCCACCCCGCAGCAGCAGGTTTATGACGCTCTGGACACGGAAGAAAAAGCCAACACGGTCACTTATCCGGACGCGGCCACCCTGGCAAAAACAGAGGTGTTCACCAATCTGCCCCAGTCCACCCTGGAGCTCTATAACACCCTGTGGGATCAGCTGAAAAACGCATAAAAGGAATCGTGTATCCGTGGGAAGAACATGCTCTTCCCACGGAGGCGTATCATAAAAAGCTTTGTCGCAGGCCCCATTACAGGGGCCTGCGGCAAAGCTTTTTATTCAGATGAAGTGTTCAAAATAGACGTCCGGAACCTGAAACACTCTGCCATTCAAATAGGAAAGAGCATGCTCCTTTGGCAATTGGAACGCAAGACGATAAGCATAAAGCGCCTGATGTTTGAAAGGCAGTCCCCGGTTCAGGGCGGCGGTACCGTATTTCAAATCGCCCGCAACCGGATGTCCGATATGGGCAAAATGGGCCCGTATCTGATGGGTGCGGCCGGTCACCAGCTCTACCTCCACCAAGGAAAGCGTTGGCGTCTCCCGCAGTACCTGATAGCGGGTAATCATCTCCTTATACCCTTCCAAGGCCCGGTCACAAACAAAAACCTTCTTTTCCCGGCTATCTTTTTTCAAATAGGCCCGAAGCGTATCTTCCTTTTTCGGCAACACGCCCAGCACCAGCGCCAGATAGCGCTTTTCCACCTGCCGGCACTTCACAATTTCATATAAAGCCCGCCCCGCCGCGGCGGTTTTGGCAACGATCACAATCCCGCCGGTGTTCTGATCCAGCCGGTTGCAGAGGGCCGGTGTGAAAGACTGCTCCTGTTCAGGGTCGTATTCCCCTTTTTGAAAAAGGTAAAGCAGCACCTGATTGATCAGGGTATCCCGGCTGCCGTGATCATCGGCATGCACCGGCAAGCCGGGCTTTTTATCGATCAGCATCAGGTTTTGATCCTCATAAAGAATCGAAAGACAGGGCGCATATCCGATCTTGCGGAAATCCCCGCTTTTTTCGGTAAAAAACTCATCGTTGATATAGAGTTCCACCACGTCCCCCACCAAAAGGCGGGTTGCGCCTTCAGCCCGCTTTCCGTTGACTTTGATCGCCTTTTTCCGAAGATATTTATACAACAGCGAAGTGCTTAAATTCCCTGCCACCTTCCGCACAAACTTATCCAGCCTCTGATCCGCGTCATTCTCCGCAATGATAAAGCTTTTCATGAAAAATACCAGATCAGCGCCTTATGGCGCGGCTTATGATGCAGGGTGAGCTTATACCAGAAAGCCCGGAAGGGATTCACGCGCTTAAAGACCGCCCGGTCCAGCGCCCGGACATAGGTTGCCACCGCCTCCCGCTCTTCTTCACTGATCGCCAGTTCCGAATAGAGCGCTTTTTCCAGAATCGGAACAATGGGCGACAACGGAATCGACGCCAGCTTCAGATTATCGGCCCGCTGGGCAAAGCCCTCCAGCAGCTCTCCCTCAAAGAACATAAACTGCTGCAGCTGCATCAGACGCAAAATTACGCCATAAGCCTTTTTAACCCCTTCTGTCGGCGGGCCGGTCATGACCGCCTGCACTGTTCTTCGATGCCAGATCTCGCCACCCAGCAATAGCGACAACAGCAGCAGCACCACTAAAATGACCTTGAGAATCGTTTTCAGCAGACCGCTCATAGAGCTGATCTGCAGCATGCTGTTTACCGCGTCTTTTTGCGTATCCGTTTGTTCCTCCTGCTTCTCAGTGGGATCCGGCAATTCATTGCTATACCGCACATAATTGGGATCGTCAATATAAACAATCACCACTTCCGGTTTCAGATCTGCCTGCTTATCCTGATCGACCAGGTCCAGCAAATAATAGTTCCGCGTCACACCGAAGTCCGGGGTGGGCTCAAAGTTTAGCCAGCCGGCACCGTCAAAATAGACTTCAACCCATGCATGAAAATTCCGATCGGACAACGCTGTGGCGAAATTTGTGCTGTCCACCATATAAGGCTTTGCATAATAGCCGGTGACCACCCGGGCCGGAATGCTCAGATTCCGGAGCATCGCCACCATGGAGGTGGCAAACAAGGTGCAGTAACCGTCTTTGTTTTCATTCTGGTTCAAGAAATATTCAATATAGTCATAGGCATTGCAGGGGGTGCCGTCTTCCCGCACCAGGCGCTGACGGGTCGCGTTATATTTAAAATTGTCTCTGAAATAACGCTCGATTGCCTGCACCTTCTCCAGCTTGGTGGGATAGGCGGCGGTCAGATCCCGGGCCGTTTTGCCCACGATCTGATCCAACTCTTCCGGATTGTTGGTATAGTGCCGGTTGACAAATCGGCTATAATTGGTTTCCAGATAAATATTCTGGTTGCTGTCGCCCGATTTCTGGCGGTTGGCAAAATACGCATTCTGCACAGCCTCAAAGTTGGTCAGAAACTTATTGCTGGTCAGAAGAGGCGAATACACCTGATACATATAGGAACGGTCCTTGGGATCGTCGTTGTGACGAAGCACCGTATCCCCCTCCCGTTCCAGATCCTCATAGCTACTGACCGGCGCCTGATTGATCGCACCGCTGGGTAACCCCAGCAGATCGCTGACCTTATATTTCGGATAGACCGAAATGCTGTCTTCAATATAGCCCTTGTCTTCATAGGAATATTCCCCGCTGGGTTTTACCACTTCATTATAGAAATCCACATATTTAGCATATTGAGTATATTCGCAGAAATCATACCCCACATTGGCTTCGTAATCTTCCATAAATTCGCTGTTTCCAGTGGACCAGCCCTCTTCAGAAAAGTCTGTCATGGTGCGGTAGCGCAGATAAACCGGAGTGTCGGTGGTGGTGGCCACGGTGCAGACCGTGAGCCCCCGCCAGCTGGGCATCATCATGCTCAGGGTGTCACCATCCTCCATATAACCCGCCACCTGCAGATTTTTCTCGTAAGAGGAACGGAACAGGGTGTTCATGGTGCCGGTGGCCGCATTGTCGATCGCAGCACGCACCGCATCCATTTCCAGAATCGGCCGGGAATAAATCAAGGCCGCGGTGCCGATCGAGATCACCAGCATCAAGCCCGCAATGATCAGACCGAAGCTGCCATTGTCTGTGGCAAACGCCAGCCGCTCCGCATGGGTTTCTCTTTTTTTGAACCGGGAGCGCTTCTTTATTTTTGTTGCCTGAATATTCGTTCCCTTTTTCACCTGCCGGTTCTTGCGGCGCGTCATCCACTGCACCACGCTTTGCCCATAGCAGCCCACCAGCGCTGACATAAAAAGGCTGAAAGCCACATAATGCGGCACAATGCCGAAATAGAAGAACGGCGCCAGCCCCACCAAAGGCACCAGAAAGGCAACGATAATAGGGATCCGCTTAAAAAGCGCCAGTGCAAACACCAAAGAGGCCGCCAGAGACGCCATAATAATCAGCGTGTAAAAATACCGGTTCAGCACCACGGGGTTTTCCAGAATCCCATCCAGATTCATCGTCATATAGTTGAGATAATTGGAATAGCCTTCCTGTGAACCCAGCTGATAAATGGTATAGTTATAGCAAACAGCCAGTGCCCGGCCTAAGCCTGCGTATAGCTTGAAAGTAATCGGAAAAGCCGCAAGAGACAGCGCCGCAAGGCCGCCCACCACACCGATCAATACCCTCCGGTACCAGCTCAGAAGAATCATCAGTGCAAAGGTAAGCGCCGGGATCAGCGCCAGAACAGGCAGCGCAATCCCCATATCCAACGCTGTATCATTGCAGAGAATATAGCCGAACAACCCGATATACAGCAGCAAAATTTCCAGCCAGACCCCTAAATAACCATGGCTTTTCTCCATCGTGACCGTAGGATTGACCAGAATCGGTTTTTGTCTTTTAAAATTGGCGATTGTCATCTTTTTCCAACCCCACTAAGGTTAAAACCTTCATATTTGTACCACGCTCCGGCTCAAAATCCGGCCGCACCACGAGATATTGAAGCTCGCAATTTAGCCCCCGCAAATAAGGCTCCATGCATTCCTCCAGCCGCTCCGGCGGCATGGAGGTGATCACATAAAGTGCCCCTCCCTGCAGGGAAGAAAAGTCCAGCTCGTTCAAAGACTCCCGCAGTGTACCGCCCTCCATCATCGGCGTCATGGAAAACTGCTCCGAAGCCAGCACCTGCTCCTCCGGCGTGGTAATCGGAATCAGGTGCAGCATGCTGCCATAGTCCGCATATCCCAGCGTACAGCGCACGCTTTCTTCTGCCAGTGTGCCGGTGATTTCACCGGCGATTTCCACCACACAATCAGTGAGGTGCCGGTTGGTCAGCAAATTTCCTTCATACGGAAACAGATCGGCCAACACCATAATGTTATCACAGGAATTTTCCCAATACGTTTTCACGATCATTTTGGACAACCGTGCAGAAAGCTTCCAGTGCACCTGACGCAGCGTATCATACTCATTAAATTCGCGGATCCCGGAAAGATCTCCGTTGTACCGGGATTCCTGCCCGCCCGCCGTCACGGTGTTTTCCTGCTCCTGCAGGGAAGCGTGCACCGGCAGCGAAAGAAGCAGCTCTCTGGGAGCCACCACCACCGTAGCGGCGCGGCCCAGCTTACGCCGGATGCTGAACAGCCGCAGAAAGTCGTAAAAAACTACGCTCTCCACCCCCACCTTATATAGGCCGCGCAGCTGAAACAGCAGCGGCACCTCGAGATGGGTCACCCCAAAGGCCCGGTAGTGCACCACCGCTTCACCCCGCACTGCCGCATCTCCTTCTTTGCTGTTCACCACAAAGAAAAACTTCAGCATCGGCAGCATCACCGGTGTTTTGCTCCGGATCTTTACCCGGATCGAAAAGGGACTTAGCCGCGTTTCCCGCCCGGGAACCGGCTCCAGCTCCACTTTCACCAGCAGCAGGCTGATCAGCAGGCAAAGAAGGGAGACAATCGGGATCAGCAACACCAGCGCCAGCGTAAACAGGGAAATGGAATCATAAAGCGCCTGAGAGAAAATAAACGCTGTCACCAGCAGGCCAAGATAAATCAGTCTTGATCGGGTCATGGCTGCTCCTTACTTCACGATGGGCGCCTTGACGGTATCCTTCAAAGATGCCAGCAGTTGGGGCGCGGTCATCCGCTCAATTTTTGCTTCCGGTGCCATCAGGATCCGGTGTGCCACCACCGCGTCATAGAGCACGTTCACATCCCGCGGGGTCACATAGGTTCTTCCGTCCATCAGCGCTGCGGCACAGGCTGCCCGCATCAAAGACAGCGATGCCCTGGGGGAGGCCGCCAGCGCCACCAAAGCATGCCCCCTTGTCGCGCAGACCAGATCCACAATATACTGCTTCACCGCCTGATCCACGAAAACCTGTTCTACCTTCTGCTGAAGTGCCAGAATCTGCTCCGCGGTAGTAACCGCCTGCACCATTGACAGCGGATTTTCCCCCTGTCGGTCGCTGATAATCTGCATTTCATGCGCGGCATCCGGGTATCCCATAGACATTTTCATTAAAAACCGGTCCAGCTGCGCTTCCGGCAGCGGATAAGTGCCGATATAGCCCACCGGGTTCTGCGTTGCCACCACCATAAACGGGTCGGGCAGCGGATAGGTCACCCCATCCACCGTTACCTGCCGTTCCTCCATCACTTCCAGCAGTGCCGACTGCGTTTTGGGCGAAGTCCGGTTGATCTCATCCGCAATCAGAACGTTTGTCATACAAACGCCGGGTTTATAAACAAATTCTCCGGTTTTGTGATCCGGCGCAGTGAATCCGGAAATATCAGTGGCCATCACATCGGGAGTGAACTGCACCCGCTTACAATCCAGCCCGGTAGCGCGGGCCATGGCGGATGCGGCGGTCGTTTTTCCCACGCCAGGCACGTCTTCAATCAAAATATGTCCCTTGGAAAGCAAACAAATCAGCAGCAATCTCAACTGCTGATCTTTCCCCACAATCACCTTCTGCATTTCGGCAATGATCTGCCGGCAGACCTTTTGTTCCTGCTCCACATTTTGCAATTTGTCCATGATCATACTCCTCAGCGTTTGTTTAAAATTGAACTCATATTTTTATATGATATCATAAAAATGATTGCTTTTCAATAGAAAACCCGTGGACAGTTCCTAAAAAAGTGTAAATATTTCAGGCATTTTAGCACATCGTCTGTCTTTTTACCAAGAAAGCGCGCGTCCTGCAATCAATGCGTGCCGCACAGCAGCGTTCGGTCAAACACTGGCGCCCCATTGCCGGATTCCGGCCCGGTTAACGTATTTTCGCGCATTTGCTTTCCCCGTTTTGTGAAAACCCCCAAAAAGATCCTGCGAATGCGCAGGAAAAAGGGGGAAATAACAGTTGACGGCGGACAAATGTTCTTGTACAATGATACATAAGATCTTTTAAGGAGGCCCTCTCATGCTTTACCAAAGCACCCGCAATCAAACGCTCACCGCCACCGGCCCGGAAGCCATCCTTCGGGGAATCGCGCCGGACGGCGGCCTTTATATGATTTCCGATTTCAATGCCCTTTCCCTGGACTGGAAAGCGCTGCTGAAGGAAGATACGCTTTCCATGGCCGCCCGCATTCTGGCAGCCTTGCTGCCGGATTTTTCGCTGGAAGAAATGGAAGAGTTGTCGAAAAAAGCCTATCAGGGCAAATTTGAAACTGAGGATCTCACGCCGTTGGCCCAGGTGGGCAACCGCTATGTGCTGGAGTTGTTCCGAGGACCGACCAGTGCCTTTAAAGACGTGGCGCTTTCCATGCTGCCCCAGCTGATGCGCGCTTCCCGAGAGAAAACCGGGCAGCAGGGAGAAATTGTTATTCTCACCGCGACCAGCGGTGATACCGGGAAAGCCGCCCTGGAGGGCTTTCACGATGTGGAGGGGATCCGGATCATGGTTTTCTACCCCAACCACGGTGTCAGCGCCGTGCAGCAGGCGCAGATGGTCACCCAAAGCGGTTCCAATGTGCTGGTAGCCGCCGTGAACGGGAATTTTGACGACGCGCAGACCGGCGTAAAGAAAGTCTTCGCCGAAGCCTCTTCCGGCGGGCTTTCCAAAGAAAGCGGCGTTACGCTCTCCTCTGCCAATTCCATCAACATCGGGCGCTTGGCGCCGCAGGTGGTCTATTATTTCAAAGCCTATGCGGATCTTATGCGGGAAGGCAGAATTGCCGTTGGCGATCCGGTTTCCTTTGTGGTGCCAACCGGCAATTTCGGTGATATCCTGGCAGGCTATTTTGCCAAAAAGCTGGGGCTTCCGGTGAAAAAGCTGTTGTGCGCCTCCAATGAAAATAACGTGCTGACCGACTTTTTGACCACTGGAACTTATAACCGCAACCGCCCCTTTTACAAAACCACTTCTCCCTCCATGGACATTTTGGTTTCCAGCAACCTGGAGCGCCTGCTTTATCTGATGAGTAACGGCGACACCGCGCTGGTGGCTTCTCTGATGCAAGACTTGAATGAGAAAGGCAGCTATACGATCCCATCGGCGCTGCTTGAAAAAATTCAGGATACCTTTCTGGCCGGCTGCTGTGACGACCGGACCTGTGCCGGCGCCATTGCAAGGGTCTGGAAGGAATACGGTTATTTAATGGACACCCATACTGCGGTGGCATGGCAGATGAGCGAAGAATATCTCCGCACGCAGCCTGCGGAACCGGTTGTTGTGCTCTCCACCGCCTCTCCCTTTAAATTTCCTCACGCGGTGCTGGAAGCCTTGGGGGAAAAGCCGACAGAAAATGAGTTTGACTGCCTGACCCGGCTTTCCGCCGTGAGCGGCCTGCCGATCCCCCGCAATCTGGCAGGGCTGAAAGACGCTCCGGTCCTACACCGCACCGTGATCGAGAAAGAAGAATTGGTCCGCTTTGCGCTCCAAAAGGCGGAGGCGCGCCAATGGTAACGATCCGCGTTCCGGCAACCACCGCCAATCTGGGGCCGGGGTTCGACAGCTTTGGCTGTGCTTTGTCCCTATTCAATACCTATACGTTTGAACCGGATGACCAGCTCACCGTTACCGGCTGCCCGGAAATATACCGCAACGAGCAGAATCTGACTGTTGTGGCCTTTAAAGAAGCGCTGAAAGCGCTCGGTGAAGCCTGGAGCGGCCTTCGGCTGCACATTCAGTCGGAAATCCCGGTGAGCCGGGGTCTGGGTTCCAGCGCGGCCATGATCGTGGCCGGTGCCCGGGGCGCAAACGCCCTGTTTGGCAACCGGCTTTCGGAAGAAGCGCTGTTTGCTCTGTGCACCCGGCTGGAAGGGCACCCCGACAATGTGGCGCCCGCCCTTTTTTACGGTATGACGGCATCACTCATGGAGGGAGACACCCCCCTGATGGTGCGCTACAGCCTGCACCCCTCTCTGCATTTTGTGGCGCTGATTCCCGATTTCCCGCTGAGCACCAAAAAAGCCCGCAGCGTGCTGCCGGATCAAGTGCCACGGGCAGACGCTATTTTCAACGCTTCCCGCACCGGTCTTTTGCCCCGGGCGCTGGAGCTGGGCGACGCGCGCCTGATCCGCGCCGCACTGCAGGACCGGCTGCATGAGCCCTATCGCCGGGCGCTGATCACCGATATCGATTTTGTAGAGCGGGCGGCCAGGGAAGCAGGTGCGATCTCCTTCTGCATCAGCGGCGCCGGCCCCACCTGCCTGTGCTTAACAAAGGATCCCGCCTTTGCTTTGCGCCTTTCAACGCTGCTGCGAACGCCCAACAGCCATTGGGAAATCCGGGAGCTTTCGGTGGTCACCAGCGTCCCCCTTTAAGCGATTTTAATCTGAACGCTTGCCGATCTCGAAACAGCTTTTTTAACGCAGCACAAGTTGGCACCACAAATAATCGCGCCGCCGGAATCGTTCTTTACCATTCCGGCGGCGCGTTGCGTGATACTGTAAGCCGCATCCCCCTTTAAAAGCGCTTTCGGGCGCAAGGAATTTTTAAACCGGAAAAATCCGATTGCATTCTACCAAGCCTTACGTTATAATAGAAAACAAGAATGAAAAAGGAGCGATAAAGATGGGAACCAACTCTTACGATCAGCTGCACCGGCAACTTTGTCAAAACGCCGGTCTGGAAACAACCCCTGCCAGCGCATCGCTGAGCCCGGAGGAAACCCGCCTTGCAGACGTGCTGAAACACCCAGAGCGGTATCCGGCGGTCATCCGCAGCAAAGAATGTCACTGCGAAAACGGTAAAAGTGCCTGTGAGGTTGCCTGCCTGTTTGACGCGATTCAAAGAGATGAAAACAACCATGTGGTGATTGCCGACAATTGCGTCGGCTGCGGTGATTGTATCAAGGCCTGTCCGGAGCAGGCTCTTTCCGGGCGTAAGGATTCCCTGGCGGTGCTCGGGCTGCTCAAGGAAAAGGCCACGCCGGTTTATGCCCTGATCGCGCCGGCTTTTTCCGGCCAATTCAGCCCCACAGTCACCTCTGGGAAGCTGCGTAGCGCCTTTAAATATATGGGCTTTTACGGAATGATTGAAGTGGCGCTGTTTGCCGACATTCTCACCTTAAAAGAAGCGCTGGAATTCGACCGGGAGATTCAGGACGACCGGGACTTTGTGTTGACCAGCTGCTGCTGCCCCTTGTGGATCGCCATGATCCGGAAATCCTATAAAGAGATGATCCCCCATGTGCCCCCTTCTGTTTCTCCCATGGTGGCCTGCGGCCGCACCATCAAGCAAATTCACCCGGAAGCCAAAACGGTTTTTATTGGTCCATGCATTGCCAAAAAAGCGGAAGCGCGGGAATTGGATATTGCCGATGCGGTAGACTATGTGCTGACCTTTGAAGAAATCGCGGAGCTCTTTTCCCTCCTGCACATCGACCCGGAGACATTCCCGGAGGATCAGCGGGACCATTCCTCCAAAGCGGGGCGAATCTATGCCCGCACCTCCGGCGTCAGTGAGGCGGTGCAGGCAACACTGGACCGGCTGAAGCCGGACCGGAAAATCCCCCTCAAGGCGCGCCAGGCCGATGGTGTACCGGCCTGCAAACAATTGCTGCAAGAAATCGCCTCCGGCAATATCAGCGCCAATTTCATCGAGGGAATGGGCTGCCGCGGCGGCTGTGTGGGCGGGCCAAAATCACTGATCGATAAGGAGCTGGCCCGGGAAGCGGTAAACCGCTATGGGGAGGAAGCGGGAATCGCCACCCCGGCAGACAACCCCTATGTGCTGGAGCTGCTGCACCGGCTGGGATTTGAAACTGTTGAAAGCCTTTTGGACCGGGATCGGTTTTTCACCCGCAAACTATAAAAATACACGGGGCGGCCTTGATGGCCGCCCCGTGACAGCTTGTCGAAAAACGTGTTTTTCGACAAGCTCTCGAGACTGTTTAAGAAGCACGCAGACAAGGACATGCTGCCTGTCGGCGTATATCGATACGGTAAGGCGGCATGGACGCCGTAAGCAAAAAAGTGGATTTTATGCAGAAAAATGCCACATTTTTTCTTTTCCTGTGCTACTGAATCTATTTTTGAGAAACAATTTCCCTTTTTACGAAAACCAATTTTTCTCTTTCTATTTTTTGCGGTGCGGAACTTTTTTGACAGTCTGACACGGGGCGGCCATCAAGGCCGCCCCGTGATCTATTCACTGCACTTCGCTGTCCAGCTCATCTGCATCCTGTTCACTAACTACTTTATTGACCGTGACCTTCACCGTTTCATTTCCACGGCTGTACATCAGCTTCATCTTTCCGGAATTGATCTTTTTATAACGGTAAACATAAAGCGATCCATCCTCCGCAGTCAGAGTAAAGGCGTCGCGGCTCGCGGAATAGTCCCCCGATAATACCGTGTCTCCATTAGAAAGCAAAAAGCTATGTTCGTCGGTATTAAACGTAATGGCCAAATTCGTGCCCTCCCAGGAGCCTCCGATCCAGTTGCTGTTATAATGGGTATAAATATAGGCCGAGACAATGCCTCCGGTGATCAACAATGCTCCGACTGCGCTGCAAAGGAGGATCACCCATTTTGGCAGCGGCTTTGCTTCTTTTTGGCGGCCATATCCGCATCGCGGGCAAACACCTGCCGGATCTTCATGCTCGGTTCCGCATCTGGGACAAATCATCTGCTACTCCTTCATCCTCTTCTGAACAGAGGGTTATTCCCCTAAATTGGCAAAAAGATCTAAAAAGTTCAAGTCTTCGGGCTCATCGGCGCTCTTTGCCGCAGGCTCTCCCATGTTGGGGAAAGCCAGCATCGGCTCATCGG
>CAYRYQ010000023.1:0-13295 GCA_964428505.1 uncultured Eubacteriales bacterium
GATTTTGGTAGGGGGGTGGGTGCAATTTTTGGTAGGGCAAATAAATAGATTATAAAAGAGAAAGAGAATGATTTCTGGCCAGAATTTTTGAAAAGCCTGTAAAAAACCGCAAAAAGTGTGGGCAGAAAGGCGAAAATTTGTCGAACAGTTTTTCTTGACCTCCGTGATTTTTGCGGTATAATGAAAACCATGAATACGCAATTTTATACGAAAATTCCAGATTATCTGCTGAATCTGCCCATTCCGCCCGCCGCCTTCCGGGTGCTTTTGACGCTGGCCAGCTTTGCCAAGCAGCGGGGAGAATGCACCTGCGCGCTGCCGACCCTCTGCGCGCGTTGCCATTTAAGCCTGAACACCGTGCGCAAAGCGCTGAGGGAACTGGAGGAGATGGGGCTGATCCAGCCCTTTCCCCGTTATCAGGAGCAAGGCGGCAGGCTGCGCCGCACCAGCAACGGTTACCGGCTGGGCTGGACGTTTGTGGAGCGAGACAACCCATCGTTGCAGGTGGGGCCCAAAGAGCAGGATCCGTGCCTGCGCCGGACCTGACGGCAAGGATTGACTTTCCGTCTTTGATATGCTATGCTTTTTAAAAAGAGCACAATGAGGGCGCGCGCCCTCTTTTGGAAAGGCGGGGGAAAGCCATGAGGGCGGCCATCGAGCAGCTGAAACCGAAAAAAGTGGCGGTCATCGGGTCCCGCGGACTTTCGGTGCCGAATCTTGCGCCGTATCTGCCGCAAACCACCGAGGAGATCGTTTCCGGCGGGGCGATGGGGGTGGATACCAGCGCCCGCCGGTATGCGCAGGAGCACGGGCTGAAGCTCACGGAGTTTCTGCCCGATTACGCCTGCTTTGGCAAAACGGCGCCTTTAAAGAGAAATCTTGCGATTATTGCCTACAGCGAGCTGGTGTTGGCCTTCTGGGACGGCGCTTCCCGGGGGACCCGCTTTGTGATCGAGCAGTGCCACAGGGCCGGCAAGCCGGTGGTGGTGTATCGGGTGAAGGAAACGGACCTTGCGCCATCAGAGCGATAGGCCGCGCAAAAAGCGGCAGGAGAAAGGAGCGGAGCTGCCGATGAAAGAGCTGCGCTACGAGTGCACGGTGCTGAGCGCCCAGCTGGGGAGCGCGTTGGCGCTGCTGATTTTTTTGAAAGGGCGCGCCGGGCTTTTTATGTATTTGGTGCTGGCGGCGCCGGTGCTTTTTCTGTTTTGCGCCTTTCTGCTGCGCAAAAAAATCGCGCTTTATAAAACCGCGGCCCTGTTCTGGCTGGTTTTTGCCGGGAGCGTGTTTGGGTTCTGGTTTTACTCCCCCGCGGCGGCGTGGTTTTCGGTGGATGGATACAGCGTCACGGCGCTTATTTATTTTATCTTAAACACCGTTTTCTGCATTGCCGCCCCCCACACGGAAATCAACGGCGTTTTCGGGGTGCGCACCCCGTTTTCGATGCAGAGCCCCGCGATCTGGAAGCAGGTGCACGCGGTGTTCGGCGTGGCGCTTTCCTTTTCGATTCTGCCGCTGTTTTTGCTGATCTTTTGGGTTCCCGGCATGCTGAAATTCGTTTTGTGCAACGTCCTTTTTTTGGGCACTGTTCTGGTCGGGGCCGCTTTGGGGCTGCATGCGGCGGCGCGGCACAAGCAGGAGGAGAGGGCGGCGAAGCGCTGAGTGTTGATGAAAAAATAGCACAGGTCCCCCGAAACGCATTCGCGTTCCGGGGGACCTGCTTTCGTTTTTCAGAGACCTTAGCGGGGATCCCCGCTCTATTTGCTGCCGGTGGAGCCAAAGCCACCGGCGCCGCGCGGGGTTTCCTCCAGGGTGTCCGCTTCCAGATAGGCGGCGGCCGGAACGGGCAGCAGCACCAGCTGGGCGATCCGCTCCCCGGCCTCCACGGTCTGGGGCGCGCCGCTCTGGTTATAAAGAGCCACCAGCAGCTCGCCCCGGTAGTCGCTGTCGATCACGCCGACCTTGTTGGCGGGCGCAAGCCCCCGCTTGGAGGCAAGGCCGCTGCGGGCAAACACAAAGCCGCCAAAGCCCGCGGGGATGGCCAGCGCCAGTCCTGTGCGGATCAGCGCGGTTTCCCCCGGCTGAAGGGTGGCGCCAAAGAGGGCGCACAGATCGGCCCCCGCCGCGCCGGCGGAGCCGAACCGGGGCAGAGAGGCCGCCGGATGCAGTTTTTGAACAGGGATATTCATGGATTTCTTCTCCTTGCAGTTGAGGCGCCGTTCCGGTTCCATCCCGCGTGGGATCGCAGGGCGGCATTTGATTTTCAGTAATGAGGGTCACGTTAAAAAGCACGCAGTAAGCAAAAAAGTTGATTTCATGCGGCAAAACGCCGCATTTTTTCTTTTCCTCGGCTGCTGAACCCATTTTAAAAAAGCAATTTACCTTTTTTTGAAAACCAATTTTTCTCTTTCTATTTTTTGCGGTGCGGGACTTTTTTGACAGCCTGACGCGCTAAAACGCGCGTCAGACCCGGTCGGGCAGATATTGGTTGCAGTAGGCGATGATGCCCTCTGCAATCGCGCGGCCCAGCTGGTCGGTATTGTTGACAATCCACTGGGCGGTGGCCGGTTTATCGTGGTATTCCGTTTCGATCAGCAGGTTGGCCATATGGGGCAGGGAAATTTCCTTGAAGGGGATATTGGCCAGCATATCATTGTGGTTTCCATGATCCGCGGTGGGCGTCAGGGCCGCTACATTGCCGTAGACCAGATCCGAAAGGGCCTTTGCGCCCCAGTTGTTGCCGTTATAGTAGCAGGTGGTGCCGGTGACGTTGCCGCCCGCGTTGGAGTGAATCGCCACATAGACGTCTGCCCCCATGGCGTTGGCTTCGGCGGTCCGGGTGTCCAGCTCTTCGCTGACCGGCGCCATGACCACGGTGTAGCCCTGCTGCTCTAAAATCGCCTTGCAGGCTTCGCCCACCCGGTACATCTGGGCCCCTTCATTGGTGGCCACGCCGGTATAGGAATTGGCCGTCTGCCGGGAAGGGGAAAGATAGATCACCGGCGGCGTTTTTAAAACGGGCGCCACCCAGTTATAGTCTTTCAGAAATAAGAACTTGAAGACCGAGGCGGTTTCGCCCCGGGTGATGGATTTCTGCGGGGTCAGCAGACCATTTTCGTTGCCCCTTACGACTGTGCCCAGCGCCACCGCCATGGCGGGCTTGGCGTAATCGGCTACCTGATCAAAATCACCGGGTTGAAGGCCGCTGGCGTTCACTGTGGCGGCCACGTCCAGCGCGGCCAGCTGCTCGGCGGTGTAGCGGATGCGCATGATCATCAGCACCGCGTCCTGCCGGAGAATCGGCGCGTTCGGCTCAAATTTTCCTTCACCCATGCCCTCGACCAGGCCCGCCTTGCGGCAGGCTTCCACGGCCGTGTAATACCACTGATCGGCCGGCACGTCGGAGAAGGCCGGGGCAATATTGAACTGGGTGGTCATGACGGTGGGATCGGTTTTATAGGCTTCATACAGCAGCTTGGCCATCTGCGCCCGGGTGAGCGCGGCGTCGGGGGTGACGGTGCCGTTGCCGTTGCCTTCAAAATAGCCCGCTTTCATGCAGGGGCCCAGCAAGGAATAGGCCCAGTGCGTATAATTAATATCTGTCATCCCGGTGATGGGTTCTTCTTTGCTGAAGACCACCACCCGGAAATAGGCCTTCAGGCCATTGATGGACACGGTGACCGTTTTGTTGCCCGGCGTGGCGGAATCAAAGCCCGCGCAGTTATTGGCGGAAAGCGTGTAGAAAAAGGCGGTCTGGGCCTTATAGGTGGCCAGCCCGCCGGTGTAGTCGATCGCGTCGCCCACCTGATAATAGACTTTTGCGGGCGGGGTGACAGAGAGGGAGGTTTGAATGTCGCCGTCTGCCGCAGCATAGACAGGAACGGCGCAGAACAGGAACAGAACAAGGATCAGGGACAGCGCTTTTTTCATGAAATCATTGGCTCCTTTTTAAAAAATGCAGGTTCTCGTTTGATCAATTTATGAGGCCTTACTTATATTGTGCACGATGGGGGCGGGGTTTGTCAATCCCGTTTTTCATGTTTTTTGCCTCAAGCGGGAAAAACGACCGATTCCGACAGCATTCGCCAGACCAAGCGGGCCGCCGCGGAAGGCCCGGTGTGCGGGGAATCAGACTTTTTCGCCAAAAAACAATTTTTTTCTTCTCTCTCAGTATAGCAAATTCGGTCGTCATTTGCAAGAAAAAAACCTGTTCTCCTCCGTGCGCCGCCTTTTCGCTATACTAAAGCCATGAAGGAGGTGGAGCCATCCATGAATCTGATGGAGCAGCTTGCACGGGAACTTGCTGTTGCCGGCACGATGACCATGACCGAGCTGGAGCAGGCACTGGAGGAGGAAAACCAATCGGCCTGCACCCGCACGGCCAGAGCGCTGGCACGCAAGGCGGCGGAAGGCGGCATGGACGCGATCAAGCTGATCCGGGAGCTGACCAAAACGGAAGGGCCGGAGGAGGAAGCGGCGGTGGAGATTCGGGTGATCGGGGCGCTGCGGGAAGATGACGAGGGAGTCTTGGGGGATGAATAAAGAGCCGCTAAGCTTTCAGATTACCCCGCGGCAATACCAATTCCTGACCGCCCGGGAGGACGAGATCCTGTTTGGCGGCGCGGCGGGCGGCGGCAAAAGCTATGGCCAGCTGATCGACGCGTTTGTTTACGCCTTGACCTATCCTGGCTCGCATCAGCTGTTGCTGCGGCGGACGCTGCCGGAGCTGGAAAATTCCCTGATCCGGGCGGCGGAAGCGCTTTATCCCAGAGGGATTTACCATTATTTTTCCTCCAAGCATAAGGGGGTGTTCCGGGGCGGCTCGGTGTTGGATTTCGGCTATTGCGGAGACGAGCGAGACGTTTACCGCTATCAGTCGGCGGAATACGACGTGATCCGGTTTGACGAGCTGACCCATTTTACCGAAGAGATGTATCTTTACCTGATGTCCCGCCTAAGAGGGGCCGCGCCCTTTCCCCGGCAGATGAAAAGCAGCACCAATCCCGGCGGGCTCGGCCACCAATGGGTCAAGGCCCGGTTTGTGGATCCCGCGCCGCCCGACACCTTGATTCAAGACGCGCTGGGATCCCGGCGGTTTATTCCCGCAAGGGTGCAGGAAAACCGCTTTTTAATGCGGGGCGACCCCGGCTACCTCAACCGCTTAAGGCGGCTGCCCGACCGGGAACGCCGGGCGCTGCTGGAGGGGGACTGGGATCTCACGGAGGGGCGCTTTTTCACCCGGTGGAGCGTTCCGCTTCATGTGGCAAAGCCCTTCCCGGTGCCACCCGGGTGGCGGCGGTATCTGGCGATCGACTATGGGCTTGATATGTTTGCGGGGCTGTTTGTGGCGGAGGACGAGCAGGGCTTTTACTACGTTTACCACGAGGTTTATGAGCCGGGGCTGCTGGTTTCAGAGGCGGCGGGGCGGATCCGGGAGACCGGGGAGCAGCCGGCGGCGGTGTTTGCCCCGCCGGATCTCTGGAGCCGCCAGAAGGACAGCGGGCGGTCGATTGCCGATCTGTTCCGGGAGGGAGGCTTTCCCCTGACCCGGGTCAGCGCCGCCCGGACGGCCGGCTGGGCGTGGCTCAACGAGCTGCTGCTGCCGGTTTTTGACCGGGACGGCGTGCGGCGGCCCCGGCTGCGGGTGTTTTCCACCTGCCGGAACCTGATCCGCTGCCTGCCCGCGCTGCAATGGGATCCCCATTGCCCGGGCGACTGCGCCACAAAGCCCCACGAGTGGACCCATGCGCCGGACGCGCTGCGCTATTTTGTGGCCGGGGTTCCCGGCAAAAAAAAGATGCCGCCGCCCTCAAGGCCCAACGGGCTGGGCGGCTATCAAAAGGAGCTGATTTTATGAACTATCTGGTTTTTATCCTGGGGCTGTGCCTGGCGGTGAGTTGCTACCGCTTAGGGTTGGCGGACGGTCTTTCCACCGCCCGCAGAGGCCGTCTTGCCCTGACCAAAGAGCCCGCAAAAGACACACTGCTCAAGCGGATCGACGCCTATGACGGCAGAAAGGAGCCTTATGGAACAGGGAAGTGAGCAGCTTTTCCGGGAATATGAAGCGGGGCAGGCCCTTCTGACCCGGGACGGCTTTTATGACCGGGGTGAGGAATGCCACCGGTTTTACGCCGGCGACCAGTGGCGCTATCTGCCCACCGACGGGGAGCGGCTGCCGGTTTACAACATTATCGAACCCATTGTGAAGTATAAAACCGCGGTGGTGGCCCAGAATCATCTGGCCATCAGCTACCGCTTCGACCTTGCGGATCAGCCCGCCCTGGCCCCCTTGAGCGGGCAGGCGGCGGCGCTGCTGAACCAGAACGCCCGGCTGCTCTGGGAGCAGAACCAGATGGATCAGAAATGCTGGGCGGTGGTGGAGGACGGCTGTGTGACCGGCGCTTCCTATCTTTATTTCTTTATGCGGGACGGCCGGCTGCAAAGCGAGGTGCTGGACAGCGCCGATCTGATTTTTGCCGACGAGCAGGAACAGGAGCTGGAAGCGCAGCGCTATATCCTGGTGGTGCAGCGGCGGCCGGTGGAGGCGGTGCGGCAGGAGGCCCGGGCGGCCGGAATCCCGGAGGAAGAGGTGCAGCGCATTGCGGCCGACCGGAACAGCGCGTCGCAAACCGGCAGCGACTGCATGCCGGAAAACGAGCTGCCGGAAAACGTTAAATGCACGTCGCTTCTGAAATTTTACAAAAAAGACGGCAACGTCTGCTTCTGCCAGGCGGTGCGCGGCTGCCTCTACCGGCCCGAAACGGTGCTGGAGGGCGTGACCCGCTACCCGATCGCCCCCTTTATCTGGGCCCGGCGCCGCGGCTCCTGCCGGGGGCGGGGCGCGGTGGAAGGGCTGATCGCCAATCAGATCACCATCAATAAGAATCTGGCCCGGATGGATATTGCCGTTAAGCGTTTTGCCTTTCCCAAGCTGGTCTATAACGCGCCCAGGATCCAGAACGTGGAGGATATCGAGAAGATCGGCGCCTCCATCGCGGTGGACGACCCCAATGTGCGGATCGGTGAGCTGATCTCCTATGTGCAGCCGGCCGGGATCAACGCCATGGCCAATCAGTTTATGGCGGGCATGATCTCCACCACCCGCGAGCTTTCGGGCGCGGGCGACGCGGTGACCGGGCAGATCAATCCCGAGCAGGCCAGCGGCGCCGCCATTGTGGCGGTGCGGGACGCGGCCACCCTGAATCTGAATTTCGCGGTGGCCCGGCTGGCCCGGTTTGTGGAGGATGTGGCGCTGATCTGGTATGACCTGCTGCGGGCCTATCACCCGGCCGGGCTGCCGGTGGGCGAAACAGTAATCCCCGCGAAGCTGCTGCAGGCGCTGCACCCAAGGGCCCGGGTGGATCTTTCCCCGGCCAATTCCTTTTCCAAGCTGGCGCAGGAACAGGCGCTGCAGAATCTGCTGAGCGCGGGGCTCATCACCTTCCCCGAATATGTGGAGGCGCTGGACGACGACGCCAGCGCGCCGAGGCAGAAGCTGCAGGCGATTCTGGCCGCCCGGCAAGCGCCGCTGCGGGCCGATTCCTGAGAAAAGAGGGCACCATCGCAGGCGAACAGCGCAAAAATCGCAACACCAGACGCACCGAGAGCGCAAACATGGAGAAAGAGGTTCATGCATGAGCGAGCAAATGTTGGACACCGCCGCGGTCGCGGCGGAAGAGGCAGACGCACAGAACCAGGCGCCGGCGGCCGCCGGCGCGGAAGAGCAGGCCGAAAAGCAGGCAATGCCGCCGGAGGAGCGGGCCCACAACGCGGCGCTGCGCCGGGCGGCGCAGGAGCATGGCCGCACGCTGCGGGAGAGCGCAAAGGAACAGGCGCTCAAGGAGCAGGTGCTGGAGCATCCGCTGGTAAGAGAAGCCGTGCAGCTGCTGGAGCAGACGCGGTTTCGCAAGGATCTGGACCGGGTGCGGGAGGCGTATCCCGAGCTGACCGCAAAAGACCCCAAAGAGGTGGGGGAGGTTTATTGCCGCCTGATGGCAAGCGGTTTGATCGATCCGGTGGTGGCCTATGAAGCGCAAAAGGCCACCGACCGGCGCCAAAACCCGCTCCCCGGTGACATGGTCAGCGCAAAATCGGCAGGAGGAGCCGAACATTATTTTTCCTCCCGGGAGCTGGACCGTCTGACGGAACAGGATCTGAAGGATCCCCGTGTGTTTCAGAAGGCGTTGTCCTCCCTGTCTAAATTAAGGAGATAAAAAATTATGTCTTATGCAAATTTCAAACCCACGATCTGGAGCCATTTCATCCAGACCGAGCTGGAAAAACGATGCAAGCTGGTGGAGGACTGCAACCGCCAGTTTGAAGGAGAAGCCCGTCTGGGCGGCCGGGTGAAGATTCTGGGCGCGGTTGCCCCGGATATTTTCGATTATGACGCTTCGGCCGGGATGAGCACCCCCCAGACCATCGACGGGTGCAGCATTTTTCTGGATGTGGATCAGGCCAAGGCCTTCAATTTCATGGTGGAGGATCTGGATAAGCTGCAGGGAAATCCCGCGCTGATGCCGGTGATTCTGGAGGAGGCCAGCCGCAAGATGGCTGCCGCCCGGGACCGTTATGTGGCGTTGCTCGCCAGGGAAGGAACCTTTTCCATCGCGTCCACCAAGGTGGCCACCGCCGCCGACGCCAAAAAGCTGGTGGACAGCGCGCTGCTGCAGCTGAGAGAGCATGATGTGGAGGTGTCGGATCAGGTGAGCATCACCGTGTCGCCCTTCTTTTATCAGCTGCTCCGTGACGCGCTGACCGAGCTCAAGACCAACAATGATGAGCTGATCGCAAGGGGCGTGGTGGGGATGTATGACTGCGCGCGGGTCATTCTGAGCAACAACCTCTATAACGACGGCACTGACGACTATCTGCTGGTGCGCACCAACAAGGCGATCGCCTTTGCCTCCGCCATCGATGAGACCGAGGCCTACCGCCCGGAAAAATATTTTTCCGACGCCATCAAGGGGCTCAATGTCTTTGGCGGCAGGGTGGTGCGGCCCCGGGAGCTGGTGGTCGTCAAAGTGCATAAATAAACAAGAAGGAGAATAAACAATATGGGAAATCAAGTTTTAAACCAGGCGGTGCTGCGGCCGGGGCAATGGGTGAATCTGCCGGCGACCATGGACCTGACCACACAGCGCAATATCCCGGTGGCGGAGGATCAGACGGCGCTGCTTTTGTATCTGAGCGCGGACGGCTGCGACGCGACCGTTGCACTGAGGGAAGGAAGCGGGCCCATGGCGGGACCGCGCCGGGAACTGCACGCCCCCTATGGCACGGCGGCTCTGTATTGGGTGGAAACGGCGCTCTATCTCCAGACCGAGGGGGAAGACAAGGGCTATATCGTTCTCGACGGCGACTACAACGCGCTGGCGGCTGTGATCGCGCTCCGCTAAGGGCAAAGCCGGGGAGGGACGTGTAGACGATGACTGTTCAAGAACTATTAAAACGGGCCGCGTCCCTTTCGGGCGCGGCGGAAGCAGAGCCGGATGATGGCAGCCGGAAAGAGCGGCTGCTGGCGGGGCTGGACAGCGTGATGGGCGAGCTGGCCCGCACCTTTCCGGTTCAGGCACGGTGTAAAATTACACTGGAAAATGGGGAGGCGGCGCTGCCGGAAGCAGTGCTTTCCCCAAGGGCGCTCTTTTTTGCGGGCAAGCGGGTGCCCCTTTGTCTGTTTGACGGCAAAATTGTAGGGCCCGACGGGCGGTATACGCTGGTGTATTACCGGGTGCCGCCCGCCGCTTCTTCCCTTGCGGAGAGCGATATTCTGCCTTATCCCGAGGATGTGCAGCGGGCGCTGCCCTTTTATTGCGCCGCAATTTATGTGATGGGAGAGGATATTCCCCTTTATAACCAGCTGATGGAGCAATATAACGTGAAGCTGGGGGCGGCGCTGGGCTTTCGCCCCGCGGCGATGGTGGAAAGCGGTGGGGTGTTATGAGCCTGCCGTTTCACCGGGCGGCAGAGCGTGCCGCCGCCCGGGCCCGGCGGGTCGACGAGGGCTTCTGGGGGCTGGATCTTGCGGCCGGCGCGCTGGGGCGCTCCTTTGCCCGCGCCGTGGACACGGAAAATCTGATCTGGGCGGGGGAGGGCCTTTGCGCCCGGCCGGGCTACCGGAAGCGCGGCGCGTTTGCGGGGCGGATCAACGGGATTTTCGCCTATGGAGACCGGCGGATCGTGCACGCGGGGAACGCGCTTTATGAAACCGACGCGCAATTTCTGCATCCGAAGCTGCTGGACGAAAGCATGAACGACAAACGCTCCATGGGGGTGGTGCGCCGGCAGCGCTATATCAAGCGGAGCTGCGCGGGGATCACCCTTTCCGCCTGGACGCGGGAAAGCAGGGAAACCGATATCCTGTTTTTAAGCGATGGACTGCGCTATCTCTTTTATGACGGCGAGGCCCTGCATCCGGTGGCGGACGCCGACTGGGGGGCGGGCACCATGGACGCGGTGCTCACCGGCGAGAGGCCGGTCTTTTATGCCACGGTTCCTTTTACGGCGGTGGCCAAGCGGCCGGACAGCGCGGCGGCGGATGTGGATCCCAAGGGCGCCAACCGTCTTTCCCAGTTCTGCTGTGAAAGCTTTTATATAGACGGCGGCGCGGCGCACAGCGCCTTTCTGCTGACTTGCCTTTACGGGGCGTTTCACGATGAAATTCCGCCGGAGGTGCAGCTGAGGGATCAGAACGGGGTTTGGCGCAATTACGGCGTCAGCGGAGACTGGACCTTGCAGCCGCAGGGCGATTTTGCCCGCCTGACCCTTTTTGAAATCCGGGCGGGGCAGGCTTTTTCTTTGGATGCAAACGGCCGGATCTGCGCGATGTCGCAGGGGAACTATACCGTGGCGGATGACGGGATGGACAATGTGCGGATCACCTACGGGGTGCACAAGGAGCCGCCGGATCCGCTGGATCATGCGCGGGTGCAGGGGCTTTACGGGCCCGATGGCGCCGACAATGTGCTCTTTTTGGGCGGCAGTTGGGACCGACCGGGGGAAGACGCCTTCAGCGCGCCCGACGATTTTCTTTGCTTTTACGAGACCTCCCGGGAATTGCTGGGCAATGCCAAAACGCCGGTGACCGGCTACTGCCGCCTTTCCGACGGGCGGCTGGCAGTACTGAAAAACGATCCCGACGGCCCGGCGGTCTTTTTCCGCTCCCATCAGCTGGTAACGCTGGGGGCCACGAAGAGCGGCGAAGCCTATCAGGTGGACGCCTACCCCTCGCAGGCCGGGGCGGCCCAGGAGGGCTGCCTTTCGGGGCATACGGTGGGAATGGCGGGCAATGAGCCCTGCTTTCTTTCCCGCCGCGGACTTTTTGGCGTGAAGAGCGTTTCGGATGAGCTGACCAATCTGAACCAGACCATCCGCCGCAGCGAGGCGGTGGATCCGCTGCTGGAAACGCTGCTCTCCGAAGAGGTAGCGGCCTACGATGAGGCAGCCTCCGATAAGGCGGTGGCCTGCCGCTTTCGGGGCTGCTATCTGCTCTGCTTCGGCACAGTGGCGCTGATCACCGACGGCAAACGCGACAGCGGCGGCAGCTGCCGCTTTTTGAAATGGCGGTTTTCCCACTCCATACGGGCGCTGTTTTCGGAAAACGGTCGGCTGTATCTGGGAAGCGCCGACGGGGCCGTTTTCGCCTTTGACGACGGATGGCAGGATGACACCGCGGACTATGACGCCTACTGGGAAACGCCGTCGCTCACCGATTCCTTTGACCGGCGCGTGCTGCTCCGGGCGCTTTATGCCGGGGTGCGCCCCGCGCCGGGCGGCGGTCTTTCGCTGCGGCTTTATCAGGAAAAAGGGCTGGCGGCGCAGCGGGAGGCATCGGTGAGCCTTCTGGATTTCGGGGCGCTGGATTTTCAGCATTTTTCCTTTGATCCGGGCGGGGAGGACCGATTCATCTCCCTGCTGCCCCGCAGGGTGGCCGGCAACGCCTTCCGGATCCGCCTTTCCTTCTGGAAAAGCGGCGGCTTCCGGCTCTTTGGGCTTAAACTACTTTATGAAACGGGAGGAACGATACGATGAGTACCTTCACATCGGTACAATTTACCGAAGAGGAGCTGGCGGCAAAGCAGGTGACCACGCTGCCCGACCGGCCGACCCTTTCGGCAGACGAAATGAAGAACCGGCTGGACAGCAGCGATATTCGGGAAAAGCTGAATGGGCTGCTGCCCGCGCTGGATGACGCGCTGGCGCAAATGCAGGAGGCAACGGATGAATTTCAAACGCTGCTGGACAGCCGGCAGACCGCATTGGAAAGCCGGCAGACCGCGCTGGAGAGCGAGACCGGCACGCTGGGCCAGACGCTGGCGGCAGCGGAACAGACCCTGACGCAGGTGCAGGGGGCGGTGGGCGAAAAGGCCGATAAGGCCGCCACCGAAGCCCAGTTGAATCAGCTGTCGGTTTTTCCGCGGCTGGATATGGCCTGCGTGATCAAGTCGATACAGAGGTTTCCAAACGGGGAGCGCTTTTTCGCTTTCTTTTTAGATACGGGCCGCGTTTTCTGCGGAACTGCAAGCGCATTGCAGGCGGCGCTGCCCGATGGGGTGACCCCGGTTTGGGATCAGGAATAAGGGAGGGGACGCGGAAATGACCACGATTGATGATTTGTTGCTGACCGCCTCCCAGAAAGCACAGGTGGAGCAGGCAAGGCAGGCCTACCGGGAGGCGGCGGCCCGGAGCGATCAGGCGGGCATGGATAATGCCCACGCGCAGGCCGAAAGCGCACGCCGCGCCGCCGGATATTCCGGCGGGGAGGACGGAGGCAGCTATCAGCTGCTGAAAAGCGCCGCGGCGCCGAAGGGGTATGACGCCTATCAGGAGCTGCTGGGCGGCTATGCCGCCGGCGGACTGAACGCCATTGCGGCAGGGTATGACAGCACGCTTTCTGCCCTGCGGCAGGAAAAGGAACAGCTGAACGCCCAGGGAGAGGCCAATCAGAGCGCGGCCCGCAGCGCGGCCTGGAACACCCGGCGGCTGGCGGAGGAGGGGCTGCTGACCCGCGGCCTGCAAAGCACGGGGCTTGCCGACGTGATCACCGCTTCGGCGCTGAATCAGGCCGCCGCCAATGCCTATCAGGCGCTGCTGGACCGGCAGAACGATCTGGCGGAGAACGAAACCGCAAAGACGAAGGCCCGGGCGGACGCGGCGGCGGACACCGCTTCCTTGCAAAAGGAACTGGCGAACCTGCTGGGGGAGGGGTATCAGACCTTCTATGAGCAGCAGGCCGCCGAGGACCTGCAGGCGCAGAAGAGCGCACAGACCGCGGCGCAAAAGGAACAGGACTATTATGA
>CAYRYQ010000023.1:13305-22739 GCA_964428505.1 uncultured Eubacteriales bacterium
CAACTGGCCCTGGCACAGCTGAAACGGAAATGGCAGCGCGAGGATCAGGCGGCGGGCCGCTGATGCCGGGATCCGCCGTCTCCCGGGAATACTGTTCCGCCCGCAGCGGCGGGCTGGAGCGGGTGCAGCAGATGGCCGAGCGGCGGCTGGATGGGCACGGACAAAAAATTGAGGATCTGACCCGGCTGTGCGTGCAGCTCACCGGCGCCTTTGACCGGGTCAGCGTTCTTTTGGAAAAACAAGACCGGCGTCTGGAGCAGCTGGAAAAGCGCCGTCCCTTCGCCTTTCTCGAATCCGAGGGAGGAAAAACCATGCTGCGGTTTTTGGGGATCGGGCTGCTGATTCTGCTGTGTGCCGGGGTGGGCGTCAATATTTTTACAATTTTGAAGGAGGTAGCCTGATGCAGAAAATCAGCAGTGAAACCTGGATCCGAACGATTATTCTGGTGGTGACTTTATTCAACCAGATCCTGACCGCCGCGGGGAAAAACCCGCTTCCGTTCAGTGAAAACAGTCTCTATACGCTTTTATCTTCGTTGTTTTGCGCCGGGGCCAGCCTTTGGGCTTGGTGGAAAAACAACAGCTTTACCGCGCCCGCACTGCAGGCAGATGCTTATCTTGCGGTGCTGAAAAGCGCGGAAGAAGACAAAACAAAGGAGTAAGAACGTATGACAAAGCTTCCGGTCAGCGGAACCTTTTCGGTTACCGCGATCTATGGGCAGATCGGGCCCTATTGGGCCCACGGGCATCAGGGGATCGACCTGATCTGCGCCAATCAACAAATCTTTTCCACCTGTTACGGCACGGTGCGGATCGTATCCTATGACGCCTCCGGATGGGGGCAGTATGTTTCCATCGGCGACAGCGAAGGGCGCCGCCACATCTTTTGTCATTTGGTCAAGGGCAGCGTTACCGTTTCGGCGGGGCAGCAGGTGACGCCGCTGACTGTGATCGGGACGATGGGCGCCACCGGCAATGTGACCGGGCGGCATTTGCATTATCAGCTGCAGCAGGGCGCCACGGTCATCGATCCGACCGGCTATCTGGGCATTCCCAACGCACTGGGTACTTATCATTCAGAGGATTTTCAGCAGGCAGAGGAGGTGAACGAGGTGCGTTTTAAAGATGAACAGGAGATTCCCTCCTGGGCCGCTGAAGCGGTCGAATATGTCAGCGATCAGGGGCTGATGATGGGCGATCCCGAGGGGACCTTCCGCCCCAATGCCGCGGTGACGCGGGCAGAGCTGGCGCTGATTCTGTGGCGGCTCAAGGGCTGAGTGTCAATGACACGAAGTGCCAAAGACACGAAGTGCCAAAGCCACGAAGTGCCAAAGCCACGAAGTGCCAAAGCCACGAAGTGCCAAAGACAAAACAAAACGCCGGAACCTTTTTGGTTCCGGCGTGAAAGCCCATTTTGCGACGGACAGGCTTCCGCCGCAAGGCGCGCTATTTTGCGCTTTGCTTCAGAAGGGCCACTTTTAAAATGGCGTTTTGGGTTTTTCCGTCGGTGATTTCGCCGCGCAATACCATTTGAAGCGCTTCTTCAAAGGGTAGCTCCACCCGCTCTAAAAATTCATCCTCGTCCGGCGGGGCGCTCTGCGGCGTCAGCTGCTCGCCCAGATACAGATAGGTCAACTCTCCCAGATAGGCGGGGGAAAGCTCCATGTGACCAAGCGGCGTCACCTTGCAAGGGTAAAAGCCGATCTCTTCGGTGAGCTCCCGCACTGCGGTCTCCCGGGGGTCTTCGCCGCTCTCCAGCTTGCCTGCGGGAATCTCCAGCAAGGATTTTCCCACCCCGTAGCGGTATTGGCGCACCAGATAGAGGTTGCCTTTCTCGTTGAGGGCCAGAATGCCGGCGCCGCCATGGTGGGCGATCCGGTCCCGGCGCGCTTCCTTTCCGTTGGGCAGCTGCACGGTTCCCCGGTAAACGGTAAAAATCGGGCCTTCATATACAGGAATTTCGTTTAATTTTTTTTCGACAAAAGACATGGAAAAAATCACCTCACGCCTAACATTTTATTCGGTTTGTCGAAAAAAGTCAATTTGTTTTTCTTTACTTTCGGCAAAAAGTGTGGTAACAATAGGAATAGAACAACGGCTGTTTTTGAGCATCAGAAAAGGAGAAAAATCAGGATGTATAACCAACTTTATTGGATTCGTGCCCGGCAGAGAATGACCCAGCAGGAGCTGGCGGCGCGGGCAAGGGTGTCCCGCAGCACGATTTGTATGCTGGAGCGCACCGGCGGGTATCCTTCGATCCGCGTGGGGCTGCGCCTTTGCTCTGCTTTGGCCTGCCGTTTTGAGGAGGTGTTTCCAATTGATGTACTTTTGTAGGAACTGCACCCGCTTTTTGGACCAGCCGATCCGGCTGGAGGAGCGCTATGGGCTCTTTAAACGGCGGGGCGCAATTTTTGAGGGATGTCCGTATTGCAAAGAAGCGGGAATGCTGGAGGAGGTGGCGAAATGAAATTGGCTGATGTGCGGGTTTTACGGTGTGAAATAGAGGAATACCGGCAGCTGCTGGCGCTTTTGCCGGGGCATTGCAGGCCGGGTGGCTGCACCATTTTAAGTGCGGGATGGAAAGCGGAAGCGCTGGAACGCCGGCTGCAGCGTTTGACGGCCCAGCTTGCGGAAGAGCTGTGGGAGGTGACGAAGCTGATTGCCGAGATCCAGGAGCCGGAGCTTCGGCTGATTTTTGAGCGGCGCTATTTCCAAGGGGAATCCTGGGAGCAGGTGGCAAGCGGGCTGCCGACCCGGCTTTCTCCGGACGGCGCAAGGATGAAGCACGACCGTTACTTAAAAAAGCACCGGCCCGGTGAAGAAGACCGGTCCGGCGCTGTAAAGGTGCGCAAAAAATCAACTCTCCAGAAGAAATGAGGGATCAACGGGCTTATTTTCGTTCCAGAGCTCATAATGGAGAGGGGCGGTTTCGCCGCACTCCAGCAGCATCGAGCTGCCCACGGTGCCGATCACGTCACCGGCGGCGACTACCTGACCCTCCGATACCGCAACCGTATCCAGCGAGGCGTAGCGGGAAACCTTGCCGTCGGTGTGCCGCACCACCACCAGGTTGCCCATCAGATCATCCTTGGTGACCGATTCCACCAGCCCGCCGGCCACGTTCTGCACATTGGTGCCCGCCGCCGCGGCGATATCGATCCCGTTATGCACCCGCCAATCCTTTAAAGTATAGGAATAGACCGGGGTATCCGGGGAATAATGTGCAATGACCTCTCCTTTTAGCGGCGCTTGATATTTGGTCTCCTGCGCCGTGTTGTTTTTCGTATTGTTCTCCGTTTGTTCCGGGGTTTCTTCTGTTTCGGGGTTCCGCTCATCGGGCACGTCCGGCGTGACTTTTTCCACGTCCTGGGTTTCCCCCTCCGGCAGCGGCGTTTCCGCCTGCTGCTTCTGCGCGGCCCGGTACGAAAGAAAACTCACCGTTCCGACCGTGAGCACACAAAGGGCCAGCACCATGTAATAACCCTTTGTTTTCAAAAGATGCAATATTTTTTCCTTCATGGCCTTTCATCCTTTCATATTTGGAAGCGTTTCGCTTTTTCGGAAGCCTTCGCTATCTAATATGGACAAAAACGGCCAAAATTATGCAATCAAAGATTTTTAAACGTAATAATTTTCGGTAAGGGTGATGCCGGTATAGTAATAGGCGAGAATTTCCCGGTAAGTATATCCTTCCTCCGCCAGCACCGAGGCACCGTATTGGCTCATGCCCACCTGGTGGCCGTAGCCGCTGACCGAAAAGAAGGCGGTGTCGTTTTTCCAAACGAGGGTAAAGCGCGTGCTGCGCAGGGAGAAGAGGGCGCGCAGCTCCCGGCCGGTATAGCTTTTTCCGCCGATCACCATGGCGGCAACCGAGCCGCCGGCGGTGAGGGTCACCGCGCCCAAAGAGCAGTCGGTCTGACCCAAAAGCTTTTGCATTTCTTCTTTGGTGCAGGTTACGGTGGAGGAAAAACCGCGGGCGCTTTCGTCCCAATGGGAATCCACCGATTTCAGATAGGGAACCGCGGCGCCCCACACGTCCGATGCGTCTTCGGTTTTGCCGCCGGAGATGGCAAAAAACACCGTGTTGGCGGCTTTGCCGTCATAGGTGGCCGCTTCTCCCAGCACGGCATTCACGGCCGCGCTGATCCGCGGCTCCGAAGCGTCGTACCAGTCCTGCCCGTAGCGGGAAAGGGCCTCCGCTTTGGAGCAATAGGCCTTGCAGTGGTTGGGATCGTCGCAGATATCTCCGGTGTGGCCGAAATCCGCCCCCGGATGGGCGGCCATGGTCTCCTTGCGGTGGCAGAGATAGCTGTAGGAGGCCACCACCTGCGCCTTGAGCGCCTCCTCCGGATAAGAGGCGGGCATTTCTCCCGCCACCACGCCCCAGAGGTAGTCGCTCAGCGCCAGTGTTTCTGTTGTTCCGGTACCGTGGTGATACAGGGTGACGGTGTATCCCTGTGGCGTATCCTCCTTCTTTTTGGAATTGAAAAAACCGGCTTTGCCCAGAAACAGCACCAAAACATAGGGCAGGAAGAGCAGCAGCAGATAGAGCGCGATCCATCGTTTTCGTTTCATGCTTCATTCACATCCTTCACGGTACAAGCCTATGAGCGGGAAAGAAGAAAAATGAGTATAAAACGAAAAAGACGGATGGCGCTTTTTTGCGCCGGCTGATTGGCACTTTGATGAAAAATAAAAAGCGCACCCGGATCCGGGTACGCTTTAGCATGCCAAAAAACAAAGGTTTTGGCACACTTGATCTTGAAGATTTCTCAGGCCTTGTTGACCGAGCCGAACAGCTCCATCTTTTCTTTCACAGTAGCCTTGATGGCTTCAAAGCCAGGGGCCAGCAGCTTTCTGGGGTCGAAGCCCTTGCCCTCGAGATCCTTGCCCGCCTCGATATACTTGCGGGTGGCGTCGGCAAAGGAAAGCTGGCATTCGGTGTTCACATTGATTTTGGCCACCCCTAAGGAAATGGCCTTTTGGATCATGTCTGCCGGGATGCCGGTGCCGCCGTGGAGCACCAGGGGCATGCCCTTGGTTTTTTCCTGAATCTTGTCCAGCGCCACAAAATCAAGCCCGGCCCAGTTGGCGGGATATTTGCCGTGGATATTGCCGATGCCGGCAGCCAGAAAATCCACGCCCAGATCGGCGATTTTTTTGCACTCGTCGGGATCCGCCACTTCGCCGCGGCCGATCACACCGTCTTCTTCTCCGCCGATGGCGCCGACTTCCGCTTCCACGGAGAGCTTTTTCTCGGCGGCCAGACGAATGATTTCGGTGGTCTTTTCAATATTTTCCTCAATGCCGTAATGAGACCCGTCAAACATGATGGAGGAGAAGCCGGCGTCGATCGCCTTCTTTGCCCCGTCATAAGAACCGTGGTCCAGATGCAGCGCCACCGGAACGGTGATATGCAGCTCTTCGATCATGGCGTTGACCATCGCCGCAACCGTCTTAAAGCCGCACATATATTTGCCGGCGCCTTCCGATACCCCCAGAATGACCGGAGATTTGTTCTCCTCCGCGGTCAGCAGAACCGCTTTGGTCCACTCCAGATTGTTGATGTTGAACTGGCCGACGGCGTAATGCCCTTCATAAGCCTTGCGGATCATCTCTTTTGCAGAAACGAGCATTGTTTTGTTCCTCCTTTAATTTTTTCCAACTGTAATTATAAAGCCAGTTACGAAAAAAATCAACAATTTCTTTGACTTTTCGGGCGGAATCAGGTATATTATAGTTGTTATTTTTGAACAAAGAAAAGAAAGGAGCAGACAATGAATCAGATTGTCATTTCGGCGGACAGTACGTCCGATTTATCTGTTGCCTTAAAAGAACGTTACGGATTTCAGACCATTCCCCTCTATGTGAATCTGGGGGAGGAATCATATAAAGACGGGGAGGAAATTGCCCCGGAGCAGATCTACCGCTATGTGGCGGCACACAGGCAGCTGCCCAAAACCTCTGCTTGCCCGGTGGCCGACTATTTGGAGCGGTTTTCCGAGTGGGTGCGCGCGGGCAAGAGCGTGGTGCACCTGAATCTGTCATCCAAAATGTCTGCCGCCTATCAGAATGCGCGGCTGGCCGCGGCGGAAGTGGGGGGCGATGTCCAGGTGATCGACAGCGCCAACCTTTCCACTGGCACGGCTCTTTTGCTGCTGGATGCCTGGGAGAAGCGGGAGCAGGGAAAAAGCGCCGCTGAGATCGGAGCGGAGATCCGGAAGCGGGTGCCGCTGGTGCGGGCCAGCTTTGTGGTGGATACGCTGGATTATCTGAAGATGGGCGGCCGCTGCTCGGCGGTGGCGGCGCTGGGCGCCAATCTGCTGAAGCTCCATCCCCGCATTTACGTGGCCGACGGAACGATGGGCGTGGGCGAAAAATACCGGGGCGGAATCGACGCGGTGATTGTGCGCTATGTGGAGCAGATGCTGGAGCAGAATCAGGGGAAGATCCGGCGGAACCGCTGCTTTATTACCCATACCCGCTGTCAGGCGGAAACGGTGGAGCTGGTGAAGCACACGGTGGAACGGCAGCACGTGTTCGACGAAATCCTTGAAACCGACGCCGGCTGCGTGATCACCAGCCACTGCGGGCCCGGTACGCTGGGGATTTTGTTTGAGGTGGAAGAATGAAACGGGTCGCGGTGGGGCTCAGCGGAGGCGTTGACAGCGCGGTTGCGGTTTTGCTGCTGCAAAGGCAGGGGCTGCAGCCAGTCGGGGTCTATTTGCGGATGTTCCCGCAGGAAGCGGAGGAGGCGGCCGCCAGAAACGTGGCGGAACAGCTGCGGATTCCCTTTGTGGTGAAGGACCTCACCGCCCGTTTTGAGCGGGAGGTCATGCACCCGTTTGCCGAAAGCTACCGGCAGGGGGAAACGCCAAGCCCCTGTGTTTTTTGCAACCCCGCGGTGAAGTTCCAAGGCTTGCTGGACGCGGCCGATGGGCTGGGGTGTGAACAAATCGCCACCGGCCATTATGCCGGGGTGGAAGCCTGGCGGTATCATTTTTTGATCCGCCGCAGGGAAGGGCAGCAAAAGGATCAGAGCTATATGCTCTACCGGCTGGGGCAGGAGGTGCTTTCCCGGCTGCTGCTGCCACTTTGGGCGGTGGAGAGCAAGGAGCAGGTGCGCGCTCTTGCGGCAGAGGCAAAACTGACCGTGGCCGAAAAAAAAGATTCGCTGGATCTGTGCTTTTTGGATCCGGATCAGCTGCCGGGCGATCTGGTGATGCAGCTGGATGGAAAGAAGCCGGCGCCGGGCCCGATTCTGGACATGAGCGGCCGGGTGCTCGGCACCCATAAGGGGCTCTGCTATTACACGGTGGGGCAGCGCCGGGGGCTGGGCATCGCCGCGGAAGACCGGCTTTTTGTCATCCGGCTCGACCGGGCGCAGAACGCGGTGATTTTAGGCCCCCGGGAAGCGCTGGAAACCCGGGAGGTTTCTCTTTCCCGGATGGTGCTGCACGTGCCGCTGCCCGAAGGGGATCTGACGGCCAAGGTGCGCTATCAGGACCGGGACACGCCGGTGCGGGTCACCCTTTTCAACCGCGAGGAAGCGGTGCTGCAGTTCGCGGAACCCAAGCTGGCAGCGGCGCCCGGGCAAAGCGCTGTCATTTATTGGAACAATTTTGTGGTTGGCGGCGGAATTATAAAAAAAAGCGGAAACGGCTATTAAAAAAAGTATAAAAATTGTAAATAAGCACTTGAAATTTTGTCTAATTTATTGTACTATATAGCTATGTAGATAATCCCTAAGTGGGCGAGGAGGACGCATATGGCTGAGAACGAAAAGCAAGAAGGCTTGCAGATGGAGAATTTGGAGGCGCTTGCCGGCGAATTTACTCTGGATGATTTGGCTGAATTTGACAACGGACTGGAATTTGACGTAACCGACCTTGAATCCATCAAGCCGGTTTATACCACAAAGGAAAAGCTGAAGCTGATCTTAATGGGCAACAAGGTCTTCTCCATTATAAAATGGAGCATCGCCGGTCTGGGGGTGATCGGGCTGGTGCTTTATATTCTGTCGCAGGTGTCGCAGGATATCAGCGAATCACTGACCAAGACCGTTTCCAAGGCGGTGCGTGGGGCCCTGACCGTGGTTTCCAATCTGCTGCCCTTCTCCTTTCTGGAGATTCTGGCGCTGCTGGTGCTGGCCGGTCTTCTGGGCTATGCCGGATTTCTGGTTTATAAAACCATCAAGGAAAAGGATGGTTACAAGATCGCCGGGATCTGGGTGCAGTATGGATATGTGCTGCTGGCGGTGTTTGGCTGCGGCTTCCTGATCTACACCATGTGCTACGGGGTGACCACCAATCGCGTGCGCCTTTATAATTCCTATCTGAAAGATGATTATTATCCCTCTCTCCCGCTGGAGGAAACGCTCGACAGCTCCATGATTTATTATTCCGACCAGCTGAATCAGGTGGCGGTAGAGGGGCTTTCCAGCATTTATTATACCACGACCGGCAGTTCCCGTTATGCTTCTACAGGGAGCTCCGTGAAGGAAATCAGCGAAGCTGTGAACGCCTGCTTTGATCAGGCGGCTGAAGATTATCCGTTTTTGAAGGGCGGCAAGGTGACCGCGAAGAAACTGCTCTTTTCGCCGCTTTATACCGCGATGGGGATCGGCAGCATCTATAGCCCGCTGACCTCCGAGGTGTTGATCAACACCGATTATCCGGAAGTGGCGATTCCGATGCAGGTGGGCCGCGCCATTGCCAAGCAGCGCGGAATTACCAATGACGGCGACGCCAGCTTTGTGGCGTTTCTGGCCTGCTCCAAGTATGCCAGCGCGCTGGCCGACAGCGGCGCAACCTACAATATGGATTTTATCAAATATGCGGCCTATTTTGACGCCTATCTGGAAGTGGGCAACATTGTGTTCCAGCTGGGTGCCGATACCCATCTTTATTGCGGATCCGCTCTGAAAGAAACCGTTAAAAAAGACGTGGTGGCCTATACCAAGAGTGTGGATACGCTCTATGGCAACATCGCCAATCTGGAGTTTGTTTCCGCCACGGAAAAAACCAGCACCAATACCTATAAAGTTCTGGCGAAGCTGCTTTACATGGATTTCCAGACGAAGTCCGACAACGGAGACGTGAGCTTTATGTATAACGACAAGGAAAATCCGGTGCCCATCAAAAGCAGCCATTATTCCTATACCAGGTATCTGGTTGCCTATTTTAATCAGGATTTATCGGGCGACTGGGGAACAGAGGTCGACACGGTGTATGGCGAGTATAATCCGAAACCGCTGGACAACGACGGTACCGGCGCGTCCACCGCGACCAGTGGAACCAGCAGCACCTCCGTGGCGTAAGACCCCTTCCATTCAAAATCAAGGCCCCGCTTCCCAAATGGGAAGCGGGGCTTCAGCTTGTCAAAAAACGCGTTTTTCGGCAAGCGGGGAGACGGTTTAAAAAGCACGCAGACAAG
>CAYRYQ010000024.1:0-20997 GCA_964428505.1 uncultured Eubacteriales bacterium
AAATTGTATTTTTTTATTGCAAGAACTATTGTATCATAAATGTACTAATTATACAAGGGAATCGGAGGCGATCAGAAATGTTGAAGGTGGGTATTTTAGGATATGGGGGCATTGCCCGGTCCCATCGAAGAGGTTATGAACGGTTGGCGGCCGACGGTGCGCCGGTGGAGCTGGTGGCACTTTGTGATATCAACCCGCAGCAGTTTGAAAAATACGTGACCATCAATCAGGGCGGCAGCGACCGGGAAAATGCGGTGGTCTATCATACTTATACGGATTTGGATATGATGCTGAGGGAAGAGCGGCTGGATTGGGTAGATCTCTGTCTGCCAACCTATCTGCACCGGGAGTATGCAGAGAAACTGCTGCTGGCGGGTTACCACGTGCAAAGTGAAAAACCGATGGGGCTGCATTCTGCCGAGTGCGCGGCAATGCTTCAGGCCCAAAAGGAGAGCGGCAGACAGCTGATGATCGGGATGTGTCTGCGGTTTGAACCCCTTTATACGGAATTGAAGAAAATGGTGGTGGAGGAACGTTACGGAAAGGTTACAACCGCCCATTTTGACCGGCTGAGCGGATTGCCCGCCTGGGGATTTGAAGGCTGGTTTCGGGACTATAACCGCGCGGGCGGGGTGGCGCTGGATATGCACATCCACGATGTGGATATGATCCGCTTTTTATTTGGCGAGCCGGAAGCGGTCAGCGCCATGACCAACGACAGTAAGGTGCGCTGCACCACCATCAACAGCACGTTCCTTTACCCGGATAAGCTGGTTACGGCTACGGGGGATTGGGGGCAAAGCAAAAGCAGCAAATTTCAAATGCGGTATCGGGTGAATTTTGAGCGGGCCACGGTTGTGATGGAAGAGGGAAAGATTCGTGTTTACCCGGAAGAAGGGGAACCCTTTGTGCAGGAAACGGAGCAGAAAGACCGCATGGCGGAGGAATCTCTTTTCTTTGCAAATACCATTTTAGGGAAAATCAAAAACGATAAAAACACGCCGGAGGACGCGGCTAAAAGCGTTTTCCTGGTGGAGAAGCTGATGGAGAGCGCCGGGCAGGGCGGCGCCCGGGTGGAGGTGGCAGCATGCAGATCGGCGCGATGATCGGGGTGAAGCCCGATACCGATATTTCAAAAGAAATGCACAAGCTGAGGGAACTGGAGCTGCAGAGCTGCCAGCTGAGTGTTTGGCAGATGGAGTGTTATACGGAGGCTTTCGCTTCCGAGGTGCTTCGCGCGGTGCAGGAGACGGGAATTGTGATCAGCACGCTTTGGTGTGGTTACAGCGGGCCGGTGGAATGGAATTTCACCTACGGCCCGCTGACAGCGGGGCTGGTGCCTGCCGCTTATCGGGGGATCCGCGAAAAGGAGCTGCTGCTGGGCTCTGCCTTTGCGGAAAAAATCGGAGTCCGCCAGATTGCAACGCATGTGGGCTTTTTGCCGGAAAATTATTATGATCCGGATTTTCGCGGAACCGTGGGGGTTTTGCGCAAAATCTGTAAGGTGCTGGAGGAGCGCGGACAGACCTTCTTATTTGAAACCGGGCAGGAGACCCCGGTAACGGTGCTGCGGGCGATCGAAGAGATCGGCCTGCCTAATGTGGGCGTCAATCTGGATACCGGAAACCTGATCCTTTACGGAAAAGGCAATCCGGCGGATGCGGTATTGGTGTTCGGCCAATATGTACGGGATACGCATATCAAGGATGGTTTTTATCCCACCGACGGCATGCATCTGGGCAAAGAGGCGCCGGCCGGAGAGGGGCTTGCCGATTTTCCGCTGATCCTGAAGCGGCTGAAAGAAGCGGGGTATCGGGGCCCCTTTACGATTGAGCGGGAGATCAGCGGAGAAAAGCAGATCGCGGATATCCGACGGGCAAAAGAAATGCTGCTGGAGATTGATGGAACGCTGTAAAATCCAAGTTAAAAACGGCATGGCTGCAAGCTTTTTTGCAGCCATGTTTTTTGTCGCTAGGGGGGAGAACCTTTAAATTTTTGTAAACTACTTTAAAAACAAAGCGGAATCAAGTATAATAAAATAAACTCAAAGCGGAATCATTTACATAAGGAGGAGCTCCATGGATTACGCGGAACTTTTAAGTAAAGTGGATCACACACTGCTGAAGCCGGAGGCCGACTGGGCACAGATCAGGGATGTCGTGGAAGATGGCATTGCCTATCAAACAGCATCGGTTTGTATTCCTCCCGCCTTTGTGGCCCAGGCTTCTGCATTCGCGGAAGGGCGGGTTCCCATCTGCACCGTGATCGGATTTCCAAACGGATATATGACGATGCCGGTGAAGTGTTTCGAGGCGAAAGACGCCATTCAAAACGGGGCGGATGAGCTGGATATGGTGATCAACATCGGCTGGGTGAAAGAGGAATGCTGGACAGATTTGCTGGACGAGATACGCGCAGTGAAAGCGCTTTGCGGGGAGCGGGTGCTGAAGGTGATCATTGAAACCTGCCTGCTGCATCGGGAAGAGAAAATTAAGCTTTGTGAACTGGTGAGCGCGTCTGGCGCTGATTTTATCAAGACCTCGACCGGCTTTTCCAACGGGGGCGCAACGAGGGAGGATATTGCCCTGTTTGCCAAGCATGTGGCGCCGGGCGTTAAAATCAAGGCGGCGGGCGGGATTCGCTGCCTGAAGGACGCGGAAGACTTTTTGGCGTTAGGGGCCTGCCGGCTGGGCACAAGTGCTATTGTAAAACAAATCAAGGAGGAGAGGATCTATGAACCCGTATCCAACGCCGCATATTGATGCGTCGCCCGGAGATTTCGGCAAAACGGTGCTGATGCCGGGGGATCCGCTGCGATCTAAGTGGATCGCAGAGCAGTTTTTGGAAAACGCCCGTCTGGTCAATGACGTGCGGGGTGTTCAGGGCTACACCGGGATGTATCGCGGGGTGCCGGTTTCGGTGATGGCCAGCGGCATGGGCATGCCCTCCATGGGGATTTATAGCCACGAGCTTTATCATATTTTCGGTGTGGAGCAAATTATCAGGATCGGCTCCGCCGGGTCGCTTTGCGAGCGGGTGCGGGTAAGAGATCTGGTGCTGGGCGCCGGCGCCTGCACCAATTCCGCCTTTGGGCAGCAGTTTCATCTGCGGGGTATCTTCGCCCCGATCGCCGATTTTTCGCTGCTGCGTGCGGCGGGGCGAATTGCAGAAGAGCGCGCTCTTCCCTTTCATGTGGGGAACCTGCTGTCGTCAGACACCTTTTATGACGATGGGGAAGGCGATACGCCGGTCTGGGCCAAAATGGGCGTGCTGGCAGTGGAGATGGAAGCGGCGGCACTTTATATGACTGCGGCCAGAGCCGGGAAGCGGGCGCTGGCCATCTGCACGATCTCCGATTCGCTGGTGACCGGGGAGGCCACCGCGGCGGCAGAGCGGCAGAGCTCCTTTGGCGAAATGGTGGAGCTGGCGCTGGCAGTTGCCGCCGAGACGGAAATACAGCAGGGATAAAACGGGGCATGAAGCCGCTTTGCGTGCGGCTTCATGCAGAAGGAGAGGTGGATGCGATGACTGATCGGGCGCTGCTGAATTTTGCGCTGGAAGCGCGCCGGAATGCCTATACGCCCTATTCGGGTTTTCGGGTGGGCGCGGCGCTGCTGGGGAAAAGCGGCAAGGTGTTCACCGGCTGTAATATAGAAAACGCCGCGTTTTCCCCCACGCTGTGTGCGGAGCGGGTGGCGCTGGCCAAGGCTGTCAGCGAAGGGGAGCGCAGCTTTGTTGCGATTGCGGTCGCCGGCGGGCGGGAAGAGCGGGCGGAACCTTTTGTGCCGCCCTGCGGCGTGTGCCTGCAGACAATGATTGAGTTTTGCGCGCCGGACCGGTTATATGTGATTCTGGGCGATGCGCGGCGGGAACAGCGTTTTTTATTGCAGGATCTGCTGCCAAAGGGCTTCAGCCCGGCGCAGCTAACGGGGGAACATGTAAAATGAGAATGTACGACCTGATCGAAAAAAAGAAAAACGCCGGCGCGCTGAGCGCGGAGGAGCTGGCATTTTTAGTTCACGGCTTCACGGCGGGAGCGATTCCCGATGAGCAGATGGCGGCCTTTGCCATGGCGGTGTGTTTTCAGGGAATGAACGGAGCGGAAACCGCCGCTTTGACCATGGAGATGGCCCAAAGCGGGGATCAGGTTGATTTGAGCGCTTTAGGCCCTGCCACGGTGGATAAACACAGCACCGGCGGGGTGGGGGATAAGACCACGCTGATTGTGGCGCCGCTGGTGGCGGCGCTGGGCGGCAAGGTGGCCAAGATGAGCGGCCGGGGCCTTGGGCACACCGGCGGCACCATTGACAAGCTGGAATCCATTCCCGGCTACCGCACCGTCCTTGACGAGCGGGCCTTTTTGGAGCAGGTGCAAAGAATTGGCGTGGCGGTTGTGGGTCAGAGCGGCAATCTGGCACCCGCCGATAAAAAGCTTTACGCGCTGCGGGATGTGACTGCCACAGTGGATTCCATGCCGCTGATCGCTTCCAGCATTATGAGCAAAAAGCTGGCGGCGGGCGCACACTCGATTGTGCTGGATGTGAAGGTCGGGAGCGGCGCTTTTATGAAAACGGCTGAGGAGGCAGAGCAGCTGGCCGACTGCATGGTGAAAATCGGGCAATCTGCCGGGCGCCGCATGGCAGCGCTGATCACAAATATGGATCGGCCGCTGGGCTTCGCGGTGGGCAACGCGCTGGAAGTGGCAGAGGCGGTGGCGGTGCTGCGGGGGCGGGGCCCCAAGGATCTCACCGCCCTGTGTCTGGCGCTGGCGGCAGAGATGCTGGCGCTCAGCCGGGGCTGGCTTTTAGAGGAAAGCCGCGCCAAAGCGGAGGAAGCCTTGCACAGCGGGATGGCATTTGCCAAAATGAAAGAATGGATCGCCGCCCAAGGGGGCGACTGCACGGTGCTGGATCAGCCCGAAAGGCTGCCCGGCGCGGCGGAAAGCGATTGGGTGCTGGCGGAGCAAAGCGGTTATATCGCACGGATGGATGCGGAAAAAATTGGCATCGCGGCGATGATGCTGGGGGCGGGGCGCTTGACCAAAGAGGCGTCGATTGATTATGGCGCGGGGCTCATGCTGCTGAAGAAAACCGGTGATTTTGCCAACCGGGGAGAGCCGCTGGCGCGGCTTTACACCAACCGGGTAGACACGATGGAAGACGCGCGTCGCGCTTTTTTGTCGGCGCTTTCCTTTGCGCAGGCGCTGCCAGAAGCGCGCCCGCTGATTATAAAACGAGTGGGAGGGTAAAACCAATGGATTCTGTAATGATGATCGGCATTGCAGGCGGGTCCGGCAGCGGAAAAACCACGCTGACAGACCAGCTGATCGAGCGGTTTGCAGGGCAGGTGACGCTGCTGCATCAGGAACGGTATTATCAGGTGCACCCGGAGTTAAACCCGGAGGAGCGCCGGAAGCTGAACTATGACCGGCCGGACGCCCTGGATTTCAAGCTGATGGCGGCCCAGCTCCGCGCGCTCAAGGAGGGGCAGTCGATCGATTGCCCAAGGTTCAGCCGCACGCTGCTGGAGCGGGAGCCGCTGGCGGATCATTTGATGCCGACGCCGGTGGTGTTGGTCGAAGGCGGGCTGATTTTTACAGACCCGGCAATGCTGGAGCTGATGGATATCAAAATTTTTGTTGACGCGGACGCCGATGTGCGGATGATGCGCAGGATCCGGCAGGAAGTGGAACGTGGACAGGATTTAAACACCGTGATGGAACAGTACATTCATGCGATCAAGCCTATGCACGAGCAGTATGTGGAACCCAGCAAACGGCATGCGGATCTGATTGTGCTGGAAGGGGGGCATAACCGGGTGGCGCTGGAGATGATTATAGACCGGATTCAAAGCCACATCGGGAAACGATGGGGATGAGCTTGCTTTGCTGTCCGGTCTGCGGCGCGCGTCTTCTGGAGGAGTCTGCGCGGTATTGCTGCCCCGCCGGGCACCGGTTCGACCGGGCAAAGCAGGGCTATGTAAATCTTTTGCAAAGCCAGCGCGCATCCTCCAAAGTGCATGGTGACGATCGGGGAATGGTCTGCGCCCGGGCTGCATTTTTAGAGCGGGGTTATTATGAGCCGCTCCGGCGGGCATTGGTTGAAAAAGTGTATTTTTACACCGAAAAAAGCAGCGTGATTGCGGATGCCGGATGCGGCGAATGCTGGTACACCGCCGCTGTGGCAAAAGAGATGCCGCAGGCAGTGGTGCTGGGGTTTGACCTTTCAAAGGATGCCCTCAAATGGGGGGCAAAGCGTTCCGACCGGCTAATATTGGCGGTTGCCAGCTGCTATCATTTGCCGCTGGAAGACCGGGCGGCCGACGGGGTGCTGAACCTTTTTTCGCCGCTTGCCGCTGCGGAATACCATCGGGTGCTTCGGCGCGGCGGGTATTTGTTCCGGGTGCTTCCGGGGCCATCCCATCTCCTGGCACTCAAGCGGGCGGTTTATGAGAAGCCGCTGCCAAATCCGGAGGAACCGGAGGCGCTGGAGCGCTTTTCCTTGGTGGAAACCGTCAAGCTGCGGGACCGGATTACACTGGAAAACAGCGCGGAGATTGCGGCGCTGTTTCAGATGACACCCTATTATTATAAAACCGCGCCGGCCGACCGTGAAAAGCTGGCGGCACTGCAAACCCTGACCACCGAAACAGAATTCTTTCTGCGGGTTTACCGGGCGCTTTGACGCAAAACGAAAAAAGCTGTTTGCCGCAGGAATGTTTTGCGGCAAACAGGACGTGGGAATCAGGATGAAATCCAGAACTTTACTAAACTAAAAGCATTGCTGCCCTTGCCATAGAGCAAGGGCAGCAATGCTCAGCTTGTCGAAAAACGTTTTTTCGACAAGCTGAGCGACTGTCTAAAGAGCACGCAGACAAGGACATGCCGCCTGTCGGCGTATATCGATACGGTAAGGCGGCATGGACGCCGTAAGCAAAAAAGTGGATTTTATGCGGCAAAACGCCACATTTTTTCTTTTCCTGTGCTACTGAATCTATTTTTGAGATACAATTTCCCTTTTTACGAAAACCAATTTTTTTCTTTCTATTTTTTGCGGTGCGGGCTTTTTTGACAGTCTGGGCGCAGCTCTTTTTTGAAAAAAGAGCTGCACCTTTGTCGCCTTATGATTCGCCCTGGTGCTCTTTCTGCGCGTTTTCCATATCGATCAGTGCGTCCTTCCGGGAAAGGTTGTAGCGCCCCTTGGCGTCCACTTCCATAAACTTCACCCAGATTTCGTCACCTTCGCTCAGCAGATCTTCCACCTTTTCAACCCGCTTTTTATCCAGCTTGGAGATGTGTACCAGCCCTTCCTTGCCAGGTGCAAATTCCACAAAGGCGCCGAAGTCCATGATCTTCACGACCTTGGCCCGGTAAATCTGACCGACTTCCGGTTCAAACACAATGCCCTTGATGATTTCCAGCGCCTGATTGCCCGCAGCGGGGTTGGAGGCGGCGATGAACACCGATCCATCGTCTTCAATATCAATCTTGGCGCCGGTATCGGCCACAATTTTTTGGATGACCTTGCCGCCGGAACCGATGACCTCGCGGATTTTATCCGGATTGATCTTAAAGGTGATGATCTTGGGCGCGGTATCCTTGACTTCGGCACGGGGCGCGGCAATGGCCGGCGCGATGACCTGATCCAGAATATGATACCGGGCGTCCCGGGTCTTTTCCAGCGCTTCTTTAATGATGGCTTCGGTCAGCCCATCGACTTTAATATCCATCTGAATGGCGGTGATGCCTTTTTTGGTGCCAGCCACCTTAAAATCCATATCGCCGAAGAAGTCTTCAATGCCCTGAATATCGACCATGGTGATAAAACTGTCGTCCGGCCGGGTGATCAGACCGCAGGAGATACCCGCCACCGGGGCTTTAATGGGAACGCCCGCGTCCATCAGCGCCAGGGTAGAGCCGCAGATGGCGCCTTGGGAGGTGGACCCGTTGGAGGTCAGCACATCCGACACCAGCCGGATGGTATAAGGAAATTCATCCACGCTGGGGATCATCGGCTCCAGCGCCCGTTCTGCCAGCGCGCCATGGCCGATTTCCCGCCGCCCGGGGCTGCGGGAGGGTTTCGCTTCGCCCACCGTAAAGCCCGGCATATTAGAGTGATGAATATAACGTTTGGAGGTGGCACTGTCCAACCCGTCCAGGATCTGATCCTCGCTGGTCATCCCCAGGGTGCAGACAGTCAGCACCTGGGTGGTGCCGCGGGCAAACAGGCCGCAGCCGTGCACCCGGGGCAGCAGGTCCACCTCGGCCCATAAGGGGCGCATATCGTTGAGCCCCCGGCCGTCTACCCGCTTGCTTTCTTCGGAAAGCCAGGTGCGGACAATATATTTTTGCAGCTTATACATGCAGTCGTCCACGAGATAGGCGTTTTCACCCAGCTCTTCGTCAAACCGCTCGTGCACCTTTGCGCTCACCGCCTTGATGTTCGCGTCCCGCTTGGCTTTATCGTCGGTATAAAGCGCAGTCTTCGTGTCTTCAATGGCAAAATCCTTGATGGAGTTAAACAAGTCGTGCGGCACTTCATAGGAGTCAAAGGTAAATTTCTCTTTTCCGATCTCCGCCACAATGCCTTTAATAAATTGAATCAGTTCCACGTTGGCTTGGTGACCAAACATAATGCCGGCCAGCATCTGATCCTCCAACACTTCCTTTGCGCCGGCTTCGATCATGGTGACTTTTTTCTCAGTAGAGGCCACGGTGACCGCCATTAGAGACTGCTCCCGCCGTTCTTCAGTGGGGTTCAGCACATATTCACCCTCGATCATTCCGACAGAAACGCCGCCGATGGGGCCCGCAAACGGAATATCCGAGATCGAAAGGGCAATCGAAGCGCCGATCATTCCCACGATTTCTGGAATGCAGTCGGGGTCCACCGACAGGATCGTCAGGTTGACGTTCACGTCATTGCGCATGTCCTTCGGGAACAGCGGACGGATGGACCGGTCAATGACCCGGGAGCTTAAAATAGCTTTTTCGGAAGGACGCCCCTCCCGCTTTAAGAATCCGCCGGGGATTTTGCCGGCGGCATACATCCGCTCTTCAAAATCGACCGAAAGGGGAAAGAAATCAATCCCGTCCCGGGGCTTGGCTGAAGCAGTGGCGGAAGCCAGTACGGTGGTCTCACCGTACCGCACCAAAACACTGCCGTTTGCTAGCTGGGCATACTTTCCGGCCTCCACCACCAGAGGGCGGCCGGCCAGAATCGTTTTATAGATTTTGTGGTTTTCGTACATAAACTATACCTCCTAAAATGATTTTTCAGTGAGGCAGCTGATTTAGCATTTAAATCAGAAATCCGGACCGAACATGGCTCAGGTGGCTGATTTAACTGCTAAAAGCCTGCCCCGCTTTGAATTAAAATGGGAAATAGGCGGAAAAGGGGGATGCCCCTTCCGCCTATTTCGGGGTTTACTTTCTGATGTTCAGCTTTTCGATGATCACACGATACCGGCTGATATCTGTTTTGATCAGGTAGTTGAGCAGATTCCGACGATTACCGACCATTTTCAGCAATCCGCGCCGGGAATGATGGTCGCCGGGGTTCTGCTTCAGGTGCTCGGTCAGCTCATTGATCCGCGCAGTCAGAATGGCAATCTGAACCTCGGGAGAGCCGGTATCCTTGTCATGCAGCTTATTGGCCGCAATCACAGCATCCTTGATTTCCTTTTTCAGCATATTCTTTTCACCTTTCTAATTTTCTGTCCGGCCAGAGCTGAGAAGCCGCTGGTGAAAAACGAAGTCTTCCAAGCCCGGTCATATTGACAATTTGGAATTATACTACATTTGGGTAAAAAAGTAAATACCTTTTTTATTTTTTGGGAAACCTTGCATTTTGCCTGTACAGTATAGTATAATATATCTATTATTGACAGGAGGTGAGGCGCTTATGAGACGAAAAGCAGTTTTATTTTTCTTGATGCTGCTGACCGCTTTTTCGTTGTCCTCCTGTTCCGTCTTTACCGGAGAGCTCAGCGGGATGCTGACGCCGCCGGCGCTTTCTTCCGGCCGTCAGGCATTGACCAAGGCAATCAAAGCGGCGGTGGGGGAAAGCTATGAGCTGGTCTATCCGCAGGCGGGTTCTTACCGCACCGGGATTATCTCCGTGGATCTGAACGGGGATAACGTGAACGAGGCAATCTGCTTTTACCGCCCCACCACCACCGAAGGCAAGCTGGGCTTTCTGGTGATGGAAAGCAAGGAAGAGGGATGGGTGCAGCTGGCTAAAAGCCAGAGCGACGCCGCCTCCGTGGGGCGGGTTGCTTTTGGAGATCTGGATGGGGATGGAATGAAGGAGCTGATCGTAGGCTGGCAATATCTGACAGATACCGACGGCAGCTATCAGATCTATTCGATCGCCGGTGGAGAGGCGTTGAGCCGTTATACCGGCCTTTACACACGATTTACATTGGTGGGCAGCAGTCCTGAGGCTTTGGTGGTGATGAACCGCAACACCGTGACCAAATCTGTTACGGCAGCGCTGGTGGGATATACCGGCAGTGAAATTGGCGTCATCAATACCGTGGCGATGTACAGCCGTTCGGCCTCTTATCTCAATGTGGCGTCGGGTAAGACCACCGGGGGGCTGCCGGCGGTTTATGTGGATGAGCAGCTGGAAAACGGACAGTGCGCCACCGAGGTGTTGGTGGTCAATGAACAGGGGCGGCTCACCAATGAGCTGCTGAACCAGCTCAGCTCCAGTACGCTGCGGTACACCGCGGTTTATTGCCAGGATGTCAATCACGACGGGGTGCCCGAGGTGCCCATGGAGGAAGCGCTCCCGATTTATTTGCGGAACGGCGTGGAGGATCATTTATATTTAATCCATTGGAATTCCTTTAACGGCAAGCAGCTGACTCCGGTTTCCTATGCCTTCGTGAATATGACTGAAAAATTTTCAGTGGCCTTTCCGGACGAGTGGAACGGCACCGTGACGGTGGAGCGGCCGGCAGATAATGACAGGGCTTTTCAGTTCAAAACCAGAAAAGGAGAAATTCTGTTTACCGTTCGGGTCTATGGCTTATCCGAATATACAGAGGCTTTGGGCAAGGAGGGCTGGCGCAAGCTGTATACCGACAGCGATCATGTCTATGCGGTTTATTGTGAGCCGGAAAATTCTTTGGGCATTACCTACACCAAGGTATACAGTCTGTTCAGTGCGTTAATTTAATGTTTCAGGAAGGGGACGAACGATGAAGAAGGTTCTGGTATTAGAAGACGAAGAGGCCATCCGGGCATTTGTGGTGCTGAATTTAAGGCGCGCCGGTTATGAAACCGTGGAAGCTGCCACCGGAGAAGAGGCACTGGCGTTGTTTGACGATAATCATGATATCGATATTGCGGTACTGGATGTGATGCTGCCGGGGATCGACGGCCTGGAAGTCTGTAAGACCATCCGCGCCTCCAACCAGAAGATCGGGATCATTATGCTGACCGCCAAAGCACAGGAAAACGATAAGGTGGCCGGCCTGATGAACGGAGCAGACGACTATGTGGCAAAGCCGTTTTCGCCTTTGGAGCTGATTGTGCGGGTAGACAGTCTTTACCGCCGGGTGCAGATGATGAAGGGTGTGGCGATGGAGAACAGCGATGAGCTCAAAGACGGCCCTTTTTTGCTGAATGTCAAGAGCCGCCGGTTGGAGAAGGCCGGCAAAAAGGTGGAGGTGACGCAGGTGGAGTTCCAGCTGATGAAGCATTTTCTGGAAAACACCGGAAAAGCCTTCTCACGGGAGGAAATTTTTAAACAGGTGTGGGGTGAAAACTTCGGGGGAGACCGGCATAAGATTGTGGATGTGAACATTCGTCGGCTGCGTCTGAAAATAGAGGACGATCCTTCAAATCCGACTTATATTCAGACCGTTTGGGGATATGGGTATCGCTGGGGTAATGAATAAAGAAAATTGGCAAAAAAGAAAGGATCAGATGCAGCACTTGCTGGAACGCTGGCGTTCCCTGATGCACCTGATTCAGAAGCATATTTTCACCGGGATCACCCGGCGTTGGCTGATCAATGTATTCGGCGTAACGCTGCTGGTGGTCATTTTGGCGTTCTCCATTATGTGCGCCATCATCAAAAACTTTTATTATTCAAACTGTGTAAGCACCCTTTCTGCCAGCGGGGAATATATGGCCAAATATTTTGAACGGTATATCTACCCCCAATATCACAGCGTTTCGGCCAGCTTTATGGCGATGGTAGAGGATTTTGAAGATAAGAGTACCATGGAGATGCAGGTGATTTCCACCAACGGTAATCTGGTGTTCTCTTCTACGGGGTTTGAAATTCAGTCCGTCACCGAAACGCCGGACCTGATTCAGTCCCGTGCCGGCAAAAGCGCGCATTGGATCGGTTATTATGAGGCCTCTGATGAGCGGGTCGTCAGCGTTTCGATGCCGCTTTATACCGATGAGGGGATTCTGGTGGGAACGGTGCGGATGATGTCGTCCCTCCGGCAGGTGGACCGGGCGTTGGGGAACATCAATTTCATTATCATCAGCATCGGATTTTTCATCATTTTGCTAACTGCCTTCACCGGCACTTATTTTATTAAATCCATTGTGCTTCCGGTGGGCTATATTAATGATACGGCAGAAGAAATTTCAAAAGGGAATATGACGGCCCGGGTCAAAGTGGCGGAAAAGAACGATGAGATCGGCCATCTTTGTCAGACAATTAATACCATGGCGGAGGAGCTCTCCCAGACTGAAAAGCTCAAGAATGAATTTATTTCCTCCATCTCTCATGAACTGCGCACACCGCTGACCGCCATTCGCGGCTGGACCGAGACGATGCTGGCGGGGGGCGAGGGGATGGACAGTACCACCCGCCGCGGTGTGGAGATCATTTACAGTGAAACCGAGCGTCTCTCCAAAATGGTGGAGGAACTATTGGATATGTCCCGGATTCAGAACAGCAGTATGAAGCTGATGGTGGAGCAATGTGATCTGCTTGCCGAATTTGAGGAAACGGTGTTTATGATGAGTGAGCGGGCCAAGAGCGAGCAGGTGCTGATCGAATATGTACCTGAGGAGGATTCCATTCCTGCGTTGGTGGATCGGGATCGGGTGAAGCAGGTCTTTTTCAACGTGATCGACAATGCCATCAAGCATTCCTTCCGGGGCGGGCGCATTGAAATTGCAGCCCGGATCGTGGAACAGCAGGCGCTTTTTATCGTGCAGGATTTCGGGGAAGGAATCAGTGAGGAAGATCTGCCGCATATCAAAGATATGTTCTATAAGGGAAAGAGCCAAAAACGGGGAAGCGGCATCGGCCTTGGTGTTTCCGATGAGATTATGAAGCTGCATGGCGGATCCCTTGAGATTGAAAGCACGCTCAATGTGGGCACGGTGGTGACGATCGTATTTCCATTTGTAAGGAAAGAAGAGGACAAGAATCTTGCAACAGATTGATTTTGCCATTTTAAACTGGATTCATCTGCATCTTTTGAATCCGATCTGCACCTTTGCCCTGCGCGGCGTCACCTATTTCGGGGAGTTTGGCATCGGGTGGATTGTGATCGCAGCAGTGCTCCTTTGCTTCCGCCGCACCCGGCGCACGGGGATCACCATGGGGATCGCGTTGTTGCTTGGTTTCCTGTTTGGTGAGGTGCTGCTGAAAAACCTGGTGCAGCGTGAGCGCCCTTATCTGGCAGAGTCGGGGATTCAGCTGCTGATTTTCACCCCTTTTGGCTATTCTTTTCCATCAGGGCACACCACCTCTTCCTTTGCGGCAGCGCTGTCGCTGTTCTTTGATCACCGCAGGTGGGGAATTGCTGCGCTGGCGTTTGCCGCCGTAATGGGTTTTTCGCGGCTTTACTTTTTTGTGCATTACCCTTCCGATGTGGTGGCCGGGATGTGCCTGGGGCTTATTTGCGCTTTGATTTCAAGGGCTATCACGCGGCGCCTTTTCCCTTTGCTTTCCAAGAAGGAACAGGGATGGCTTGCTTTTTGAAGTCCGGTTTGATAAAATGTCTAATGGTTCAAAAAATTATAAGGGACCCAATGTCATATGAATCCGTGCTGGCTGCATGGCGATCAAATGTGAGGTTGATTGGATAGGAGGACTGGTTTTGTTGAAATATGCCCTGCTCATCGGCGTGGTGGTGTTTTATTTTTATACCGTTACCTGTGTTTTTTTCACGGTGCGGATTGCGGCACTGAAAGGGCGCAGGCGTGCCTGGGGCTGGCTGGGATTATTTTTTGGTCTTTTAGGGTTGATTGCAGTAAGCTTTTTGCCCAATGCAAAAGGGGTTACCGGAGAAACCAATCCTGTGCGGGCACTGGCAAGAAAAATAACCGGCATCTCTCCGGTCGCGGTTTGGATCATGCTGACCGGCATTTTGGTGGTCGGCGGCGGTGTGCTGATCGGCAATCGTGTAACCATCTGGGCAGCCAACCGTTCCTATGAGAAAACACTCAGTCAGCAGAATACGGAATCTGGGACGCTTCTGAGCCCTTCGGTGATAAATGGTAAAGTAAAATCGGTGTGGTGTGGTGACGGCAATAATTTTGTGGTAACAGAGAGCGGGGATCTTTACGGATTTGGCGCGGTGGATCTTTTGCCGCTGGATGAGAACGGCGTATTATATAAAAATGTAGAAAGAATTCAGGTCGTGGGGAAGACCTATTTTTTGCTCACCACCGATCACACGCTTTGGGCAAAGGGTGACAATACCAATGGCCTGATATTGGGGCAAAGTGAGCAGCAGGTAGATCATTTTGTGAAAATTGAACGGGACGTTGTGGATTTTTCCGTTTCAGTTACCGCCTGTGCGCTGGTGAAGGAAAGTGGAAATCTTTATGTCTGGGGCAAAAATTCTTATGGACAATTGGGCCGGGCGGAGGAACGCGTTTTAGATACCAATGATCGGCTGGCCGGTGATGTGCTGAAGGTTTGCATGTCTTCCCGATGGTTGGTTTACCTTACCCGGGAGGGTGCGGTCTATGGGGTCGGAAGCAATGCTTTCGGACAATTCGGTCAGGGAAACACCGATAACGCCGCAACCCCGGTGCAGCTGGCGGAAGGCTGCAAGGATCTCGCGGCTGGCAGCGACTTTTTATTGCTCTTAAAGGAAGACGGAACGGTGGAAAGTGCCGGAAATGCCGGCTTTGGGCAACTCGGGCGTGACAGCGGCAACCAGACGGAAGCGGCTTCTTCTGGGAACGCCACTTCAGAGGATTCCTCCTCGGGGGATTCCTCCTCGGGGGATTCCTCCTCGGAGGGCTCCTCCTCGGAGGGTTCCTCTGCAGCAGAAAAAGCAGCAGAGCAGACAAACACCTCAAAAACATTCCGGAAACTGGAAACGCTGAAAGAGGTAGACGCCATTTTTGCCGCAGGCCACAGTGCCTTTGCCAAAAGCGGCACCACGGTTTATGGCTGGGGTGAAAATGCTTATTCACAGCTGGGAGACGGCAGTCACCAGAATCAAAGGGTGCCCGTGTTGGTGCATCGGAAGGCGGCGCAGATTGCAGTCGGAACGACCTGTACGCTGATTTTGACCGCAGAAGGCAAAATCCTGGGCACCGGAGATCACCGGGATGCAAAGCTGGGCCAGAATGAGAGCGGCGAAAGCTTCCGGGATCTGGCCCCGGTGAAGGAGGGCAAATAAAAATGCTTATCACCATCAGCTATATCAGCTTTGCTTTTGCGGGCATCTTTGTTTTGCTGCTGCTTCTTTATCTGTTTCAGCATACACGGAAAAAAAGTCTGAAGGTACGCAAAAAAATTAAATCCAGACGGCGGTTTTACAGTGTTGCGGCCTTTCTATTTGTGCTGGCCGGGCTTACCCTGCAATTGATGGCAGCGAGGGAGGCTAGTTATACTAAACGGTTTATTGGCAGTGCGTCTCCGGTGGATCAGTATCTGAGCGCAAAGAGTGCGCGCGGCGCGGAAAAAGCGTTGGATACCTTGCCCACCGATCTTTATGCGGTGGGGGATGATTATTATATCCACACTGGGAAAAACGCACTTTACGGTTATCTGGAGATGGTCACCACCACGACAGACAGTGCGGGAAAAGAGGTTACTTCTACCGACTATCAAAAAGGGCTTGTGGCAAAAAATACGAAGCTGGCAGCCGGAGGCGGTAATTTTTTAGCTTTGTGCAGCGGCAGCGGAGCGCTGAAAATCAACGGGGCATTTGAATATCTCACATATGAAAAAAACAGCGCGACCTTTCGCGAGAAGGTGCTTTCGAGAGGCTGCACCGATGTGGCGGCGAATGCCAACAGCTTATTTTATGTTACGGGGAGTAAGCTCTATTCCATGGGATATAATGCCTTTGGGCAGCTGGGAGACGGCACGGAACGGAACCGGCTGACCAGTGTGAAGGTGTTGGAGGATGCCGTGCAGGTTTCCGCCAGCGAAACACACACGCTGGCAGTGGACCGCTTTGGGAATCTCTATGGATTTGGCGATAACAGTTATTCGGAAATGGGCAATCAAACTACGGCCCAGTCCATTCAGCCGGTGAAGGTGATGACCGGTGTAAAACAGGCGGAAGCCGGGCGCTATTTCAGCGTGGTGCTGGCCAAAAATGGCGATGTGTATACGGCGGGCCGCAATCAGCTGGGGCAATTGGGCACCGGCGACGGCCGGGATCATGCCAATTATGTCAAAATTCTTTCCGGGGTGGAGAAGATTGCGGTAGGCGGCAGCTCCTGTGCGGCACTGACAGCGTCCGGTCAGCTTTATGTCTGGGGCGACAACAGTCAGCACCAGCTGGGCGCTGGGGAAGAAACAATTCAAACACCGACGCTGCTTTCCAGCGAGGTGTATGACATGGCGGTGGGGGAAAGCTCGATGGGTGTCATCAGCCTGAACCGGGATGTTTTTCTGACCGGTTCTGCAAGAGCGCAGGCCAACAACGAGTACCTGCAGCCTCTTTATCAGTTTAACGCCGAGATCCCGCAAAGCGCGCTTTATCGTTATACGGTGGCTGTGCCGCAAAAGAGCGAAGAGTAAAAAGACAATATTTTTTAAAAAAACACTTGATTTTAACCGGGTGTTATGATAACATATCTAAAGTAATGATGACAAAAAAGAGGTGAACAGCATGAAGGAAGGGATTCATCCCAATTATGACAAAGCCGTTGTAAAATGTGCTTGCGGCAACACATTTGAGACCCGGTCGACAAAAAGTGAGATCAGGGTGGAAATTTGTTCCAAGTGTCATCCTTTCTTTACAGGCAAACAGAAGCTGGTTGATACCGGCGGCAGAGTGGACCGGTTTAAGAAAAGATATAATCTTGACAAGTAAGCAAAAGACCGAAGGAATTCCTTCGGTCTTTTTTCCATTTTCCGGCAAAGGAGGCTTTGGGTTCGATGATTCATACGATTATTTGGGATTTTAACGGCACGGTGCTGGATGACCTGAACGCATCGGTCAATGCAGTAAACAAGATGCTGGCCGGTCGGAGGCTGGCGCTGATCACAAAGCGATGGTATCTGGAAAATCTGGATCTGCCGCTGGAGCTTTTTTATAAAAGGGCGGGGTTTGACATGGGGCGGGACGCGATGACGACCTTATCCATAGAGTTCCAGCAGGCCTGTCTTTCGGAGCGGCGAAACGTGTTCCCGGAAGTATGGGAGGCGCTTTATACCTTGCAGCGAAAGGGTTACCGTCAGTTCTTGTTTTCTTCCCTTCCTCATGATCTTTTGGTGGAGCAGGCGCAAAGCGTAGGGGTCCATCCTTTTTTTGAAGCGATGGTGGGTCGGGCAGATCATTCTTTGGGAACCAAGGAACAGGCGGCGAAGTATTATTTGGAAAAACGGAAAATTCCACCGCAAACGGTGTTATTTGTGGGGGACTTGATCACCGATTGGGAGATGGCCGATTATGTGGGCAGCCCTTGTGTGCTGATTCCGAAAGGGCATCAGAGCGCAGCCCGGCTCCGGACGACCGGCGCCACGCTCTTAACGGATGCGTCAGAATTGGAAAAATTTTTGGAGGTGCGGCGATGAACATTGAGAAAGTAATGAAGCAATTGAAGAAAAACGGAATGGATGTTTATGATCTCAAGCAAAGGGAGCAGGTGGTTGCTCAGGTGCGTGAACTGATCCCGGAAGGCTCTTTGGTGAGTGTGGGCGGGTCTGTGACCCTTCAGCAAACCGGGGTGATGGATCTGTTGAGAAGCGGCAGCTATCGCTTTTTGGATCGCGACCGGAAAGGAATCACGCGGGAAGAGGTGCAGCAGGTCTATCGGGAGACCTTTTCAGCCGACGCTTATCTTTGTTCGGCAGGCGCCATCACAGAGGAGGGAGAGCTGGTGAATGTGGACGGGAATTCCAACCGGATTGCCGCCCTTGCGTTCGGTCCCCAATCGGTGCTGTTGGTAGAGGAAGAACTGGGCTATTAAAGAACAGGGTGGTGTAAATTTACACCACTCTGTTTGCCCCATTTTGATGAAATCAGACTGCATGAGGCGCAATAAAAAGGATCGATTGCCAAAAAAAGCTTAATTTTGAAACGCATGACGGATGGTGACAGCGAAGAAAGTGGATACTAACGAAGGATTTCCTGCACCCGACCAATGTGGCCATCGGTCAGCTGCACCTTGATACCGTGGGGATGGTTGGGGCTTTTGGTCAGGATCCGGGCCACGATCCCTTCGGTAAGTGTGCCGGTGTGCTGATCCTTTTTTAACACGATTTTTACGTGGCTGCCGGGTGTGAGCGCAGCGCGGCTGTGTCCATCCATGGTACTTGACTCCTTTGTTTTTCTTTCATTTTAACGGATCGTCAGCAAAAAAGCAAGAGGTTGCTTTTTTAAAGAAAAAAGGTATAATAGAAGGATAGAAGGGATGTTGGAGAAGGGGGATTTTGAATGGAAAATAAATTGATCCTAATCAGCTGCCACGAACACGCAAGGCCGGTGGCCGAATATCTGGCGGCATTTTTGATGGAAAACGGGATCCGGCGGGAACAGATCATCTGTTCTCTGCTGCCTGGAAAAGGCAGCCCAACTCCTCCGGAGGGGCAGGCGCGGGAGATGATCACCCGTGCGGGTTTCGGCGTTGTGCTGCTGTCGCGGGGGTATGCGGAAAGCCCCTGCTGTCTGCAGGAGGCGGGAGCGCTTTGGTTTTTGAATATTCCGTCGGTTCTTTGCTTGTTGCCGGGAGCGCAAAAGTCTTCGCTGGGGTTTATGGCAGAGAAGGAGTCTTTTTCAATGGATCAGCCGACGGGTCTTTGCCGTTTGGCGGAGTGCGCGCGATCGGCGGTGGCACTGCCACCGATGCAGATTCCGGCAGACAGAGCGCAAAATGCCGCCAAGCAGATACGGGAGTTGCTGGCATCCCTTTTGCGGGCGCCCGCAGAGCCCGGGCAGCGGGACCTGCATCCGGAGCAGCTGCGGCAGCTGACCGAGCAGGAGCAGCTGGTGCTTTATTATTTTCTTTGCCATGGTGCGCAGCAGGTGCAAAGCAGCGCGCCGATCCGCCGTTGGCTGGTGGAGGAGGAACTGGACCGGGGCAACCCTGCCGCCGGACTGGCGTTGCTAGCGGAACGGGGCTATGGCTTGCTGCTGCCAGGGGAAAATGATCCGCCTTTTGCCATGAAAATGCCGATTTTTGAACAGCTGACGCGGCAGAAGGAACTTTTTTTGGAAGTGCTTCGCCCTGTTTTTGAACGGCACCGACAGCTGCGTTCCGCGCTGTTTTTGCAGGCACTCTCTCAGCGTGCGTTGGGGCCGGTGGATCTGCTGTTTGTCTCTTATCTTTTGGAGGAGCAGGTCGTATCTTTCGGGGCGGATCCCTGGAAGGAAGGGGCAGTGGGCGGTGTGATCCGTTGGGAACGGAAAAATCATCTGATGCCCGCCTTGTCCCGGGATTATTTCGGATGTCTGACGCGTTTTTTAAGGCGTGATTTTCTTTACGAGAGCACGTTCCGCTTTGATCAGACCCCCCTTGAATACCGGCTTCACCGGTCTCTTCAGGTGCTGCTTTCCGGCAGCGACCCCACCGAGCTGGTGCCTTATCGGGCTCTTTTACAAAAAAATCTGGAAAGCTATTCGTTAAAATAAACGCGCTGTTTCCCCCGGCTGCTGATGAATGCCGACAAAAATTAGAAAAGCAGAGGATGGGTGAGAATCCTCTGCTTTTCTAATTTTTGGGGGCGAGCAGCATGTACGGCTGAAGAACAGTGCGGCCTGTCCGCACGGCGGATAAGGACGGTTATTACCCGACAATAAAACTTTGCAAAAAGGATTGACAAACCGGAGCGAAACGGCTATAATAGGTTTGACAATAAAACTTGGTATTTTGGAGGTGCTATGATGGATCGCAATGAAATTTTAGCAAAGAGCAGAGAGGAGAACAAAAACCGGGATGTTCATGAAAAAGAAGTTCTGATAGAGGGCGGAAACATCGGCGCCATAACCGCCGTCGTTTTATCAACGATCTTTTTTGTGGTGCAGATTCTGTTGGGAAAAGGCATGAATTATGCATTGTATGCGGTCGTCTTTTCCATTTTGGCGGCAAGCTTCATTGTAAAGGCAGTAAAGCTGAAAAGAAAGCATGAGATCGCAGTGGCAGTGATTTATGTGCTGCTTACCATTCTGCTGTCGATCGGTCATATTTATTATTTAATGGGAACCTCTTGGCAGTTTTAAGGGATGGAATATGAATGACAGACTAATCTTAAAAAACAGATTGAAAGCGCTCAGAGGAGAAAAAAAGCTGTCTCAGGCGCAGCTGGCGGAGCTGGTGGGCGTTTCAAGAAACACCATCAGCTCCATTGAAACCGGGCAGTTTTGCCCGACGGCTAAGTTGGCACTTGTTTTGTGTATTGCGCTGGATAAAAAATTTGAAGAGCTATTTTATTTTGGTTGAAGGAATCGCGTCGGATCTGCAAATTCGGCCAGCGGGGCAAATGCCGGGAGCGAGAATTCAGTTTAACAGGATGCAAGATAAAGGGGAACGCAATGGAAGAGGAGAATACCATCTGGCGCCAGTCTGTGACCGGCGTTGTGATCCGGGATCAAAAGGTG
>CAYRYQ010000025.1:0-20981 GCA_964428505.1 uncultured Eubacteriales bacterium
AGCCCTACGCCGTTGTTTTAAAAGAGATGGCGGGGGAGCTTCGGGCGGATGATCCGCTGCAGGAATTATTAAAGGAGAATGAGGAATGAAAGCAAGGTTACCGGAAGGATACAATACGAAACAGGGCGATATGATGCGCAAAGTGCAGAAAATGCAGGAAGAGATGCAGACCGCGCAGGCCGAGGTGGAGACCGCGGTGTTTGAGGCGTCTGCTGGCGGCGGCGCGGTGACGGCGAAGGCAACCGGCAAAAAGGAGCTGCTGGAGGTGAAAATCGATCCCGACGCGGTGGATCCCGAGGATCTGGAAATGCTGGAGGATCTGCTGGTGGCGGCGGTCAACGAGTGCCTGAAGCAGGCGGACGCAGCCATGGAAGGGAAAATGGGCGCGATCACCGGCGGGATGAACCTGCCCGGCATGAACGGGCTATTTTAAGCCATGCCGAACATTGCGCAGCTCAATAAGCTGATCGCCCAATTCGGCAAGCTGCCGGGCGTCGGGGCGAAATCAGCGCAAAAAATGGCCTATTACATTCTGGCGCAGGGCGAAAGCACGGTGAAGGAGTTTGCTGAAACACTGCTTGCGTCCAAGGATCTGATCCACCCCTGCCCCCGCTGCCAGAACCTGACGGATCAGCCGCTTTGCCCGATTTGCGCGGATCCGAAGCGTGAGGAAACGGTTTGTGTGGTGGAAAAGCCGGAGGATGTGGAGGCCATGGAACGCACCCGCACCTATCACGGCACCTATCATGTGCTGCACGGGCTGATCTCACCGGTCAATGGCATCGGGGCCGATCAGCTGCGGATCAAGGAGCTGCTCCACCGGGTGGCGGAGGAGCCGGTGACCGAGGTGATTCTGGCCACCTCCCCCAATGTGGAAGGGCAGGCAACGGCGTTGTATCTCAATAAATTATTAAAACCGTTTGATGTGAGAGTAACCGGGCTGGCGCTGGGCATTCCGGTGGGCGGCACGCTGGAATATGCCGACAGCTTAACCCTCACGCGCGCCATGGAGAACAGGAGGACGTTTGAAGGATGAAGACCTATCAGCCGCGGGGCGTCTGCTCCCGTAATATCACTTTTGAGGTCACCCCGGAAGGAACGGTGCACGATGTGGCCTTTCAGGGCGGCTGCAGCGGCAACCTGCAGGGTATCGCCTCTTTGGTGGAAGGAATGCAGCTGGAGGAAGCAATCCGGCGGCTTTCCGGCATTCGGTGCGGGTTTAAGAACACTTCTTGCCCCGACCAGCTGGCATGTGCTTTAAAAAAATATAAGGAGGAACACAATCATGGATTATCGGACTGAATATGAGCGTTGGCTGAAATATTATGAGCTGGACGGCCGACTGAAGGCGGAGCTGATCGCCATTCACGGCAAAGACGATGAGATCCGGTCCCGGTTCGGCTGCGATCTGGTGTTTGGCACCGGGGGATTACGGGGCATGATGGGCGCCGGCACCAACCGGATGAATCTTTACACCGTCCGGCGGGCGTCCAGAGGGTTTGGCAATTATGTTGTGAGCCTGGGGAAAGACGCCATGGACCGGGGCTTGGTGATTGCCCATGACTGCCGCAACAACGGCAAGCGGTTTGCCATGGAGACGGCGCTGACCCTGTGTGCGCTGGGGATCCATGTGCGCCTGTTTGATTCCCTGCGGCCCACCCCGGAGCTTTCTTTTGCGATTCGGGATCTGCACGCCATCGGCGGGGTCAACCTCACCGCCTCGCATAACCCCAAGGAATACAACGGGTATAAAGCGTATTTTGAAGACGGCGCCCAGCTTTCCGGCGATCAGGCCGACTTTATTTTGAGCGAAATGGAGAAGGTGGATCCCTTAAAGGTGCCGGTTATGGACGAAGAAGAGGCCCGTTCGCTGGGCCTTTTGGAAACCATCGGCGCGGAGGTGGACGCCCGCTATATCCGCCGGGTGCTGGAGGAGCGGCTGCCGCTTGTCGATCTGAAGCCGGAGGCACGGCAGCTTTCGATTGTGTATACCCCCTTTAACGGGGCAGGCTACCGGCTGGTGCCGGAAATTTTCAAGGCGCTGGGCGCCAATGTTTCCTTTGTGGAGGAGCAGATGGTGCCGGACGGGGATTTCCCCACGCTGAAGAGCCCCAATCCGGAAGAAAAGGAAGGATTCACCTTAGGAATCCAGCTGGCCAGACAGGTGGGCGCGGAGCTGATTATTGCCACCGACCCCGACGCCGACCGGGTGGGGGTTGCGGCTCTCGGCGGCGACACGGTGACCCTTTTCACCGGGAACCAGATCGCGTCGCTGCTGACCGACTTTTTGATCACGGTGGAAAAAGAAGCCGGGATTCTGCCCCAGAATCCGGCGGTAATTTCAACCATCGTTTCCTCCAAGCTGCCTAAAAAAATCTGCGCAGTCAACGGCGTGCATTATGCCGAGGTGCTCACCGGCTTCAAGTATATCGGGGAGCGGATGGAGCGCTTTAAAGAAGAGGGAACCCATCAGTTCATTTTCGGCTTTGAAGAAAGCTATGGGTACTTAAAGGGCGATTATGCCCGGGATAAGGATTCCGTGGTCGCCTCCATGCTGATCACCCAGATGGCCATGTATTATAAAAACAAAAATAAGAATCTGATGCAGGCGCTGGAGATCCTTTATAAAAAATATGGTTATTTTGAAGAGGAAACCATCAGCTATAAAATTGAGGCCGTGCTGCCCCAGCAGCGGATGGACGAGATTATGACCAAGCTGCGCGGCAATATCCCCCAGCATATGAACGGGCACCGGATTGTGGAATTCAGGGACTATCAGAACCATCTGGTGCGGGATCTTCTGAGCGGCACGGAGAGTGAAACGGGGTTGCCCACCTCCAATGTGCTTTACTTTGTGTTTGAAGACGGCACCCATGTGGTGGTGCGTCCTTCCGGCACGGAGCCGAAGATCAAAACCTATTTTCTGGCCAGCGGGGAAAACAAATTCGATTGCCGCAACAAAATCGATAATTATAAGGAAGTTTTCGGCCAGCTTTTAAAATAAGCAATAAACCTAGTCGGTGTCTTTCCGGCAGCCTTTGCGCTGTCGGAAGGACACCGGTTTTTTATTATAAAGGAGATAATGGAAAAAATATCCAAAAATGTGTTTAAATGTGAAAAATGATCTGATAAAATATGAATGAAAGAGGAAATATTTTTAAAAAAGAGGTAGAAACTGCGTGAAGATTCAAAGCAAATCGTATACCATGCTGGATTTAATCAAGATCCCCATGTCCATTTGCCCAGTTCAGACGATGGTGAAATTTCTGGATAAGGGAATCAATGCATTGCTGCCTTCCCTGCAGGTGCTGATTACCGCAAAATTTGTGAATACTGCGGTGGCTATTTTCGGCGGCAGCGCACCGCGGCGGAGCATTTATCTGCCACTTGCGCTGATTGCGCTGGTGGTGCTTTATCAGAAGGTGCGTGTTTTTGTGCGGGATTATATCGATAAGCAGGGAATTATGAAGCTGAACGAAACCTTTTTGGTGGCGGTGGTGGAAAAGCGGGCAAAGCTGGAATACCGGCATGTTGAAGATAATGAGACCTGGGATTTACTGGAACGTGTGGGAAAGGATCCTTCGGTGAGCATGATCCGGGGTTTGGATCGCATTTTGAACATGGGCAATATTTTTATTCGGGTGGGTGCGTTGCTCTCCTTGCTGTTTGTGGAGGTTTGGTGGGCTGCGGTTATTGTTCTGGTCTGCGCTGTTCCGCTGCTTTATCTGGCCATCAAAGGCGGCAAATCCAATTATAAAGCCTTCCGGGAGGCCTCGAAGTATTCCCGCCGGGCCAATTATTTTCAGGATGTGCTGTCCAGCCGGGAAAACGTGGAGGAGCGCAGTCTGTTCGGGTATACCGACACGGTGAACCGGCAGTGGTATGATAAATTTGAAATTGCCCGCAAAATTAATTTAAAGAACTTAACGAAAGATCAGTTTAGAATGAATGGCGCCAGCTTTTTGGTGCTGGTGCTGACATTGCCTGCGGTGTTGGCTCTGCTGCAGCCGCTGGCAGCCGGATCCCTCAGCATCGGGATGTTTATGGGGCTATCAACAGCGCTGTTTAATTTATCGCAAACCTTGGGCTGGGAGCTTTCTTTTCATACCAGCGGGCTTGCGAAGGCACGGGAATATCTGAAGGATTTCAGCCGGTTTGCCACTCTTTCCGAAACAGACGGCGCGCTGGAAGAACCCATTCCTCCGGCGCATGCGCCGGAAAGCATTGAGCTGGATCGGGTGAGCTTTCGCTACCCCGGCACCGAGCAGTATATTTTAAAGGAATGCTCCATGCGGCTGGAGGGGCGCCGGCATTATGCCTTTGTGGGGGTCAACGGCGCCGGGAAGACCACGATTACCAAGCTGCTCTGCGGTCTTTATCCCGATTATGAGGGAGAAATCCGGATCGACGGTCGGAATTTGAAAAGCTTTTCTCAAGGGGAGCTGAAGGGGCTGTTTACGGTGGTTTATCAGGATTTTTCCCGGTATGCCATGACCTTGCGGGAAAATATCGCGCTGGGGAATCTGCCGCGGGCGACCGACGAGCGGGTGGAGCAGGCAGCAGCATTGGTGGGGCTGGACGAAGCGGCAAAGGAACTTCCGCTGGGGTATGACACACCGCTTTGCAAGGTGCAGGAAAACGCCACCGATTTATCCGGCGGGCAATGGCAGCGGGTGGCGCTGGCCCGGGCGGTGCTCAGCGACGCGCCGGTGTATATTTTAGACGAACCCACCGCGGCGCTGGATCCCATGGCGGAGAGCAAGGTTTACGAGATGTTTGGAGAGATCAGCGCGGGCAGGATGACGATTTTTATCACCCATCGTCTGGGCGCCGCCAAGCTGGCGGATGAAATTCTGGTGCTGGAGGACGGTCGCGTGGTGGAGCGGGGCACACACCGGGCGCTGATGAAAGAGGGCGGACTTTACCACACCATGTTTGAAGCGCAGAGGAGTTGGTATCAATGAAAAAGGAACAGACGTCCAAAACATCGATTATTGAAATCCTGCGCAAGATTTTCCCGGCATTTCTCCAAGCGTCTCCGGTCCTATTCCTGGCAACGCAGATGACCAGCCTGATCAGCGGGCTTTCCATGGGGATAACCACTGTTTTTACGCAGCGGCTGTTTGACAAGGCTACGCTTCTTTCAAAGGGGGAAGCTACCGTTCAGCAGGTGGGGATTGCGCTGTTTGTTTTAATCGGGATCATGGTCTTCCGGAAGCTGCTTCAGGTTGTTGCTAATTTGGCGCCGGGCGCCTGCTCCGATAAAACCATCGGTTGGCTTTCTCAAAAAATGCATCAGAAGCTTGGGCGGATTGCGCCGGTTTATTTTGAAGATACCAAGAAGCTGGACGATATCAACAAGGCGGAGGAAGGCAAGTCGAACGCGGTTTGGTTTGTTTGGGGGGTTTCCTATCTATTTTCCTTTTATTTGCCCTATTTTATTTTTATGAGCTGGTATCTTTTCACAGTGCGGCCAGCGTTGGTGCTGGCGCTTTTGGCCGCCTTTGTCCCTACCGCGGCAACGCAGGTGATTCACACCAAAATTTATGCGAAGCTGGAAGACCAGTCCGCCCCCTTGCGCCGGGAAGTCAACGCTTGGGAAAAGAGCATGGTGGATCGGGTCTATTTTAAGGAAACCCGGCAATTGGGTGTTTTCCGCTTTTTAAAGCATCGGTTTCAGCAGCTGGCACGCCAGATGAACCAGCTGCGCTTTCACCATTATACCAAATCGTCCCTTTGGCAGCTTTGCATGGAGTTGATTACGCTTTCGGGTTATTTCGGCGTGCTGGTGCTGCTGTTTGAATCGCTGATGCAGCAGAAGATCAGCGTGGGCGCCTTTGCGGCAGTATTTGCGTCGCTGGGGCAGGTATTTGAGATTATGCAAAGCGTTCTCTATGATGAGCTCAGCAATCTTTCGAAAGAACGCGGCACCATTCAAAACTACCTGCGGTTTATGGCCATGCCGGAGCGGGAAGGAACCGTACACACCCTGCCGGAGCAGGGGGGGATCCGGTTCTCCGGGGTCTCCTTTTGCTATCCCTGCAAGGAAGGGGAGGAACCGAAGCGGGTGGTGGATCAGGTCAGCTTTACCATCCATGAAGGCGAAACGGTGGCGATTGTGGGCGAAAACGGCTCCGGCAAAACCACCCTTGCCCGCCTGATCGCGGGGCTTTATCTGCCGGCGGAAGGAAAAGCGCTTCTGGGCGGCGTGGATATGGCAACGCTGGATCCTCGGCTCCTTTACCGGAACACCTCGGCGGTGTTTCAAAAATACCAGCGCTACCAGATGCGCCTTCAGGAGAATATCACGATCAGCCACCCGGGCAAGGAAGCGTGGGGGCTTGCGGCGCTGTGTGAGCAGGCCGGGGTGGAGCTGGCGGACGAAAGCTTCCCCGCGGGGCTGGAGACAATGCTTTCCCGGGAATTTGACGGCGTGGATCTCTCGGGCGGCCAATGGCAGCGGGTGGCAATTGCCCGCTCCTTTTTCCGGGATCACCGGCTGATGATCTTAGACGAACCCACCGCGGCGATTGATCCCTTTGAAGAAACAAGGATCTACAACCGCTTTGCAGAAATAGCCCGGGATAAAACCGCGGTTATTATTACGCACCGGCTGGGCTCGGTAAGGCTGGCCGACCGGATCTTTGTGATGGAGGGCGGGCGGCTGACAGAAAGCGTCACCCATGAGGAACTGCTGGCGAAGGGCGGCCTTTATACGAGGCTTTATCAGACGCAAGAAAAGTGGTATCAATAAAAAAGCAGCGGCACCGCCGGAAACGGCCGGCGCGCCGCCGCTTTTTGGTTCTATTCGCCGGGGCTTGTTCATAAACTGCTGATAAAGGAAGGTGTTGTTTATGGAGACGGAGAGCCGAAGCGGCAATCACTTGATGACGGTGGAAAACCGGCAGCGGATGAGTGCCACCGGGGTGCTGGATGTGGACAGCTTTGATGAGAAAAGCGTTGTGATTTTAACCAATCTGGGGGTCCTGACGGTGGAGGGGGATAACCTGCATATCAACCGGCTGAATGTGGAGAACGGCGACATCTCCATTGAAGGATCCATTGACCAGTTCCGCTATACGGACTTGAAGGAAAAGGGCGGCGGAATGTTTAAGAATCTCTTCCGCTGATGGAGACCTGGCTTTCGGATCAGGCGCTGGCCTTTTTATGGGCAGTGGCGCTGGGGGGCGGGCTTGGCGCGATATACGACTGGTTCCGCATCGGCAGGATTCTTTGGAAAAAATGGTGGCTGTTTATTTTTTTTGAGGATTTGCTGTTTGCGCTGATCGCGGCGGCTGCCACCGCATTCTGCTTCACGCTGACCAACCACGGGCAGGTGCGCTGGTTTTTGCTGGCGGGAGAGGGGCTGGGCTTTTTCATTTATTTCAACACGGTCGGCGTGCTGGTGGTGAAACAGGCCCGGTTGGTGGCCCGGCTGCTGCGCTGGATCCGGCGCGCGCTGGCAAAGGCATTTCGCTTTCTGGGAAAGAAAGGGAAGGGAATTGTGAACTTTTTGCAAAAGCCCTTTATTTTTTGGGGGAAATGGGTTAAAATGAGACTATTAACGGTACGCGGGAGGTCTCGAAGACGTGTCAAAGGCAAGAAGAGCAAAAAAAATGAATCCCGCCCTTAGGGCGCTTTTAGTGATTGCTCTTGTTTATGTGGCGGGCAATATGATCGCTACCGGGGTGAAGCTGCAGCTCCAGATTCGCGAAAAGAAGGCGGAGCTGGCGGTGGTGCAGGCAAAAATCACCAGCCAGACGGTGAAGAACGAGGAACTGAATAATATTCTGAACGCCCAGGTGGACCGGGATTATGTGGAAAGCGTAGCCCGCAGCTTGGGATACGGCACCGCAGGCGAGCGGGTCTATGATAATATCACCGACGATTGACTATTGACTTTTCATTCTGTCTGTGGTATACTTCTGGAAGATCATAACATCTTTAAGACGATACTGTGATATCGGCAAGATCGTGTTTCATAAGAGCACCGGGAAAGAAGCAGGAGCGCTTCTGCTTTTTGGTGCGCCGCTTTGTACATGAAGCCTTGCCGAAATCCGGCAAGGCTTTTATTTTTGAGCGGAAAGGAAGGCAAAAGGGATGAAACTGGAACTTCAAAACGCGTTGGTTTATCGGGACGGCCAGATAGAAGAATCTTCTTTTTCCTGTTCCTTGGCGGCGATGGAGCCGGCTTTGGAAGCAGGGCGGATCGCCCGTTCCAAAATTGGTGTTTTCCCCGGCTTTTGTGATGTACATGTACATTTACGGGAGCCGGGATTTTTTTATAAGGAGACCATCGCCACCGGGACTCTGGCGGCGGCCCGCGGCGGGTATACCGACATTTGCGCCATGCCCAACCTGAACCCGGTGCCGGACAGTGTGGCCCACCTGCGGGAGCAGCTGGCGCTGATCGAAGCGGACGCGGTGATCGGCGTGCACCCTTACGGCGCCATCACGGTGGGAGAAGCGGGGAGAGCGCTTGCGGATCTGGAGGGCCTTGCGCCCTTTGTGGCCGGGTTTTCCGACGACGGGCGGGGGGTGCAGAGCACCGCGCTGATGGAAGAGGCCATGCGGCGGGCCAAGGCGCTATGCAAGATCATTGTTGCCCACTGCGAGGAGGAGCGGGAGCTGCGGGGCGGCGTGATTCATGACGGCGCCTATGCCAGAGCCCACGGGCATCGGGGAATTTCTTCCAAAAGCGAATGGGCCGCCGTGGAGCGGGATCTTGCGCTGGTGGAAAAGACCGGCTGCGCCTACCACGTCTGCCACGTTTCCACCAAAGAGAGCGTGGCGCTGATCCGGCAGGCAAAGGCGAAAGGCCTGAACGTAACAAGCGAGACCGCGCCTCATTATCTGCTGCTGGAAGAGGGCATGCTGGAAGAGGACGGACGCTTTAAAATGAACCCTCCCATCCGGGGAAAGGCCGACCGGCAAGCGCTGATCGAAGGACTGCAGGACGGCACGATCGATATGATCGCCACCGACCACGCGCCCCACGCGGAAGAAGAAAAAGCCGGCGGGCTGGATAAAAGCCTGATGGGGGTCACGGGGCTGGAATGCGCGTTCCCGGTGCTGTATACCCATCTGGTCAAGACCGGTCTTTTGCCGCTGGAAAAGCTGATCGCCGCCATGGCGGACAAGCCGCGCCGGCGCTTTGGACTTCCGCTGGCCGAAAGCTTCAGCGTGTGGGATCTGGACGCCTGCGGGGCGGTGGAGCCGCGCACCTTTTTATCCAAAGGAAAAAGCACGCCCTTTGCCGGCTGGCCGGTGGCGGCGGAATGCCTGCTAACAATGAGTGGAGGAAAAATCGTATGGCAGAAATGAAACGAAAACTGGTGCTGGAAGACGGCAGCGAATATGTGGGGGAGGGCTTCGGGTACCCTTGCGAGCGGGTGCTGGAAATTGTGTTCAACACCTCGATGGTGGGATATCAGGAAATTCTTTCGGATCCTTCTTATACTGACCAGATGGCGGTGATGACCTATCCGCTGATCGGCAACTACGGGACGGCGGAGGAGGACTATGAAACCAAGGCGCCGACCATGGGCGGCCTGATTGTGCGGGAATACAACGATAATCCTTCCAATTTTCGCTATACAAAAACCCTTTCAGAGGTGATGGAGGAATATCATATTCCGGGTTTGGCGGGGGTGGATACCCGCAAGCTGACCCGCAGCATCCGGGATCTGGGCAGCCGCCGGGGGCTGATTACCGACAGCGGCACGCCCAAGGAGGAAGCGCTGCGGATCATCCGGGAAACGCCGGTGCCCCACGACGCGGTGGCCCGGGTCAGCTGCAAAAAGCGCTGGTATTCCCGCACGGAGAACGCGGCCTTCAATGTGGTGGCGGTGGACTGCGGGATCAAGCATAACATCATCCGCTCGCTGAACGCCCGGGGCTGCAACGTGACGGTGGTGCCCTTCGACACCCCGGCAGAGGAAGTAACCAAAATGAAGCCGGACGGGGTGTTTTTATCCAACGGGCCGGGGGATCCCACGGATGTGGCGCCGGTGATCCGCCTGATCCGGCAGCTGAAGGGAACCATGCCGATCTTCGGGATCTGCCTGGGGCATCAGCTGATCAGCTTAGCCTATGGCGCTAAAACCTATAAGCTCAAATTCGGGCACCGGGGCGGCAATCACCCGGTGAAAAACCTGAGCACGCAAAAAATTGAAATTACATCGCAGAATCACAGCTACGCGGTGGATCCCGCCAGCCTTTTTGACACCGGCCTTGCAGTTACCCATGTGAATCTGCTGGATCAGACGATAGAAGGGGTGGAAAACCGGGCCGACCGGGTGTTCAGCGTGCAGTATCACCCGGAAAGCGCCCCCGGCCCCCAGGACAGCGCCTATTTATTTGATCAGTTTATCGCGCTGATGAAGGAGGGAAAATAAGATGCCAAAGAGAGCGGACCTTAAAAAAATACTGGTGATCGGCAGCGGCCCGATTGTGATCGGGCAGGCGGCGGAATTCGACTATGCGGGCACGCAGGCCTGCCTTGCCTTGAAAGAGGAAGGCTATCAGGTGGTGCTGTGCAATTCCAATCCGGCCACCATCATGACGGATACCGCCATTGCCGACAAGGTTTATATGGAACCGCTGACGCTGGAATATGTGGCCAAGGTGATCCGCTATGAGCGGCCGGACGCGATTGTGCCCGGCATCGGCGGGCAAACCGGGCTGAATCTGGCCATGCAGCTGGAAAAGAAGGGCGTGCTGAAGGAATGTCGGGTGGAGCTGCTGGGCACCAGCAGCCAAAGCATCGAGCAGGCGGAGGACCGGGAGCTTTTCAAGGAGCTCTGCCTTGCGCTGGGCGAGCCGGTGCTGTCTTCGCAAATTGCCAATACGCTGGAGGAAGGGCTGAAGGCCGCAGAGCAGATCGGCTATCCGGTGGTGCTGCGCCCGGCCTTTACGCTGGGCGGCACCGGCGGGGGCTTTGCCGACGATGAGAGCCAGTGCCGGGAGCTAATGAAGCATGCTTTGAAGCTGTCGCCAGTGCATCAGGTGCTGGTGGAAAAGAGCATCAAAGGCTATAAGGAAATTGAATATGAAGTAATGCGGGATGCCAACGATACGGCGATCACCATCTGCAATATGGAAAACATCGACCCGGTAGGCATCCACACCGGCGACAGCATCGTGGTCTGCCCCTCCCAGACGCTGACCAACAAGGAATACCACATGCTGCGCGACAGCGCGCTGCGGATCATCCGGGCGCTGAAAATCGAGGGGGGCTGCAATGTGCAGTTTGCGCTGGATCCGCTTTCCTTCCGCTATTATGTGATCGAGGTGAACCCCAGGGTCTCCCGCTCTTCGGCTCTGGCCTCCAAGGCCAGCGGCTACCCCATCGCCCGGGTTTCGGCCAAGATTGCAGTGGGGCTGACGCTGGATGAGATCCGCATCGCCAACACCCCGGCCTCCTTTGAGCCGACGCTGGATTATGTGGTGGCCAAAATGCCCCGGTTTCCCTTTGATAAATTTCAGGCGGCCAGCAATCAGCTTTCCACCCAGATGAAGGCGACCGGCGAGGTCATGAGCATCGGGCGCACGATCGAAGAAAGCCTTTTGAAGGCGGCGCGCTCGCTGGAGATCGGCGTTTGCCACTTATATATGAAGAAATTCGATTCCTTTTCGGAGGAAGCGCTGCTGCATTATATGAAGGACGGCACCGACGACCGGATCTTCGCCATTGCGGAGCTGATCAGCCGGGGCACGGATCTGGGCATGATCTATGACGTGACCAAAATCGATATGCTCTTTCTGGATAAAATTCAGAACATCATCCGGATGGAGGAACGGTTGAAACGGGAACCTTTTTCAGAAAACGCGCTGCGGGAAGCCAAAAGAATGGGCTTTTCAGACACGTATATTGCAAGCCTCTGGCATTGCCGGGAGCAGGAGGTTTATGCGCGCAGGCTGCGGCTGAATCTGTTCCCGGTCTATAAGATGATCGACACCTGCGCCTCGGAGTTCGACAGCTACATCCCGTATTTCTACTCCACTTATGAGGAAGAGAACGAATCGCTCGTCAGCGACCGGCGGAAAATTCTAGTGCTGGGCAGCGGGCCGATCCGGATCGGGCAGGGGGTGGAATTCGACTATTCCACCGTTCACGCGGTCGCCACCATTAAGAAGGCAGGCTTTGAGGCCATTATTGTCAACAACAATCCGGAAACGGTGTCTACCGATTATACCTGCTCCGATAAGCTGTATTTCGAGCCGCTCTGCGTGGAGGATGTGATGAATATCATCCATCTGGAGCAGCCGGAGGGTGTGATCGCTTCGCTGGGCGGGCAAACGGCCATCAATCTGGCGGCGCCGCTGGCAGAGCGGGGCGTGCGGATCATCGGCACCGACTGCATGGGGATCGAGCGGGCGGAAAACCGGGATTCCTTTGAAAAGGTGCTGGATCAGCTGGGCATTCCCCAGCCGGCCGGGCAGGCCGTGACCCGCATTGAAGACGGCGTGCGGGCGGCGGAGCGGATCGGCTATCCGGTGCTGGTACGGCCCTCTTTTGTGCTGGGCGGCCGGGCCATGCAGATTGTGGCCGATGAACAGCAGCTGCGGCATTACCTGAAAACGGCGGTTGAGATCAACACCGAGCAGCCGGTGCTGGTGGATAAGTATATTGTGGGCAAAGAGGTGGAGGTCGACGCGGTCTGCGACGGGCAGCAGGTGTTTGTGCCGGGCATTATGGAGCTGGTGGAGCGCACCGGCATCCACAGCGGCGATTCCATCAGCGTTTACCCGCCGTTTACCCTGTCAGAGCAGGTGAAGCGGACGATTGTGGACTATACCACCCGTCTGGGGCTTGGCATCGGCATTGTGGGGCTGTTCAACATCCAGTTTATTGTCGACCGGCAGGATCAGGTCTTTATTATTGAAGTAAATCCCCGCTCTTCCCGCTCAGTGCCATTTTTGTCTAAATCCACGGGCTTTAGCCTGGCGGATATCGCCACGCTGGTGATTTTGGGCAAAAGCCTTAAGGAACAGGGGATCACGGTGCTTTATCCGCCGGAGAAAAAACGCTGGTATGTGAAGGCGCCGGCCTTTTCCTTCTCTAAGCTGCGGGGGCTGGACGCTTATCTTTCTCCGGAGATGAAATCCACCGGGGAGGCCATCGGTTACGACGACCAGCTGACCCGGGCGCTTTATAAAGCGCTGCAGGCGTCGGGCATGCATGTGATGAACTATGGCACGGTGCTGGCCACGATCGCCGATCCCGATAAAGAGGAGGCGCTGCCGCTGATCCGCCGGTTTTATAACATGGGTTTCAATATTCAGGCCACCGAAGGCACGGCCCGCATCCTGAAACAAAACGGGATCCGCACCCACGCGCTGAAAAAGCTCAGTGAGGGCAGCGATGAGATCCTTTCGGCGATCCGGCAGGGGTATGTGAACTATGTGATCAACACCCGGGACGTGCAGTCCTCCGACGGGCTGACCGACGGCCACGAGATCCGCCAGTGTGCGGTGGAAAACAATGTGACGATCTTTACCTCGCTGGATACGGTGAAGGTGCTGCTCGATGTGCTGGAGGAGACCACCCTTTGCATCTCCACCATCGACGCATAGAAAGAGGGCTGCGCCGATGACGGAAGGAATTTACACGATTGTGAAAAACCAAAAAATTGCCCGGTCGGTGTACCGGCTGGTGCTGCTGGGCGACACAGCGGCGCTGAGCGCGCCGGGGCAGTTTGTAAATGTGAAGGTGGAGGGGCTTTATCTGCGCCGCCCCCTTTCGGTTTGCGACTATAACGACGCCACCATCACGCTGATCTATAAGGTGGTGGGCAAGGGCACCGAAAAAATGGCCGCCATGCGGGTGGGAGAACGGCTGCACCTGCTGGTGGGGCTGGGCAACGGGTTTTCCACCGAAAAAAGCGGCGACCGGCCGCTGCTGATCGGCGGCGGCGTGGGGGTGCCCCCGCTCTACCGTCTGTGCCGGGAGCTGCTGCGGGAGGGCAAGCACCCCGCAGTGATTTTGGGCTTCAACACGGCGGAAGAAGTGTTTTTGGAACAGGAGTTCCAAGCGCTTTGCGTGCCGGTCACGGTGGTGACCGCCGACGGCAGCCGTGGGGCGCGCGGCTTTGTGACCGATCAGCTGGCGGGCCGGGCATATACCTATTTTTATACCTGCGGGCCAGAGGCCATGTTCCGGGCGATGGACAAGCTGATGACCACTTCGGGCCAATACAGCTTTGAGGAGCGGATGGGCTGCGGCTTCGGGGCCTGCATGGGCTGCTCCTGCAAAACCAAATACGGCAGCAAGCGGATCTGCAGGGAAGGGCCGGTGCTGGAACGGGAGGAGATCATATGGTGAACACGGCAGTTGATTTATGCGGGATCCGGCTGGATAATCCGGTGATCCCCGCCAGCGGTACTTTTGGTTTTGGCTATGAATTCGCGGAGTTATACGACATCAATATTCTGGGCTCTATTTCCTTAAAGGGCACCACCCGGGAGAAGCGCTTCGGCAACCCCACTCCCCGCATTGCGGAATGCACCGCAGGAATGCTCAACGCAGTGGGGCTGCAGAACCCGGGCGTGGAGCGGGTGATCGCCGAGGAGCTGCCGCGCCTGCGGGAATGCTTCCATAAGCCGGTGATGGCCAATGTGAGCGGGTTTTCACTGGAAGACTATCAGGAGACCTGCCGGGCGCTGGACCGTGTGGCGGAAATCGGCTGGTTGGAGATCAATATTTCCTGCCCCAATGTGCATGGGGGCGGCATGAGCTTCGGCACCACCCCGGAAGCCGCCGCGGCGGTGACCCGGGCAGTGAAGGCGGTGACCGGCAAGCCGGTGCTGATGAAGCTGAGCCCCAATGTCACCGACATTGCGGCGATTGCAAAAGCCTGCGAAGAGGCGGGCGCTGACGGAATCTCTCTGATCAACACTTTGCTGGGCATGCGCGTGGACCTCAAAAAAAGGCGGCCGGTGCTGGCCAACCGGGTGGGGGGCTTTTCGGGCCCGGCCATTTTCCCGGTGGCGGTGCGTTCGGTTTATCAGGTGTATGAGGCGGTTTCGGTTCCCGTTGTGGGGATGGGGGGCGTGTCTTCCGCGGAGGATGTGCTGGAGCTGATGCTGGCCGGGGCCTGCGCCGTGGAGGTGGGGGCCGCCAATCTGGCGGATCCCTTTGCCAGCAAAAAGATCATTGAGGCGCTGCCCGCTGTGATGGAGCGGTACGGTGTTCAAAATTTAGCGGAAGTGATAGGAGGGGCCCACCATGGGTAAAGACGTGATCATTGCCTGCGATTTCGCGGGCGAGCGGGAGACGATGGCGTTTCTGGAGCGGTTTGGGGCGGAGAAGCCCTTTTTAAAAATCGGGATGGAGCTGTTTTACGCGGCAGGGCCGGCGTTTGTGCGCCGGCTGAAAGAGCAGGGGTATCGAATTTTTCTGGATCTGAAGCTGCACGATATTCCCAACACGGTGAAGAAGACCATGGCGGTGCTCTCTTCGCTGGAGGTGGACCTGTGCAACCTGCACGCGGGTGGCACCATCGCCATGATGGAGGCGGCGCTGGAAGGGCTCAGGCGCCCCGACGGCACCCGGCCGCTGCTGATCGCGGTGACCCAGCTGACCTCCACCAGCGAAGAGCGGATGCGAAAGGATCTTTGGATCGACCGGCCGATCGAAGAGGTGGTGCTTCATTATGCCATGAACGCCAAAACGGCGGGGCTGGACGGCGTGGTCTGCTCACCCCTGGAGGCGGGCAAGGTGCATGAGCGCTGCGGGAACGCGTTTTTGACGGTCACGCCCGGCGTGCGGTTTGCCGATGGAGACGCGGGGGATCAGGTGCGTTTTACCACCCCCACCGCGGCGAAGCAGATCGGCAGCGATTATATTGTGGTGGGACGCCCCATCACGGCGGCGGCTGACCCGGTGGCGGCCTGGCGGCGGTGTCTGGCGGAATTTGTGGGTTAAAAAGGAGAAAAAACGGAATGAAAGAACAGATTGCAAAGGATTTATTGGCGATCCGGGCGGTATTTTTTCGGCCCGGGGAGCCCTTTACCTGGGCCAGCGGCATTAAAAGCCCGGTTTACTGCGATAACCGGCTGACCCTTTCAGACCCTGTGGTGCGCACCCATGTGGAAGAGGGGCTGGCGGCGCTGATCCGCCAGCATTACCCGGATGCGGAGGTGCTGATGGGCACCTCCACGGCGGGAATCGCCCACGCGGCGATCACCGCCCATCTCATGGGGCTGCCAATGGGCTATGTGCGCGGCGGCGCTAAGGATCACGGCCGTAAAAACCAGATTGAGGGCCGCTTGCTGCCCGGCCAGAAGGTGGTGGTGGTGGAGGATCTGATCTCCACCGGTGGCAGCGTGCTGGAGGTGGTGGAGGTGCTGCGGGCGGCCGGGGCCCGGGTGCTAGGCATTGCGTCGATCTTTACCTATGGCATGGCGAAGGGTCTTGCCCGGCTGGAAGGCGCCGGGGTGCAAAATGCGAGCCTGACCGATTTCGACTGCGTGGCCCGGGTGGCGGCGGCGGAAGGCTATATCGCCCCCCGGGACGTGGAGCGGCTGATCGCCTTTCGCAACGATCCGCAGGACGAGAGCTGGATCGGAGCGTAACGGCATGAGAAGCTTGATTGATATTCTGGATCTTTCCACCGACGAGCTGGATCGGCTGATCGCCACGGCCAACGCGATCATTGCCCATCCGGAGCAGTATCGGGAAAAATGCCGCTACCGGAAGCTGGCAACCCTGTTCTTTGAACCCTCCACCCGCACCAGGCTGAGCTTTGAAGCGGCGATGTATGAGCTGGGGGGGCAGGTGCTTTCGGTTTCCAGCGGCGGCAGCTCTTCCGCCGCCAAGGGGGAGAGCGTGGCGGATACCGCCAAAACTGTGAGCTGCTATGCCGACATTATCGCCATGCGCCATCCCAAAGAGGGGGCGCCGCTGGTGGCGGCTATGAACGCTTCGGTGCCGGTGATCAACGCCGGCGACGGCGGCCATAACCACCCCACCCAGACGCTGGCGGATCTGCTGACCATTCAGCGGGAAAAGGGGCGGCTTTCCGGCCTGACGGTCGGGCTGTGCGGCGATCTGAAGTTCGGGCGCACCGTGCATTCGCTGATCGCGGCGCTCTCCCGCTATCCCGGCAACCGCTTTGTGCTGATTTCGCCGGAGGAGTTGAAGCTGCCCAGCTATGTAAAAAAAGATCTTTTAAAGAAAAACGGCATTGCGTATTTGCAGACCACCGATCTGGAAGCGGTCATGCCGGAGCTGGATCTGCTTTATATGACCCGGGTGCAGCGGGAGCGTTTTTTCAACGAAGAAGACTATCTGCGCCTGAAAGACAGTTATATCCTGACGCCGGAGAAGCTGGAAGCAGCCAGGCGGGATCTTGCAATCCTGCATCCGCTGCCCCGGGTCAACGAGATCAGCGTGGCCATCGACGCGGATCCGCGCGCCTGCTATTTCAAGCAGGTGCTGAACGGAAAATATATGCGGATGGCGCTGATTTTAATGCTGCTGGAGGTGGAGTGAGATGAAGATTGACGCCATACAAAACGGAATCGTGATCGACCATATTACCGCCGGGCGGGCGATGGAGCTGTTTTCTCTGCTGAAGCTGGATCAGCTGTCCTGCCAGGTGGCAATCATTCAGAACGCGCAAAGCCGGAAGATGGGGCGCAAGGATATTATCAAGATCGGCGCGCTGCTGGAGCTGGATATGGATATTTTGGGCTATGTGGATCCGGACGCCACGGTGGATATCATCCGGGACGGGGTGCTGGCGGAAAAGCGCCGGATCGCCCTGCCGGAGCAGCTGACCAACGTGCTCTTCTGCAAAAATCCCCGGTGCATTACAAAGACCGAGCAGGAGCTGCCCCACCGCTTCCGACTGACCGACCGGGAAAACCGGGTGTACCGCTGCATCTATTGCGAAACCCGCGCAAAGTAAATTACAATTTGTTATATTTTGTCGATTCAAAACAAATAGGAAAAGAAAAAGACTCCGATCGGGGTCTTCTGAACGTCAGTTTTATTGTTTATTGGGGTGAAAACAGCGTCAATACCCATGTAAGGCGCGAAATACGCCGCGCCATCAAACCGGCCTTTTTAGGAAAAAAAGGCCGGTTTGACTGTCAAAAAAGTCCCGTATCGCAAAAACTAGAAAGAGAAAAATGGGTTTTCGTAAAAAGGGAAATGGTCTCTCAAAAATAGATTCTTAGTAGCACAGGAAAAGAAAAAATGTGGCGTTTTGCCGCATAAAATCCACTTTTTTGCTTACTTCGTCCATGCCGCCTTCCCGTATCGATATACGCCGACAGGCGGCATGTCCTTGTCTGCGTGCTTTTTAAACCGTCTTCCAGCTTGTCGAAAAACGCGTTTTTCAACAAGCTGACCGGCCTTTTTAGGAAAAAGAGGCCGGTTTTTTGCTTTTCTTGTGAAGTTGCATAAGGGAAAACGGGAAAAAACGGTGAAAACCATCATGTCCACGCATTGACAAATAAAAAACGCGGTAGTATAATTGTATACATTCATACATAAGGAGGCAAGTAGATGTTAGAACTCTCCAATATCAGCAATTTGCTGGAAGACGAAACCTACAAATATGAATTACAGGATGTAAAAGATCCCAACCTTTATCGGGATGTATACAGTTATGACAGTGTGCCGAAGGTCTCTTTCAATCACCGGCGGGTGCCGCTGGGCATGCCGAAGGAAATCTGGATTACCGACACTTCCATGCGGGACGGCATGCAGTCGATGGAGCCTTACACGGTGGATCAGATTGTGGAGCTTTACCGGCTGATGTCTAAGTTGGGCGGGCCCTACGGCATTATCCGGCAGACGGAATTCTTTGTGTACAGCGCCAAGGACCGGGAAGCGCTGCGCCGCTGTCAGGAGCTGGGGCTGAAGTTCCCCGAAATCACCACCTGGATCCGGGCCAATAAGGAAGATTTCAAGCTGGTGAAGGATCTGGGAATCCGGGAGACCGGGATTTTGGTTTCCTGCAGCGACTACCATATCTTTAAAAAGCTGAAGATGACCAGAAAGCAGGCCATGGACCAGTATCTTTCCGCGGTGGCGGAAGCCTTTGAGGCGGGGGTGATGCCCCGTTGCCATCTGGAGGATATCACCCGGGCTGATTTCTATGGGTTTGTGGTGCCCTTTGTGAACGAGCTGATGAAGATGTCGCGGGACGCGAAGATTCCGGTGCGGATCCGGGCCTGCGATACCATGGGCTATGCGGTGTCTTATCCGGAGGTTTCGCTGCCCAGGAGCGTGCCCGGCATTATTTACGGGCTGCAGCATTACGCGGGCGTGCCCAGCGAGCTGCTGGAGTGGCACGGACATAACGATTTTTATAAGGCGGTGGCCAACGCGTCGACCGCGTGGCTCTATGGCGCCAGCGCGGTGAACTGCTCTTTGCTGGGCATCGGCGAGCGCACCGGCAATGTGCCGCTGGAGGCGATGGTGATTGAATATGCTTCTTTGCGCGGCTCTTTTGACGGCATGAACCCGCAGGTGATTACTGAGATCGCCGAATTTTTCCGGCGGGAGATCGGCTATAAAATTCCCGATATGACCCCCTTTGTGGGCAAAAACTTCAACGTGACCAAGGCCGGCATTCATGCCGACGGCCTGCTGAAGGACGAGGAAATTTATAATATTTTCGATACCAAAAAGATTCTGAACCGGTCGGCGTCGGTGATGATCAGCAAGACCTCCGGGCTGGCCGGGATTGCCTACTGGATCAACGAAAACTACCGGCTGAGCGGAAGCGAAGCGGTGGATAAACGGGATGTTCTGGTGGCGGCCATGAAGGATTGGATCGACAAGGAATACGAAGACGGGCGCCAGACCTCTCTTAGCAACCATGAGCTGGAAGAAAAGGTCGAAGAGCTGGCTGCCGGCCGTTTTAATAAGCGGTAAGGAGGATCTGAGATGATTGAACATAAGAACTATTCCCTGGCCGACCAGGTGTTTGAGCGGCTGGAAATGGAGATTCTCGGCGGCAATTATCAGCGGGGGGAAATCCTCACTGAAATGAAGCTCTGCCAGGAGCTGGGTGTGAGCCGCACCCCGGTGCGGGAGGCGCTGCGCCGCCTGCAGCAGGAGCATATTCTGGAAGAAAGCAGCAAGGGACTGGTGGTGCTGGGCATCACCCGGGAGAATCTGGAGGATATCTTAGAGGTGCGCATCCGGGTGGAGGGGCTGGCCATCGCCCGCACCGCCGAGCGGATTACCGAGGAGCAGCTGGAAGAGCTGCGGGAAACGATGGATCTGCAGGAATTTTATCTGGCCAAGCGGGACGCGGACCGGATCAAGGCCATGGACAGCCGCTTCCACGAGCAGCTCTATAAATTTTCGGGCAGCGCGGTTTTTTATGATATCCTGACCCCGCTGCACAAAAAGGTGCAGCAATACCGCAAGGCTTCGGTGGAAAACAAGAGCCGGGCAGAGGAATCGGTGCGGGAGCACCGGGCGGTGTTTGAAGCGGTGGCGGCGCATAACCCCGCGGAGGCGGCGCGGCTGATTCTGGAGCATGCGGAGCACGCGAAGCGCCATATTATCCTGCGGACAGAGTAACGATTGCGAAGCGTCCGGTGAGAGGCAACCGCCAAAGCGGGGCAAGCGGGCCTTCCTTTGGGTTTTGGCGGGCAGGCGCGCGGAAATCCGCAGAGATTTTAAAAAAAGAGGGATTATAAGATATGGGATTGACCATTGCACAGAAGATTATCAAGGCGCACCTGCTGAAGGGCGCCATGACGCCGGGGGAGGAAATCGCCCTGCGCATCGATCAGACCTTAACCCAGGACGCCACCGGCACGATGGCTTATCTGGAATTTGAGACCATGGGGATCGACCGGGTCCGCACCGAGCGGAGTGTGGCGTATATCGACCACAACACCCTGCAGTCGGGCTTTGAAAACGCGGACGATCACCGGTTTATCCAGTCGATCGCCAAGAAGCACGGCATCTATTTTTCCCGCCCGGGCAACGGCATTTGCCATCAGGT
>CAYRYQ010000026.1:0-20598 GCA_964428505.1 uncultured Eubacteriales bacterium
AACTTATTTTCACACAAAAAGAACAAAAAAGAATGCATTTTGGGCTTTTGCATCAAACGCGTGGCGATTATTCCTCTGTGGAACCGCTTTTCCTCTTTTTGTGTTTTTCATAAATTATATCACCGAAGTGCAAAAATTTCAATATTTTAAACAGCTTATATGCAAAAAAGGCCCCGCACCCAAAAGTGCAGAGCCTCCTATGCCCCGGAATTTCTATTTTAAATGCCAAGCTGCTGTTTGATTGTCACATCTCCGCTCACCGAGTCAAAGGAAAAGCTGCCGCTGCCGTCGCCAGCGGTCCGCTGATCCCCCTTCGTGGTCAGGGGAAAATCGCTGTTGAAGCTCCCGCTCACGGTATCAAAGGAAGCGGTAAAGCCACTGTCTTTGGGCAAAACAAAGGTGCTGTCGCCGCTGACGGTATCCGTTTCCGCCGCGGTCAGCCCCCGGCTGCTCTCCAGCTGCAAAGAGCCGGAGGTGCTGTCAAAATCCAGAGTACGCAAAGCGCCCTGATATTGCGCGTCGCCGCTCACGGTGTCCAGATTCAGCCCTTCCAGAACCGTCTCCCGGCAGGTCACCCGGCCGCTGACGCCGTCGATGTCCAGCTGTTCTCCCACCAGCCGCTCCACCGTCACATCGCCGCTGACCACATCCAGCTTTACCGTTTTGGCCGCAAGATCCGCAAGGGAGATCTTCCCGGAGGTGCCGTCTACCTGCAGGCGGTCGGGCTGCAGGTGGTCCAGCTGCACCGCGGCGGAGATGGTGTCGATCCGCACCGCCGTCAGCCGGGTGTCGCTTTGCGGGATCCTGACCACCAGATTCTTATCGGCCGCACGATTGAAGTTTAAAAACCAGGCCGGCCTGCGGGGCTGAATGATCAGGGTTCCGCCCTCCGCCTTCCAGCGCAGTTGGTTTCTTTCGCTGAGGCCGGTTTCCTCTTCCAGCAGCACCTTGTCGCCGTCATAGGGCGTCACGGTGACGCTGCCGCCCAGCCAGTGGATCTCCAGTTCGTCCACCACCGCGTCCACCGTCCCGGCGCCGACATGGTAGGAGGATTCGTCTTTATAGTAAAAGCCCGCATGAAAAGAGGCTTGCGGCAGCCGGAAGAAGTGCCCGTTTCCAACCAGAAAGAATACCAGCACGTTGACCAGCACCACCAGCACCACCGACCAACAGACCAGCCGGATCATCACATTGTTTTTATTCATGACGCCCTCACTTTCTCATGTCCAGCACAGCCTTCACAATATTTTCCACCGCAACGCCGATCGGAAAGATCAGCCAGGTGATATGCCAGGCGCCGGTCATAAAGCTCACCAGAAAATAAATGACCACAATCAGCGACCACAGTGCGGCGCTGATGCTTTTGCGCACGGTCTTATTTTCTTCATTTTCATGGTTCCATTCTTTAAAGTTTTCCACCACCGTATCGTCGGAGCGGTTATAGCGCAGCCGGGTTTTTCCCCGGTAAACAATCAGCGCCGTGGCCACCGCGATCATCATGAACATGATGCAAACGCCGACCAGCGCGCTCACATCATTGCCGGAAAGCAAAATCACCGGCACCACGCACAGGATATACAGCATAATGGAAATGGCCATCATCAGCCCGCTGCGGCGGTTATCCCGTTCGAGTTCCTCTTTGGTGTAGGTAAACGCCGAAGGCGCCCCTTTGCGGATCTGGGCCAGCAGCTCGGTCACATCGCCAATCCCCGCCACCGCCAGATTGAAGGCTGCCTCCTCACTTTTGCCCTCCCGCATAAAATCGTCGTAGCGGTCTAAGGTATTGCGCATAATTTCATCCTTCAGTTCCAGATTTTCCTTGGAAGCGGGCGCGTCTGCAAACAGGGTCTCAATATAACGCATCAATTTCTCTCTCATTGCGGTTCCTCCAAATATAATAATTGTTCGATTAACTCCTTCGCCTCATCCCATTCTTTCCTTTGCCGGTAAAAGGCGTCTTTCCCTTTGGGTGTGATCTGATAATATTTCCGCCGCGCCGCAACCGGTTCGTTTCCCCAATAGGACACAATCCATTCCGCGTCCTCCAGCCGCTTGAACGCCGTATAGAGCGTGGCCTCCTTGAGTTCGTAACGCCCGCCGGTGCGCCGCACGATCGATTTGTTGATTTCGTAACCGTAGCTGTTTTTTTGCAGCAGGAGCGCCAAAATAATCGCGTCGGTGTGGCCGCGGAGAATATCTGCTGTGATTGACATGAGCCCCCTCCTCTCCTTGATGAGATACATTATAGATTAATATACATCACCTGTCAAGGTATATTGCAAAAAAAATGCGGCTCCCGATGATGCGGGAGCCGCGGATACACAAAAAGCCGCCGTTTCGCCGGTTTAGCGCAGCCCGATCAGCCAGAACACCAGCGCACAGACGCCGAAAATCAGCGGCTGGTGCAGCAGATAAACCCAAATGGAATAGCGCCCCAAAAATTCCACCGGGCGCGCCCGCCAGCGGTAAAACCCCTTTGGAAACCGGTGTTCCTTGACCAGCGGGCCTAAAAAGGCGCCGGCCAGAAAGATCAGAAAATAAGGCAGCAGCGGATAATAATCTGCCGAATAAAAGCCCTTTTGAGGCCAGCCGATCAAAAGCAGCAGCGTCTTCGCCCAAACGGCCTGCCGGCAGGTGACCCAGGTCAGATAAAGCACAAACAACGCCCCGGCCGTTCCCGCCCGCACCAGGCGGTTCTGGTGGCTCAGGAGCGCGTAAAGCACCATGGAAAGGCCGATCATATGCAGAATGCCAAACCAGATCTGCAGATCCAGGATCCCGAAAAGGGGCAGGATTCCTCCGGTCAGAAGCGTGATCAGCGCCGCCGCCGTGCAAACGATCAGCCCCCGGCGCAGCGGGCTGCGGGAAAAAGCAGTGCAGATGCCGCTGACCAGCAAAAAGACCGCCACAAACAGCTCCTGCAGCGCCCAAAACACCCAGGTGTTCAAAAACCAAAAGGAAATTTCCCAGCCAAACAGCGCCGAGACCTCCTCCACCGCAAACAGCGTGTGGTGCAGAATCATGCCCAACAGCGCGCCGCCCCGCAGCAGGTCCAGCGTGTGAATCCGTTCTCTCGTCATGCCTTTTGCTTATGCACCGAGCGGCGGGTTTCCTCGATGGCGGAAACGCTTTTCGTCAGACCCTCCGCCGTGTGGGAAAGCAGTGTCTCGCAATATTCCACTGTGGCATTTTTAAGCTCCCGGGCGTTTTTCTGCGCCGTGGCAATAATCTCCTGCGCCTTCTGCTGCGCTTCCTGATACACCGTCTCCTGCGAGATCAGCTTGTCCGCCCGGGCCCGGGCGGCTTTCAAGGTCAGCTCCGCCTCGTCGCGCCCCTGCAGAATAATCTTATCCCGCCGGGCCAGAATCTCGTTGCTGGACCGGATCTCTTCGGGCAGGCTGTTGCGCAGATCGGTAATCAGCTCCAGCAGCTCCGCGGTGCTGACCACCCGCTTGCCCCCGCTCATCGGCAGACTCCAGGCGTCCTCCAATAAATCCTCCATCGCAATCAGAATTTCTTCCACCTTCATTGCTTGCTCTCCTTATAAACTCGTTTCCTAATTTCCTCCGCCACCGCCGGGTGCACAAAATCGCCGATATCCCCGCCGCAGCGTGCCACCTCCTTGACAATGCTGGAGGACAAAAACATATATTCCGCGCTGGTGTTCAAAAACAGCGTTTCCAGCTCCGGGTTCAGCTTTTTGTTGGTCAGCGCCATCTGGAACTCATATTCAAAGTCGGTCACCGCCCGCAAGCCCTTCACAATGGCCACCGCCCCCCGCTCTTTCGCGCAGTCGGCCAGCAGCCCGTCAAAGGTGATCACCTCCACCCCCGACAGCTCCGCAAGAGACCGCCGGAGCAGCGCCATCCGCTCCTCCACCGTAAAAAGTGGCACCTTCGCGCTGTTGGACAGCACCGCCACATAAACCCGGTCAAACAGCTTGGTTGCCCGGCTGATAATATCCAGATGCCCCTTGGTCACCGGATCGAAGGATCCGGGGCAGATGGCAGCACGCATGGCAGATCTCCTTTTTTCTCCAGCAGCGTCACCTTCACAGTGCCGCAGCGGTATTCTTTGCGCAAAGTCAGGCCTTGAAAATCAAACCGCTCCTCCGCGCCGCTTTCCGCGGCCACCAGCGCGCCCGCGGGCAGCAGCGGCGCCAGCGCCCGCAGCGCCTCTTCCAGCATGCCGCGCCGGTAGGGCGGGTCCAGAAAAACAAGATCCGGGCCGTCATCTTCATTTTTCATCATTTTAACACACTGCAGGAAGGAAACGCAAGATACTTTTGCATTATTTTCAAAACCGCAGGCGGCGATGTTCCGGCGGGTCACTGCCAGCGCCGCTTCCGACACATCGTTAAACCAGCAGCGCGCCGCCCCGCGGGAGAGCGCCTCCAGCCCCAGCTGGCCGCTGCCGGCAAAAAGATCCAGCACCCGCCGGTCCGCGAGCTCAAATTGAATCGCCGAAAAAAGTGCCTGCTTCACCCGCTCCAGCGTGGGGCGTGTGGCTTCCCCGGGCAGCGTTTCCAGCCGTTTGCCCCGGCGCTCTCCTGCAATAATCCGCATCATTTCGTTGTTCCTCCGTGATAATACTCATAAACCGCCCTTGCCAGCGCCGCGGGCAGACCCGCCAGCTTTTGAAGGTCCTCGGCCGCGGCCTGCTGAAGCCCTTTCGGAAAAGCTTTCTGCAGCTTCCGGAGCCGCGCTTCCCCCATGCCGGGCAGCTCCAAAAGGGGCGAGTGGGTCATCTTTTTGCTGTGCTTTTGTTTCATATAGGTAATGGCGAAGCGGTGCACCTCCTCCTGCAAAGAGGCAAAAAAGGCGTAAAGGGTGGGGTCGCTGCGCAGATCCAGCTCCGCCCCGTCCCGCCGCACCAGCCCCCTGGTGTGATGGTGCCGGTCCTTCACCAGCCCAAACAGCGGAATATGCCCCACCAGCGCCTCCGCTGCCCGCACATGGCCCAGCCCGCCGTCCATCAGGATCAGATCGGGCATGCCCCCGAAGCGCGCGTCGTCCCGGTGCGCCATGCGGCGCTCCAGCACCCGGCGGGTGGCGGCGTAATCATCCGGCTCCAGCTGCTCCGGCAGCGCAAAGCGCCGGTAGGCGCCGCGCTTTAAATGCCCTTCCTCCCACACAATCATGCCGCCCACCAGACTGTCCTTGCCGAAATTTGAAATATCAAACATTTCAATCCGGTGGGGGGGCGTGTCCAGCCCCAGCTTCTCGGCGATCAGCAGCGCGGTTTTGCGGGCCCGGTCTCCGCCCGCTTCCCGCTCCGCCAGCTTTTCCGCCGCGTTTTTGCGGCAAAGGGCCAGCAGCGCCATCCCCGCGCCCCGCTGCGGATAACGAAAGCGCACCGTGCCGCCCCGCATCTCGCTGAGAAAGGAAGCGATCAGCGCTTCGTCCTCCGGCGGGAAGGGCAGCAGGATCTCGGGCGGCAGCTGCTCTTTTTGCTGGTAATAGCCCTGCAAAAAAGCACCGGTCCAGTTTTCCTCCAGCCCGTCCCTCAGCACCCGCGTATCCTGCACCAGCACCCGGCCGCCCCGGATCACCAGCACCCCCACCGCCAGCGTGTCGCCCACCCGCACGGCGTCCATCACATCCCGGTCCTGTTTTCCTTCGCCGGCCACGATCTGGCTCTGGCCCAGCTTTTCAATCCGCCGGATCCGGTCCCGGATCGAAGCCGCCCGTTCAAATTCCAGCTGCTCTGCCGCCCGCTCCATTCTTTGGTGCAGCTCCGCCAGCAGCGTCTTATAATCTCCCTTTAAAAAATCCATCGCCTCGCCCAGCCGTTCCCGGTACTGCGCTTCGCTGACCTTTCCGGTGCAAACACCCATGCAGTTGCCGATGTGGTAGCGCAGGCAGGGCCTCCCCTTGCGGATATCCCGGGGAAAGACCCGGCCGCAGGTGCAAAGGCCGAAAAGATCGTTGGCGGTGCGCACAATTTCGCCCGCCGCGCCCAGCTGTGGAAAAGGCCCAAATAGTCTGGCGCCCTCCTTTTTCTCCTGCCGCACCACCTCCAGATGGGGAAAGGGCTCCCTCAGGGGCAGGCAGACATAGGGATAGGTTTTGTCGTCCTTCAGCAGGATGTTGTATTTCGGCTGATGCTCCTTGATCAGCACATTTTCCAGCACCAGCGCCTCCATTTCGGAATTCACGCAGATGTAGTCGAAATCCGCCACCTTTTCCACCATCGCCAGCACCTTCGCGGTATGGCTTTTCACCCCGGTGAAATAGGAACTCACCCGGTTTTTTAAATTTTTGGCCTTGCCCACGTAGATAATCTCTCCCGCCCGGTTCTTCATCAGATAGACCCCGGGGCGGCCGGTGAGCACGGCCAGCTTGTCGGTCACTGCTTTCGGAAAATTCATCCTGCGCTACCTTCCCCTGTTATCGCTTTTAATTTTATTATAGCATGTCCGCCTCTTGATTACCACACGGAAATGTGTTAAAATAAAAAAAGCATTGAAATAAGAAAGGCGAACCCATGATTCAGTTAATTGTTTTCGATATGGACGGCACCCTCACCGATTCCCGCGGGATCATCACGGCTTATGCCAACCGCACGCTTGCCCATTACAGCCGCCCGCCGCTGCCCCGGGAAAAAATTCTCTGCCATGTGGGCTACGGCGCCACCGCGCTGCTGGAGGGCGTCATGAAGGAAGCGGGGCTGCAGGCGGATGTCCATGAAGTTTTTCGTTATTACGACAGTCTTTACAATGAAAACCCCGCCTATCAGGTGGAGCCCTACCCCAAGGTGCTGGAAATGCTTTCGGCGCTCCGGGACCGCGACATCACCCGGGTGGTGCTTTCCAACCGGCCGCATCATCAGACCCTGCTGATCACCGGCGCGGTGCTGCAGGGGCATCTGGATCAGGTGTTCGGCCAGCGGGCGGGCATCCCCATGAAGCCGGATCCCACCGCGCTGCAGATGATCCTCAAAGACCACCAGCGCATGCCCAAAGAATGTCTCTACGTTGGAGATATGCACTTTGACGTGGATGTGGCCAAAAACGCCGGTGTCCGCTCGGTGGGCTGCTGCTGGGGCATCGGCGGCTTTTCCCAGGTGGAGCATGCCGACTTTGTGATTGAAAACCCGATGGACCTTTTGAAAGTGGTGGATCAGCTGAACCGCTGATTGCAGGGAAACCTCGCGGCCGAACAGCCGCACCCCCTAAAAATGCGCCGAACCTTTTGGGTTCGGCGCATTTTGCTCTATAAAACGCTGTAGCCGCCAATAATCGAAAAATCCCGCACCGCGCCGATGCTCCAGTAATACCGGGCCAGCCCGCAAAGCTCCCGGTAAATCCGTTTGGGATCTTTTCCCGCCGCGTCCTTGTCAATATAGAATCGAAACGTCAGCGTGACCACCCCATCCTGCACCGTGGAATTCAGAATCTTATAGGGCCCCTTGGTCACCGCATCCGGATGCAGATACGGTTCGTAGGGTACCGCGCTGTCTGCCTGCAGCTGAAAAACGATCTGATACTGACCGCCGTATTCCAGATACGGCTGCTGATCGGCAAAAGGACTTTCAATCTCCTCTTTCAGCAGCAGATAAAAGGCCATCCGCTCCTGATCAGTGCGGGTGGGCAACGCTTTTTGTGCGTCCGCGCCCGCCGCAATCGGGCCGGCTTCTTCCCTGCTCATATTGGGATACTGCTCCCAAAAACGGTGCACCTCAATCTCCTGCGCCGCCAAGCCCTGATACCACCGGGTTAAGTCCCGCTCTGTGCGGGCACGCCTGCAGCCACCAAGAGAAAGCAGCAGCAGCGCCGCGAGCAGCAGCGCCGCAAGCGGCAAGCTTGCAAGAATTCGCTTCATGTTGCTTCCTCCTTCCTATTTTTTACATTTGACAACATGATTATAGCAATTTTTTTTGTGATTTTCAATGTATTTTTTTAAAAACGCTCCTTTCATTTCTTTATTTTTTTCTCCCAATAAAAAACGCGCTTCCCCCGGGGGAAAGCGCATAAGACGGTCAATAAAGGCCCGCACGGCAAAAGCCGGGTCAGGCCAAAAGCAGCGAGAGCAGAAAAGCCGCAGCCGCGGCAAGCGCGCCAAAAAGCAGCTCTTTTTTGGTATGCCGCCCCAGCGACAGCGAAGACCAGACCACCGCGCCGCCGATCAGCAAAGCCGGCAGCAACACCGGCAGCCCCAGCAGATCAAGCAGCAGAATCAGCGGACCGGCCAGCGCGCAGACATGGCCGCTGGCGTGAAAGGGGGTCGCTTTGTTGAGCACCGCCAGCAACAGCGCCGAAAAGAAATACGTCCAGCCGATCAGCGGCAGCACCCGCCCCGCGTGGCTGAACAGCCCGTAAACCAGCGCGCCGGGATAAGAAATCAGCGTCAACACAAACGCTGTCTTCCGCTGTCCCTGTCGCCCGGTTTTCCGAAGCGCCGGGATCGCCGCCGCCAGCGGATAAGCCGTTACCGGCAGCAGCGCCAGAAAAATCAGCATCCAGAAAAAGGAACCCCACCCGGGAAACACGGCCGGCTTTGCCGCCATCAGAACACAAAGAAGCCCCGCCGCCATAAAAGGCGGTGCGGTCAGCACCCGGATTCCCTTGGCCAGCTTCAGTCGCACCGTTCATCCCCCCAGAAAAACAACGCCACGGTGCCGGGCCCGGTATGGCTGCCGATGGTGGTGCCGATGCTGTTGATCCGCACCTTTCCCCGCAGCTTCGGAAAATGTTCTTCCAGCAGATCTGCCACCGCCCGCGCGTCTTCATAACAGGCGGAATGGGAGATAAAGCACTGCCCGTCATAGTCTTCGCCGCCTCTTGCATGCCGGAACATCTCTTCGGCAATGGCATGAATCACCTTCTTTTTCGTCCGCACCTTTTTCCGGGGCATCAGCCGCCCCAGATGATCCACGTTTAAAAGAGGGCAGATATTCAGCACGGTTCCAAACCAGCCGGCGGCTTTGGTGATCCGCCCGCCCCGCACATAGTAGCTCAGATCGGTGGAGAAAAACCAGTGATGCACCTCCAGGCGGTGCTGGATCGCCCAATCATAAACCGTCTCCAGTGGCATGCCCTCCAGGCGTTTTTGGGCCAAAGCGTCCACCAGCAGGCCATATCCGGAAGATCCGCCCAGCGAATCAACCACCAGAATCCGCCGCTGCGGATACCGTTCCGCCAGAATGTCCCGAGCGACACAGGCGGCGCTGTAAACCCCGGAAAGCCCGGACGACAGCGACACATGCAGGATATCCTTTCCTTCTTCCAGGAACGGCGTGAAAAACGCCACAAACTCATCTACATTGACCTGGGAGGTGCGGGTCATCGCCCCGGTCGCCATAATTTTATAAAAGGTTTCAAAGGGCATCGATTTCCCCAGATCATCGGGGTACTGTTTCCCGTCCAGCTCAAAATGGAAACAGACGTAATGAATCTCCCTCTCCTTCAGATGCGCTTCGGTTAAATCCGCTGTGGAACAGCAGCTGATGATATAATTTTCCATTTTTGCCCTCCCTTTTTTTCTTGCCTTCATTATAATTGCCCATCGGAGAAGCGTCAACCGGCAGACGCCGGATTTAATGTATTTTTAATCTTTCCGAAAAGAGTGCGGGCTCCTTGCGAAGGGCCCGCACTCTTATTATAATCCCAAGCTGACTTCGAGGCCCCGATCCACCTGCTCCATGGTAGCAGGGCTGATATGACCCATCTTTTCTTTCAGACGGGCTTTGTCTAATGTACGCACCTGCTCCAGGAGGATCATGGACTGTCGTTGTAAGCCGCATGGGCCTTCAATATTAATATGCGTCGGCAGACGGGCCTTTCCCACCTTGCTGGTGATGGCGGCGGCGATCACGGTGGGGCTGTAGCGGTTGCCGACATCGTTCTGTACGATCAGCACCGGGCGAAGCCCCCCTTGCTCACTGCCCACAACCGGAGAAAGGTCCGCGTAATAAATATCACCACGTTTGATCATTGCATCTCGTCCTTTCGCATTTGATGGTACTATTATTTCCATCAAAGCTTTTCTTAATACAGCATACGGAAGGTTTTTTCCGGATGTGATTAAAAATAAAAACAAGCCCTAAATCCGCACTTTTTTGCTCCTATTGATTTTTCATGGTACAAATGATATAATCGGAGCAATAGGACTGCGCCCAAACGGGCTTGAAAGGAATTGAAATGGATTTTTATACCATCTGCTGGATCGTATTGATCTATGGATTTATCGGCTGGTGCTGCGAGGTGATCTTCGCCGCGGTGGAGCAGGGAAAATTTGTCAACCGCGGATTTCTGAACGGCCCGATCTGCCCCATCTACGGCTTGGGCATGCTGCTGGTGCTTTGGGTGCTCACCCCGCTGAAAACGCATCTCTGGCTGCTCTTTTTCGGCTCGGTGCTGCTGTGCACGGTGCTGGAATACGTCACCGGCTTTCTGCTGGAAAAGCTTTTTCACCAGAAGTGGTGGGATTACAGCAAATATCCCTTTCATCTGCAAGGGTATGTCTGCCTGAAATTTTCGCTGCTTTGGGGCCTGGGCGCCATGTTCGCTGTATGGGTGGTGCACCCCCCGATCGCGCTGCTGCTGGAAAAGCTGCCGAAAACCGCCGGGATGCCGTTGCTGATCTTTTTCTGGGCGGTCTTTGCTTCGGATCTCGCGGTCACCCTGATCGCGGTGCTGAAGCTGCCGCGGCAGCTGCGCGCCATCCGGGAGGTGGAGCAGACGCTCGATAAACTTTCTTCCGAGATCGGCGGCCATCTTTACACCGGCACTGAAATGCTGCTCAGCAAAGAAAAAGATGTGTCCGAGCTGAAGGCACGCCTGATGGCCCGCTACGCGGAGGCGGCCGCCTCGATGAGCGGCGTGCAGCGCCGGGTATTGCAGGCCTTTCCGGATCTTTCCGCAGGCCGGGAAAAGCTCATGGAGCTGCTGAAAGTCCGCCGCAAGAAATAACCCGTTTTAAGGGGTGTCATCAAGAAAATGTCCACCGCCGTTCTGCCCCGTAAGGCGCCGCTGCGGGGATTCTTTCGTCAGGGAGTGCGTATCGCCATGCGCACCTTTTTGCTTTATCTGATGCTGGGAACCAGCCTCCTCTATCTGTTCCACCGCACCGCTTCTGCATCCGTCTCGTGGGAGAGCGTCACCGCGGCGCCAAACGTCACCGGGCGGGTGGGCGCGGTTGACGACGCGGCAGATGCGCTGTCGCTGAGACTCCGTTTGATCGGTCAGGCGGAAAAATCGCTGATTAATTCCACCTATGCGTTCTACGATGATGATAGCGGCAAGGAGGTGCTGGCCGCCCCGGTCCGCGGCGGCCGGGTGAAACTGATCATCGATGGGCTTCCCGGCGCCTTCCACAGTAAAAACAGCGTCTCGTTCCGGGCACTGGCCGGCTTTGGCCGCGGGCATTAAAATTTTGGCTTGACAACGCCCTTGCAATGTGCTATAATTCTGATAAATTTTATACTGAATAAATGCAGTGAAGGCAAGTGGACGCGGCAAACAAGCCCGCAGAGAGCCGGTGGTGGGTGTAAACCGGCGGCGATAGGCCGTTGTTCCGGTCATGCCTGAGCAGAATCCTGAACCCCGCGCAAGGAGGCAGTAAGGATCTCCGGAACGAGCTCCGTCATCGATGGCTCAGGGCTTTTTAAAAGCCCGCAAAAAGGGGTCGCGCTTCTTGCGCGGCAATCCGGGTGGTACCGCGATAAGGCTGCTTTATCGTCCCAGAAGCTTTCAAAAAAGGAATGCTTCTGGGCTTTTTTATTTTAAGGAGGTTTTACAATGGAAATTCAAATCACCAAAACCACAGTTCCCCGGCCAAAGCCCGCGGAAGAAGGCCTTGGCTTCGGAACGGCCTTTTCCGATCATCTGTTTTTAATGGAATATGACGAGGGAAAAGGCTGGCATGACGCACGCATCGTTCCCTTCGGGCCGCTGACCCTTTCCCCTTCCGCCGCTGTATTTCATTATGGCGCCGAGGTGTTTGAGGGCCTGAAGGCCTATCGCACCGCCGAAGGCCGCGTGCAGCTCTTCCGGCCGGAGGAAAACGCGAAGCGGCTGTATAATAGCGCCACGCGGCTGCAGATCCCTCCGGTGTCGCCGGAAGACTTTCTGCAGGCGGTGGTCGCCTTCATGCAGGTGGAAAAAGACTGGGTCCCCCATTCCTTCGGCACCTCTTTATATCTGCGCCCCTTCCTGATCGCCACCGATGCCAACCTGGGGCTGCACACCATCAAGCACGCGCTGTTTTCCATTATCGCTTCCCCCAGCGGCAGCTATTATAAGGAAGGCATCAATCCGGTTAAAATCATGATCGAAACCAAAGATGTGCGCGCGGTGCGCGGCGGCACCGGCTATGCCAAGTGTGGCGGAAACTACGCTGCCTCCAACCGGGCGGGCTTCAAAGCGGAACAGAAGGGCTATACCCAGGTGCTTTGGCTCGACGGGGTCGCGCAGAAATATATCGAAGAAGTGGGCGCCATGAACGTGATGTTCAAGATCGCGGGCAAGATCATTACCCCCGACCTGATCGGCACGGTGCTGCCCGGCATCACCCGCAAATCCTGCGTGGAGCTGCTGCGGGAAATGGGCTACACGGTGGAAGAGCGGCGGATCAGCGTCGACGAGGTGCTGGCCGCGCTGAGTGACGGCTCCATGGAAGAAATGTGGGGCACCGGCACCGCGGCGGTGGTCTCGCCCGTGGGGCATCTGGCCTATCAGGATCGGGAATACTGCATCAACAAGAACCAGATCGGCCCGGTGACGCAAAAGCTTTATGACACGCTGACCGCGATTCAGTGGGGCAAGCGGGAGGATTCCCATCATTGGATCCTGCCCATCGAATAAAGCGGTTGACAAACGCGCGCCGGCCTAGTAAAATAAATAGGAACAACGGCGTTCACGGAAGTTAAGATCCCCGGTGGGCGCCGTTTTTTCCTATTGGCCCACTAAAGGAGGTTTGGAAATGAAATTTACCAAAATGCATGGCTTAGGCAATGATTATATCTATTTCAACGCCTTAACAGAGCCTGTTGATGATCCCGGCGCGCTGGCCGTCCGGCTTTCAGACCGGCACTTCAGCGTGGGCGGCGACGGAATCGTGCTGATCGCCCCTTCCGAAAAAGCGGACTTTAAGATGCGGATGTTCAACGCCGACGGCAGTGAGGGCAAAATGTGCGGCAACGCGGCCCGCTGCATCGGCAAATATGTATATGAAAAAGGGCTGACCACCAAAACCGATCTGAGCCTGGAAACCTTAAGCGGCGTGCGCGCTTTGCACCTGAGCGTGCGGAACGGCCAGGTGGATCAAATCTCGGTGCAGATGGGCAAAGCGGTCTTTTCCTGCCCGGATATTCCGGTGGCGACCGAGCAGGCGGAGCTGGTGCAGTTCCCGCTGGAGGTGGCCGGCAAGAAATGGCACGGCACGGCGGTCTCCATGGGCAACCCGCATTTTGTAATCATCTGCGAAGAAGTGCAGAGCCTGCCGCTGGAGCAGCTCGGCCCGATTTTTGAGCACCATCCCCTGTTCCCCGAAGGGGTCAACACCGAGTTTATCCGGGTGGTGGACCATGAAACCCTGGAAATGCGGGTCTGGGAGCGGGGCAGCGGCGAAACCATGGCCTGCGGCACCGGCGCCTGCGCTTCGGTGGCGGCGGCGGTCAAGCTGGGCATTTGCCAGCCGGATACCTTTGTCGCAGTAAAGCTGCCGGGCGGTGATCTTTCCATCCGCTGCAGCAAGGATTGGGATATTACCATGGAAGGCCCCGCGGCCTTCGCCTTTGAAGGAGAGGTTAAATGAGCAAGATCAACCCGCATTATCAGGATCTGAAAGAAAATTATCTGTTTTCGGAAATTGCCCGCAAGGTGCAGGCCTTTTCCCAGGCGCACCCCGAAGCCGCCGTCATCCGCATGGGCATTGGCGACGTCACCCGCCCGCTGTGTCCCGCCGTCACCGGTGCCATGGCGCGGGCGGTGGCAGAAATGGGCAAGCCCGAAAGCTTTCGCGGCTATGGCGACGAGCAGGGCTACGGCTTTTTGCAAGGCGCGATCACCGGCTATTATCAAACCCTTGGCGTCACCCTCTCGCCCGCCGAGATCTTTGTGTCCGACGGCGCCAAAAGTGATCTGGGCAATATCTTAGATCTGTTCGGCGCCGGCAACACGGTGCTGATCCCCGATCCGGTCTACCCGGTTTATGTGGACACCAACGTGATGGATGGCCGCCGGATCCAGTATCTGGCCGCCACAGAAGAAAACGGCTTCCTGCCGCTGCCGCCTGCCGGCGTGCAGGCAGACCTCGTCTACCTGTGCTCCCCCAACAACCCCACCGGCGCGGCCTATAACAAAGACCAGCTGGCCCTTTGGGTCGATTATGCAAGGGCGCAGGGCGCGGTGCTGCTGTTTGACGCGGCCTATGAGCGGTTCATCACCGATCCGTCGCTGCCCCACAGTATTTTTGAGATCGAGGGCGCTAAGGACTGCGCGATCGAATTTTGTTCCTTTTCCAAAACCGCCGGCTTTACCGGCACCCGCTGCGGCTACACGGTGGTGCCGGCTGCCCTGAAGCGGGAGGGCGCGTCCATCAACCAAATGTGGCGGCGGCGGCAAACCACCAAGTTCAACGGCGTCTGCTATATTGTGCAGCGGGGCGCGGAGGCGGTGTTCAGCGAAGAGGGCCGCCGCCAGATCGAGGCCGACATCGCCTACTATCAGGAAAACGCCCGTATCATCACCGGCGCGCTGGAAGAGCTTGCAATCCCCTATTTTGGCGGAGTCAATTCGCCCTATGTGTGGCTCAAATGCCCAAAGGGCTTGGATTCCTGGGCCTTTTTCGATCTGCTGCTGGAAAAAGCAAACGTCGTCGGCACTCCCGGCGAGGGCTTCGGCGAAAACGGTCGCTATTATTTCCGGCTCACCTCCTTCTCCACCCACGAGAAAACCAAAGAAGCCATGGAACGGCTCAAAAAATTATTAAAATAATTTCTGACATAAAGCGGGCGCTTCGGCGCCCGCTTTATCTTTCATAAAATTTAAAATGGATTTCCGTTTAAAATTCCTTTTTTTTGCCATAATAGGGTTTGGAGGTGATTTTCTATGACATCAAAAGAATTACTGTATGTAGAAGACGCGCTGGGACATGAAAAGCAGTTCCAAACCCAATGGCAGCAGGCCGTAAGCCAGCTGCAGGATCCGGCTCTCAAGCAGATTGTGGAGCAGCACGCCAAGCAGCACCAGCAAATTTTTCAGAGCTTTTACGGCTTACTTTAAGAGAGCGGGAGGAAACCAAACATGGATGACAGAAGCATTATGGAAAGTATGCTCTTAATGGAAAAAGGCGTTTGCGACCTTTATATGCACGGCACAATCGAATCTTCGACCAACAACGTGCACCAGACCTTTAAGAGCGCATTAAACGATTCCCTTTGCATGCAGGACGCGATCAGTACCCAAATGGTTAACAAAGGCTGGTACCCCGCGGAGCAGGCGGAGCAAATGAAGGTGCAGCAGGTCAAGCAAAAATTCAGCGCGCAGTAAAGACTCATCTTTTCCGGCCGCGGCCGGAAAACGAATTAAAAAATCCTTGTTCTTTGGAACAAGGATTTTTTCTTGAGATTCGGTGACAAAATAACACGATTGTTTAAAACTCATTCGCTAATTATAAGGCTTTCGGATTTATAAGTTGGAGGTGTAACTATTACACCAAACGGGCTTGAATAAATTTAATAGAACAAAAAGGAAATGTCATTAAGAGAATCTATCCGGCACAACCATTATGGAGTTCTCCATACGTCAGGCATATCCCGAAGTACAATATACAAAAAGTTCGCATAATATAAGAGTTCATAAAAGAAAATCAACCTTCGATTGAAGGTTGATTTTCATGGCTCCCCCTGCTGGACTCGAACCGGCGACCCTGCGGTTAACAGCCGCATGCTCTACCAACTGAGCTAAGGAGGAATATTTCAAACTGCCTCCTTATTATATACAACTTATGATGAAAATTCAAGCCCTTTTTTCAACTTTATTTCGCGTCCGGTATTCTTCTGCCCGTTTGCTCCAGAAACTGTCTGCAGGGCAGCAAAAAGTCGGTCTGAATCAGGTCAAAGCCCCGGTCGGCCAGCCAGCCCCAGCCCTGCTCGGGATCCTCCACCATGGAGCAATCGTCGTTATGCCCCGCGGCAAGCACCGCCCGGTAATCATAGACCAGCCCGTTGACCCACACAATTTTGCCGTCCCTGTGCATCCGGTCGAGATAAGCCCTTGAGGCCACCGGCGCGTCCTCGGTGCTAAACAGTGCCTCCACCCCCACATAGTGGAGGTTGCGCTTCATCATTTCTTCATGGGTGGTATCCTCCTCCTTTGCAATGGTCATATAAGGCAGATCCGGCGCGTAGCGCTCCACCGCGTCCAGATACTGCGGCTTATTGGCGGTTTTAATCAGCACCTGATCCTCCATGCCAAGCTTGCGGATCAGCTTGGAAATCGGCTCCGGATTCTCCCAAAATTTATCGATATTGACAATGCAGCGGCCCCGCAGCAGCTTAAGCGCCTCCTCCAGGCGCACAATCGTCCATTCAGTGCGGGCCAGATCGCAGTTGGAAAGCCGCAGCTGCTCCACCACCGCGGCCGGATAGTGTTTAATGGAATCCTGCATCCGCAGATGCACCTTCTCCATGCCGGGGTGCTGAATAAACAGCTCTCCGTCTAAGCTGCGCTCCACATCCAGCTCCACCACATCGGCGCCCTGCCGCAGGGCAATCTGAAAGGCCTGCAGGGAATTGCAGGGGATATTGCCTCCGGCCACGCCCCGGTGGGCCACCAGAAGGACCTTCTTTTGCTTTGCCTGTTCCAAAAGATTCATGTTGCTTGCTCCTCCATCCATTTTTTTAATAACAAAAAGCTTTGCTCCGCCGCCTTCCTTGCGAAGGTGGGATAATCCATCTGCGCCGCATTTTCCGCCGTATCCGAAACGGTGCGCAGCACACAGAACGGCACCCGGTTCACATAGCACACCTGCCCGATCGCCGCGCCTTCCATCTCGCAGGCGATCGCGCCGAACTGCGTGCGGATCGCGGCCTTCCGGCCCTCGTCCGCAATAAACTGATCCCCGGACGCAACGACGCCTTCTTGCAACGTAATGCCCAGCTTTTGCGCGGCCTTCCGCATCCCCAGCGAAAGAAGCGGATCCGCCGGCAGAACGATCCGGTCAATGCCGGAGATCAGCCCCTTCGGATCCCCCAGCGGCGAAGTATCCAGATCATGCTGCACCACTCCGCTGGCAATGGTCACATCCAGAATAGAAAGCGCCGGCAACAGCCCGCCGGCCACGCCGGTGTTGATCACCACCGCCGGATGATACGTTAAAATCATAATTTCCGCGCAGATGGCGGCAAAAACCTTGCCCACGCCGGAGGTGGCCACCACTGTCTCCTGCCCCATAAAGCGGCCCCGCACAAAGGGAATGCCGCTGATCACGCGGGTCTGTGTCTGCTCCATTTCTCCAATGAATGCCTCTGTTTCCAGCTGCATTGCCCCGATAATGCCAATCATTTCCAAGCTCTCCTTTTTTCAATTGGGAGGGATTCCGCCAAAGAAATCCCATTGCGCTCCGCCATGGCGGTCAAAGCCGCAACTTCCTCCGGCCGGTTCATGTATGGCGCCTGATGGGCGTCCAGCCCGATCACGCCCACGCAGCCCTCCCGCCCCGCGATCGAAAAAAAGCGGTCGCTGGGATAGTGGCGCCGGCCCCGCAGCCCCTGCCCGTTGAGTTCCAGCGGCAGGCCAAATGCCTTGGCCGCACGGCACAGCCGGGTCATATGCCGGTCATACGCCGCTTCGTGCCCCGGCAAATTGGCCACGTCTGGATGGCAAAGATAAAGGAATTTTCCGGTCGCCATTCCTTCAATCACCTGATCCACATATTTTCCCAGCAGGTATTCGGTGCCGGGCTTGGCGGTATGCTCCCATTCCGTATCATATTCATTTCCCAGATAATGCTGCCCCAGAATCAGATATTCCACGCCGGGGCATGCGTCCAGCATCCGGAGAAAGGCGGGAAACACCTCCGGATAATACTCCGCCTCCAGCCCGCAGCGGATCTCGATCTGATCCCGGTAGCGCGCCTTAAGGCGCGCGACGGTCCCGATATAATCGGGCAACTGCTCCGGCGTCATGCGGATATGGGAGCGATAGCCGTTTGAAAAGGGCATCGGCGCATGGTCTGAGAACCCCAAAACAGAAATGCCCGCCGCGATCGCCGCCTCCACATATTCCCACTCACAGTGATAGGCGTGGTGACACCGGTAGGTATGGGTATGGTAATTTGCTTTCATAAAACGCTCTCCTTAAATTCTCTTCGGCCCGGGCCATGGCCTCCGAAAGCGGCTGATCTCCGCTGATGGCATAGACCGCCCTCAGATTGGAAAAGCCGGTCGGCACCGGCCGCTGCACCGATCCGGCGAAAACCACCACCGGCACCGATCCGGCCCGCTCCACCACCCGGCCGACCACCTTGCCCATCAGCGATTGCGCGTCAAAGCGGCCCTCTCCGGTGATGATCAGGCGGCAGCCCGCCAAAAGCGTGTCGAAGCGGCAGGCGTCCAAAATCACATCGATCCCCCGTTCCAGCCGTGCGTTCAGAAACCGCAGGCAGCCAAAGCCCAGCCCGCCCGCCGCGCCGGCCCCCGGTTTTTTTGCCGCGTCCTGCCCCCGAAGCACCCGAACGGCCCGTTCGCCTCCCTGCTCCAGCCTTGCGACCATCGCTTCGTCCGCGCCCTTTTGCGGCGCAAACACCGCCGCCGCGCCCAATGGGCCCAGCAGCGGGTTGGTCACATCGCAAAGGATGCGGAACGGCAGCTGCCGGAAAGCCTGGAACCGCGCGGTTTTGCGCACCGCGGCAATGGCGCAAAGCGTTTTTCCGGTGGGCACAAAGGCGTTTCCTGCCCCGTCCAGAAATTGAAGCCCCAGCGCCGACAGCATGCCGCAGCCCAGATCGTGGGTCGCGCTGCCGCCCAGAGTCAGCAAAATTTCGGTGGCGCCCGCCGCGGCCGCATGCGCAATCAGCAGCCCCAACCCGTAGGTCGAGGTTGCCTCCGGATTTTCTCTTCCCGACACCGAAGGAAGCCCGGCCACCGCGGCCATTTCGATCACAGCGGCGCCGCTCTTTAAAAATCCGACCGGCGCTTCCATCGGCTCGCCATACGCGTTCTCAACCGAAAAAAAGCGTTTTCTGCCACCCGCACACCGGCACAGACAGCAAAGCGTTCCTTCTCCGCCGTCGGCCAGCGGCAGCTGGATTATCGGCTCTTCCGGCGCGCGTTCTTTCAGAAGAAAAGCCAGCACGCGACAAAAGTCGGCGGCACTGATGCTGCCCTTAAAAGAATCGGGCGCCAAAAGAATACTCACGATCCGTTTCCCCTCTTTCCGATTTGGAATTTTTTTTGCAAAAATTACGGAATGTATAGAATTATGACGATTTTTGCTGATGGTTCTATTTTATCACGATAGTCCCCAAAAAACAAGAGGCCGAACGCCCAAAACAGGGTGGTTCGGCCTCGTCTTTTCAGTTGGATTGCGGTTTTTCCGTGCTTCCCGCCTCACTTGAGGCTTCCGCCTCTTTTGAGACCTCCTCGGAAGTAACGCCGCTCTCCGGCTTCTCCCCGGCTTCTTCCCGCTCCGTAGCTTCCTCTCCCTTAGGCGCTTCTGCCTTGCTTGAGGCTTCCGCCGGATCCACGGGCAAAGGTTTCCCCTCGAAAATGGCGGCAAATTCCGCGCCGGTCAGCCGTTCTTTCTCCAGCAGCGCTTCCGCTGTGGCGCGCACTTCCTTTTCGTGATCCCTGAGAATCGTTTCCGCGCGGCCATAGGCCTGATCGATGATCGCCTTGATTTCTTCATCGATCAGCGACGCCACATGCTCCGAATAATCCCGGTGGGTCGTGAGATCCCGGCCCAGAAAGACCTCGTTGCTGTCGCTGCCGTAAAGGATCGGCCCGATCCGCTCGCTCATGCCGTATTTGGTCACCATCTCCCGGGCGATGCCGGAAGCGCGCTCGATATCATTGGACGCACCGGTGGAAATATCATCCAGATACAGCTTTTCACTGACCCGGCCGCCCAACAGGCTGACAATCTCTTCAAACATCACGTTCTTGGTGGAGTAAGAAAGATCCTCCTGGGGCAGATGGAGGGTGTAGCCCCCCGCCCGGCCCCGGGGCACAATCGAAATCTCGTGCACCGGATCCGCCGTATCCAGAAACCGGGCGACCACCGCGTGGCCCGCCTCGTGGAAGGCGGTCAGGCGGCGCTCTTTTTCCACCACCTTGCGGCTCTTTTTCTCCGGCCCGGCCACCACCTTCATGATCGATTCCTCGATCTCTTTCTGAGTGATGGCTTTTTTGTTCTCTCTGGCCGCCAGCAGCGCCGCTTCGTTGAGCAGGTTTTCAATATCCGCACCGGTAAAGCCGATGGTGCCCTTGGCAATATCGGCAAAATTCACGTCCGGCGCCAGCTTTTTGCCCCGGGCATGCACCTTCAGAATATCCTCCCGGCCCTTCTGATCCGGCCGCCCCACATAGACCTGCCGGTCAAACCGGCCGGGCCGCAGCAGCGCGGGGTCTAAGATATCCGCCCGGTTGGTGGCC
>CAYRYQ010000027.1:0-20306 GCA_964428505.1 uncultured Eubacteriales bacterium
CCACCGAAGTCACTGACAACAGATTTACAGTCTGCCCCCTTTGGCCGCTCGGGAAATCCCCCAAATTGGCTCCGCTTTTGCGAAACCTATGGAGCTGGTGAACGGAGTCGAACCATCAACCTGCTGATTACAAATCAGCTGCTCTGCCATTGAGCCACGCCAGCATAGGAACGCGTCCGGCTGCATGGGCAAAACTGCCCATTGGTTCAGCGACTCGCGCCGTTACCTTCAATAGTATACTCATTGGACCGGCTTTTGTCAATAATATTTTCTGATTTTTCGAAATTTTTATCCCAGCCATTTTTGCGGCAGCCGGTTTAAAAGCCGCCGGGCCAGCAGCTGCGCCAACACCACCGATAAGACATCCTTCGGCAAATACTGCAGGGATACCAGCAGGAAAGACGCACCCAGGTGGTTGCCGGATATCAGCGCGAACTGCGCCACGCCCAGCAGATGGCAAACTGCCAGCCCCAAAAGCCCCCACCCCCATTGAACCAAGCGGCCCTTCCGCCGCAGGCCGCACAGCGCCACCATCGGCAAAAAGCCAAAGAGAAAGCCGCCGGTCACACCGGCCAGCTTCGCCGCGCCGCCGCCGAAATTGGCAAACACCGGCGCGCCGACCGCACCGATCAGCAGATAGACACCGATCGCGCAAAGCCCCCGCTTCCAGCCCAAATAGTAGCCGCTCAGCGCAACGGCAAAGGTCTGCAGCGTGATCGGCACGCCAAACGGCATGGGGATCGCAATCTGCGACAATACCGCGACAAACGCGGCAAACAGCCCGATATAGGCCATGGATTTTGTTCTCATGCTCACCGATAATCCTCCAATAGAATTTCTCCCGACGAAAAGGCCCGGGTGCTGCCGTCTGCAAGGCGAAGCTGCAGTTCGCCGCGGTCACTGATGCCGATCACAGTGCCGCAGATCCGCTCTGTTCCGCGCACCACCGTCAGCCCTTTCCCCTGCAAAAAAGACCGGCTTTTGTATTCCTCCATCATACCCGGATCCCGCAGATCCTGATAGAGCGCAAAAAAATGATCCAGAATTGCGGCGGCCAGTTTTGCCCGCACTGCGCCGCTGGGCGCACCCTCCAGCAGCGCCCCCGCAATGGGGGAAAGCGCGCCGAAGCCCGCCGCAGGGGCATAGACATTCAGACCGATCCCCAGCACACAGTAAGAAAGCCCGCCGCCCTCCAGATCCACCGCCCCTTCGGAAAGAATGCCGCAGACCTTTTTGTTCTGAAAATAAAGATCATTGACCCATTTAATCTTCAAATCCAGCCCCAAAACCTCCTGTGCCCCTCGCGCCACCGCCACCGCGGCGGCCACAGTGATTTTCAGCGCATCCGCCATGCCGCTTTGCGGCCGCAGCAGCACCGAAAAATAAAGCCCCGACCCGCGCGGGGAGAAAAAAGGCCGGCGCCGGCGCCCACACCCGGCGGTCTGCTCCTCCGCAAACAACACCGTGCCCTCCGGCGCGCCCTGCTCCGCCCACTCCTTCATTTGCCGGTTGGTGGAATCCACCGAGGGCACCAAGCGAATCGTGTAACGCCCTTTGGCGTGATCGGCAATCTCAAACGGCAGCAGCGCGGCGTGTTCCTTTGGCAGCAGATATCCCCTCTGCGGAATAGACCGAAGGTCCACGCCCTCCGTCTTCAGCTGCTCCACCAGTTTCCAGATATAATTCCGGCTGACGCCCAGAAGCGCGCCCAGGGCTTCCCCGCTCACCGGCTGACCCTGCCTGTTATAAAGTTGTTTCAGCAATTCTTCTTTCATGAGTAGCATTATAACGCCGTTTTTTCTATATGTCAACCAAATTATTTTTTTTAGTTGACATGTGGCCTATTGCATTCAAAATGAAATCTGCTATAATAGGGCTTGCCGCCTTTAAAAGGCACAACGCCGCGAAACACGCGTTTTTCCGGAAAACGGCGGCAAAGAAATTCTGCAAGTAAGGAAGAAACATATGAAACAGCAGCGTATTGCCATGCTTGAGATGCTGGTCTGCGCCACCCTTTGGAGCATTGCCGGCATTTTTATTAAATTCATCCCCTGGAACCCCTTCGTGATCGCGGGGCTCCGCAGCCTTTTTTCCGCCGGAACGGTGCTTGTTTATATGGCGCTGACCCGCCAGAAAATTTTTTTCAACAAGCGGGTGGCCAAAAGCATGTTTTTTCTGGCCGCCACCTTCCTTTGCTTTGTAACCGCCAACAAAATGACCACCGCCGCCAACGCCATTGTGCTGCAGTTCACCGCGCCGGTCTTCATCCTGTTGTTTTCGGCATTGCTCTATAAAAAGCGCTTTTCCCGGCTGGATCTCGGCACGGTGGTGCTTACGCTGGGCGGCATTTCCCTGTTTATGCTGGACGGTCTCGGCCGCGGACACACTGTCGGAAACCTGATTGCCCTGTGCGCCGGTCTGTTTATGGCGGGAATGTACATAAGCGTGGGAACCAGCCAAGGTGCAGAACGCATGAACGGCCTGCTGTTTGGCCATCTGCTCACCTTTGCGGCGGGGCTCCCCTTCCTGATCGGCACGCGCCCGGTTTTTACCCCCTCTTCTGTGGGGGCAATCCTGATTTTAGGCGTTGTGCAGCTGGGGATCCCCTATATCCTTCTGGCGCTGGCCTCCGCCCATTGCCCGCCGCTGGCCTGCTCCCTGATCTCTGCGGCAGAGCCCCTGCTGAACCCCGTTTGGGTGGCATTGTTTGCCCGGGAATACCCTTCGCCCCTGTCGTTGCTGGGCGGCGCGGTCGTGGTGGCAACCATTACCCTCTGGTGCGTGGTCAAGGACCGACAAAAGAAGCTGAATCCCGCCTAAGCAGGCGTGCTGTGTAAAACAGCACGCCTGCTTTTTTGCAAGGCTCCTCCGGTAACTTCCCAGGTGCATTACCCCTTTCCCGCTCTTGACAGAGGGGGCCCCTTATGTTACACTAAAACCGAATAAACCCACCATAATAATAGGAAATGGCCTCTCCAGCCTTTATTTTTTATAAGGAGTGAATTTCATGACGTTGCAGCAGTTGCATTATATCATCACCGTTTCGGAAATGGGGTCCATGAATAAAGCGGCAGAATTGCTTTACGTTTCCCAGCCCTCCCTGACCAATGCCATTCAGGAGGTGGAAAAAGAGATCGGCACCATCCTTTTCCACCGCAGCGGGAAAGGGGTGCGGCCGACCAACGACGGCGCCGAATTTCTTCTCTACGCGCGGCAGGTATACCACCAATATGAAATGCTGCTGGAAAAATACGGAACACCCGGGGCGCTTAAAAAGAAATTCGGCGTATCCACCCAGCATTATTCCTTTGTGGTGAAAGCCTTTGTGGAGATGGTGAAAGGATTTAATACCGCCGAATATGAATTTGCGATCCGGGAGACCAAGACCCGGGAGGTGATCAACGATGTGGCCACGCTGAAAAGCGAGATCGGCATTTTGTATCTGAGCGATTTCAACCGCAAGCTCATTACCCGGCTGCTGCATGCCAACCTTCTGGAATTCCACAAGCTGATTGACTGCAAAGCGTATGTTTACCTGTGGAAGGGGCATCCGCTGGCCGCAAGCCAGGCCATTCACTTTGACCAGCTGAGCGATTACCCCTGTCTTTCCTTTGAGCAGGGCGACAACAGCTCCTTTTATTTTGCGGAAGAAATTCTCAGCAACAACGACTATCCGCGCACGATTAAAGCCACCGATCGTGCCACCATGCTGAATCTGATGATCGGGCTGAACGGCTACACCCTTTGCTCCGGCATCATCTGCGAGGAGCTGAACGGAACGGATTATGTGGCGGTTCCCTTTGAGCCGGACGGGGAAAACCCCAACAGCGTGATGGAAATCGGCTATATTATTAAGAAAAATCTTCTGCTCAGTAAAATGGGGATGCTATTTATCGGCGAGATCCGGCGCTATCTGACCAAACAAGCCGAAGTAACCGGCGCGCAAAACGGCAGCGCCTGACGGTTTCCTTATAGCCTGAGCCTATCGCTCGCTATGCCCATCCGGTATTAGACACCTCCCTGTTCCCCTGCTATACTAATAGTAGAACGGCAACAGGAGGGCGGATGGGCAAGACAGCAGTTGTATCCGGAAAGGAAACCAAACCAAGATTGCATCCGATGGAAGCCCTCTTAAAAAGGCTTCCATTTTTATTTATGGAGAGCGTCCGGTTTCAGAAAGGAGATCCGCGTGATTTCACTTCAAAACATTAACAAAACCTTTATGGTGGCCCAGCATCCGGTCGATGCGGTGAAAGGCGTCAGCCTCACGATCAACGACGGCGATATCTTCGGCATCATCGGATTTTCCGGTGCGGGGAAATCCACACTGGTCCGCTGCATCAATCTGCTGGAACGGCCCACTTCGGGATCGGTTGAAATCGACGGCGCCGACCTGACCCGGCTTTCCGCCCGAGAACTGCGCCGAGCAAGAAAAAAGATCGGCATGATCTTTCAGCATTTTAATTTAATGCCTTCGCGCACGATTTTCGACAACGTGGCCTTTCCGCTCCGGCGCAGCGGCCTCAGCAGAAAAGAGATCCGCCGGAAGGTGCGGGAGCTGCTGGCGCTGGTCGATATCGCGGATAAAGAAACGGGGTATCCCAGCCAGTTGTCCGGCGGGCAGAAGCAGCGGGTCGCGATTGCCCGGGCACTGGCAAGCGACCCGAAAATTCTGCTGTGCGACGAGGCCACTTCCGCGCTGGATCCGCAAACCACCAAATCCATTCTCCAGCTGCTGAAAAGCCTGAACCGGAAGCTGGGCATCACGGTGGTGATCATCACCCACGAAATGGCGGTGGTGAAAGAAATCTGCAACCGGGTGGCCGTTATGGACGATGGGCAAGTGGTGGAAGAGGGGGAGGTTTTCAGCCTGTTCGCCAACCCTCGCCAGTCCATTACCCGGGATTTCATCCGCACCACCTCCAATCTGCAAAAAATGGAAGACCTGATCGAAGCGGATGCAAAGGTGGCCGCCCTGCGGCCGGGAGAGCTGATTGTGCGCCTGTCTTATATCCAAAAAAACACCTCTGAGCCGCTGATTTCCACCGTATCCAAAGAATTCAATATCAATCTGAACATCATCTTTGCCGATATTGAAATCGTGCAGGATGCGCCCATCGGCGGAACCGTTGCCATTATCAGCGGGGAGCGGGCACAGATCACAAAAGCAATCGAATATCTGATCAAAAAAAATGTGGGAGTGGAGGTAATTAAAGATGCACGCATTGCTGAATCAGCTGATTCCTAATGTCATGAGCAAACTGCCGGCCTTCTATGAAGCCATTACAGACACCGTGGTCATGGTTCTGTGGTCCGGCGCGATTTCCTTTATTCTCGGGCTGTTTTTCGGAATTTTGGTTACAGTAACAAAAAAGGGCGGCATTCTGGAAAATCAGGTTCTGTATCAGATCATGGATAAATCCACCAACTTTTTCCGTTCCATTCCTTTTATTATCCTGCTGACCGCCGTGATGCCGCTTTCCCGCGTAATCATGGGAACCGCCATTTATGTGCGTGGCGCAATCGTTCCTTTGATCTTCGGAACCGTTCCCTTTTTCACCCGGCAGGTGGAAAGCGCCATTGCCGAAACCGATCCCGGCCTGATTGAAGCCGCCCTTTCTATGGGCTGCGGCCCGATCGAAATTATTTTCCGCGTTTATCTGCACGAAAGCATCGCCGCAATTGCCCGCGGAACCACCATCACCGCCATCAGCCTCGTTGGGCTAACCGCCATGGCCGGTGCGGTCGGCGCCGGCGGACTGGGTGATTTTGCGATCCGTTACGGCCATGACCGGAACCAGATGGACGTCACCTGGGTCACGGTTCTCGTTTTAGTGGCGCTGGTCAGCGTGATTCAGCTGATCGGCGGCCTGATCGTGCGAAAAAACACACATTAAAAACGCCTTGAAAGGAAGAATTTGATCATGAACATTCAATCCAGAAAAATCATTGTGATCGGCGCTGGGCATGTGGGCTCCCACGCCGGATACGCGCTGCTTTCCCAAGGGCTTGCAGAAGAGCTGGTCTTCATTGACACCGACCAAAAGAAGGCGCGGGCGCAGGCTTTGGACCTTGCGGATGCCACCGCCTATCTGCCGCGGCGCGCCAAAGTGCGCGCGGGCGATTACAGCGACGCAAAAGACGCGGTGCTGCTGATTGTTGCGGCCGGCCCGCTGCCCGATATGAGCAAGGGGCAAACCCGCATGGACACGCTTCGCCAGACCATTGCGATCATGAAGGAAATCACCGGCCAGATTGCTTCTTCCGGCTTTTCCGGGCTGATTTTGAATATTTCGAACCCGGCAGATGTGGTGACCCACTACCTGCAGCATACCCTGCACTGGCCCGCAGAGCGGATTTTTTCCACCAGCACCACGCTGGATTCGGCCCGCTTAAGGCGCGTTCTTGCCGAAAAGACCGGCGTTGATCCGAAATCCATCTGCGCCTACGCGCTGGGAGAACACGGCGAAAGCCAGATGGTGCCCTGGTCGGCCGTGACCATCGGAGGAAAGCCGCTGGCCCAGCTCCGGGCGGAATGCCCCGGCCGCTATGAGCAGCTGGATCTGCCCGCCATTGCCGCCGCCGCCAAAGCGGGCGGATGGGAAATCCTGGGTGGAAAAGGCTCCACCGAATTCGGCATCGGCGCCGCGATTGCCGAGGTGGTGCGCGCGGTTTTCGGCAATGAAAACCGGATCCTGCCGGTTTCTGTGCTGCTGAGAGGGCCTTACGGACAGCAGGATGTTTATGCCAGCGTTCCCGCTGTGATCAACCGGGGCGGCATTGCAGAAATTTTAGAGCTGGCCCTCACAGAGGAAGAAAAAGCGCAGTTTGCCGCGTCTTGCAAAACCATGACGGAACATTACCGCCTGGCTCTGACCCTATAAATAGATCGGGCGGAAGCGCCTTGCGGCTTTTGGCCGCTTTTGCCTTCTGCCCCGCGCCCGCCGCGGCCTCTCCCGCGGCGCCGGATTTGCAAAGGAGGGAATGTTACATGAAATTCGATCAGGCAGCACTGGCGGCGATCCTGCCGGACAAAACCCGCCTGCGCTTTGAAAATATCGAGCCGCAATATCTGAGCGATACGCTGGGCCGACTGCAGGGCCATGCAGACGCGCTGGTTTTCGCAAAAACCACCGAAGAGGTGAGCGCCGTTCTGCGCCACGCCCATCAAAACCGTATTCCGGTAACACCGCGGGGAGCCGGCACCAATCTGGTGGGCTCCACCGTTCCAAACGGCGGCATCATTCTGGATCTTTCCGGCATGAAACGCATTCTGGAGCTGGATTATGACACCCTGACCGCCACGGTGGAGCCGGGCCTTCTTCTGGAGGATTTTCAGGCCTTTGTGGAAGAACGGGGGCTGTTTTATCCGCCCGATCCCGGGGAAAAGGCGTCGACGCTCGGCGGAAATATCAGCACCAATGCCGGCGGTATGCGCGCGGTGAAATACGGCGTCACCCGCGACTATGTGCGGGGGCTGGAGGTGGTGCTTGCCGACGGCACCGTTTTGCAGGCCGGCGGTAAGAGTGTGAAGGACGCCAGCGGCCTGTCGCTGAAAAATTTGCTGATCGGCTCCGAAGGGACGCTGGCGGTGATCACCAAATGCATCCTCCGCCTGCTCCCGAAGCCGGAAACCGCCCTTAGCGTTCTGGTGCCGTTTCCCGATCTGGATACCGGCATCAGCAGCGTGCTTTCCATTCTCCGCGCCGACGCCAACCCCACGGCAGTGGAATTTATGGAGCGCAAGGTGGTGCGGCTGGGCGAGCGTTACTCCGGGGTGCAATATCCCTGCCCGGAGGCTGGCTCCTATATCCTGCTGACCTTTGACGGACGCCGCGAAGAAGTGCTGGCCAATACCCAGCGGGCAAAAAAGCTGGTGCTGGAGCAGGGCGCGCTTCATTATCTGGTGCTCTCCGATCCGCTGGAAGCGGAGCGAATCTGGAAGGTGCGGGGCGCGCTGGTAAAAGCGGTGGAAGCCGTGTCGGAGCAGGAGCCGGTGGACATTGTGGTGCCCATCAGCCGCACAGCGGATTTTATCCGGTTCATCCATGCGCTGGAAGCGCGCACCGGGATGCAGATGGTCAGCTTCGGGCATGCCGGCGACGGCAATGTGCATCTTTGCGTGGTGCGCGGCGCGCGCGATGAAGACACCTGGAAAAAAGAGCGGTCGGAAACGATGGGAAAAGTTTATGAAAAAGCCTATGCCTTCGGTGGGCTGACCTCCGGAGAGCATGGGATCGGGCTCAGTAAGCGGCCCTATTTTATGAAGGAAACCGCGGCGGAAAATCTTTGCTTGATGAACCGGATCAAGGACGCCGTCGATCCCTTCCACATCTTAAACGACCGGAAATCCTATGTAACAGGAGAAGAATCCCATGAAACCATTATCTGAACGCACCCAACATTTTACCGATTCCGTGATCCGGCGTATGACCCGGGTCTCCTTGCAATACGGCGCGGTCAATCTTTCCCAGGGCTTTCCCGACTTTGAGCCGCCCCAGGAAATTTCAGACCGGCTGGCCGCGGTTTCCCATGAGAACTATCACCAGTATTCCATCACCTGGGGGGCGCAGAACTTCCGCGAAGCCCTTGCAGAAAAGCAGTCCCGGCTGATGGGGCGGCCGATTGATCCCAACAGAGAGATCGTGGTGACCTGCGGCAGCACCGAGGCCATGATGGCCGCGATGATGACGGTGGCAAACCCGGGCGACAAGGTGATTGTTTTTTCGCCGTTTTATGAAAATTACGGCGCGGATACCATTCTTTCCGGGGCGCAGCCGATCTATGTGCCGCTGCATCCGCCCACCTTCCGCTTCAATCCAAACGAGCTGGAGGCGGCCTTCAGGCAGCATCCGAAAGCGCTGATCCTCTGCAACCCCTCCAACCCCTGCGGCAAAGTGTTTACCTATGAAGAGCTGCAAATCATCGCGGACCTGGCGGAGCGATACGACACCTACGTCATCACCGATGAGGTGTATGAACACATTGTTTATGCGCCGCACCGGCATGTTTATTTTGCATCGCTGCCCCGGATGTGGGCGCGCACCATTTCCTGCAGCTCGCTGTCTAAAACTTATTCCATCACCGGCTGGCGGCTGGGTTATATCATTGCGCCGCCCGAAATTGTGGATGTGGCCCGGAAAGTGCATGATTTCCTGACCGTCGGCGCCGCTGCGCCGCTGCAGGAGGCCGCGGTCACGGGGCTGAAATTCAACGACGACTATTATACAAAGCTGCAGGAGCATTACACCCGGAAGAGAACGCTGTTCCTGCAGGGGCTGGACGACCTTAAAATTCGGCACACCGTTCCGGAGGGCGCCTATTATGTGCTGCTGGATATTTCTGAATTCGGATTTGAGAGCGACCTTGCCTTCTGCGAAGCGCTGGCACGGGACGTGGGCGTCGGCGCTGTTCCCGGCTCCAGCTTTTTTAAAGAAGACGTGCGGCACCTGATCCGGCTGCATTTTGCAAAAAAGGATGAAACCCTCTGCGAGGCGTTAAACCGCCTGGCTTCCCTGCGCCAAAAAATTCCGCCCCGCGGACATCAACCCCGCTGAAAAGGCGCTTCGGCGCAGCGTGTGTGTTATCTTTCCTTCACTAAAAAGCAACACGGCCTTCAGAAAGCATGACGCTGCGTTTTTAAAAGGCCAAGGGGGCTCCCGCACAAAGCGGAGCCCCAAATGACCAAAAAAGCCGCAGAAACGGAAACGTTTCCGCGGCTTTTGGCCTTTTGCAAAGCGGGCTCCTTTGCCCGTTCTGTCTCTTTTTATCAAAATAAGGGGGCTTTTACGGGAAGGAGCGGGGTCGGGGATTGCTATTTTCCGGGTGGTGTGGTAGAATGGGATGGCAAATGAAAAAAGGAGGGAAACCCGTGCTGTTTCAAACCAAAGAACGCTGGATGATTGTGGGGCTCGGCAATCCCGGCAAGAAATATGAAAACACCCGGCACAACGCCGGATTTATGGCGCTGGACCGCATCGAGCAGGCCTTCGGCGCGCCGGCGGAGCGGCAGCTTTCCAACGCTTGGGTTGCCAAGGCCGCTTTTGAGGGGCGGGAGCTCTTCTTTGTGCGGCCGTTGACGTTTATGAACCTTTCCGGCGCCGCGGTGGAAGCGGTGGGGCGTTACTATAAAATCCCGCGGGAAAATCTGCTGGTGATTGCAGACGATATTTCCATGGATCTGGGGCGCCTTAGGATTCGGGATAAGGGCAGCGACGGCGGGCACAACGGGTTAAAAGATATCATCCGAGTGCTGGGCAGCGATGCTTTTCTTCGCATCAAAATCGGTGTGGGCCAGAAGCCACGCTCTGATTATGATCTGGCAGACTGGGTCCTGAGCTCGTTTTCCAAGGAAGACCGGGCCCTTTTGGACCCGGTGCTGGACACAGTGCCCCAAGCGGCGGCGGCGCTGATCCGGCGCGAGGTGGAGAAGGCGCAGAATCAATGGAACCGGTGAGCAGCAACGAAATTGTCGCCCTGTTGGCGCGGGAGCCGGCGCTGCAGGGGCTTCCCCTTGGCGGCCGGGATCCGATTTTGATCAACGGGCTGAGCGGCGCGGCTGGGTATCTGGCCGCCGCCTATTTATGTAAACAACAGCAGAAAACGGGAATTTATGTGCTCCGCGAAGAGGCGGGCGCAGCAGAAATTCTCGCGCTTTTTCATGCCCTTTTAGGTGAAAAGGTCTTTTATCTGCCGGAACGGGACCTTCTGTTTGATTCGTTCTCGGCCCATTCGCAGGAAACGGAGCACCAGCGGGCGGAAGCGTTGAAACAGATGAGCAGCGGCGATTACCGCATGATTGTGACAACGCTGAGTGCGCTGCTGCTGCCCTGCCCGCCCGCTACCGCGGCGGGGGCGAAAAGCACCCCCTTGAAGGTCGGCACCGCCTGCGATTTAGAGGCGTTGACGGCGTTTCTGGCGGAGACCGGCTACACTGCCTTTGAACTGGTGGAGGGCCCCGGCACCTTTGCCCGCCGGGGCGGCATTCTGGACGTTTATTCCCCGAACTATAAGCACCCGGTGCGGATCGAATTCTTTGGGGACGAGATCGACCGGATGGCTTTTTTTGACGTGCAAACCCAGCGCATGCTCACGCCGCTGGAGCAGGCGCTTCTGGTGCCGGCGTCTTCCCGCAAAGAAGAGGAGCGGCAGCTACTGCCGCTGCTGAAGGCGCTGGCCGAGAAGAAGCCCCATCCGGGGCTGCTCCGGGATATCGAAAAATTGGAAAACGGCGGAGCGGTTCCCGCCGACCGCTATCTGCCGCTGCTGTACCCCACGCTGTTTACCCCGCTGGATCACCACCACGGGCTGGTTTTTATCGAGGAATACGCCCGCCAGCAAACAACGTTTTCCTTTTTGGAATGGCAGCTGCAGCAGGAGCTGGAGCGTTTCAGTGAAAAGGGGGACTATCTTCCGGACGGCGCGTTCTTTTTATCCAAGGACCGTTTTGAGGAAAAAATGAGTGGGCAGACCCTTCTTTTTTCAGCAGTGACGCCGCCCCGGCTGGAGCGCCCGGTGGGCGCATACCGGCAGATGCATGTGCTGGAAGACCGGATCCCCTTTTATCAGGAAGAAGCGCTGATGGCGGAATTGAAACAGGCGGCGGAGGAAGGCTATCTGGTTTGCCTGGCCACCGGGAAAGAGCGCCAAAGCGCGCTGATCGGGGCTTGCTGCGACCGGCACCTGCCGCTTTCCGACCGCCCGCGGGAGGGCGCGATTTGCTGCTTTGAAAGTCCAGTGCCCCTTTTTCTGCGGTTTCCAGACGCCAAAATCCTGATTTTATCGGAGGGCGGCCGGGAGCAGGAGGCTGCGCACCGGCAAAGAACTGCGCCGAAAGGCGAAAAAATCCGCTCCTTCAACGATCTTGCCGTGGGCGATCTGGTGGTGCATGTTTCGCATGGGATCGGGGTCTATAAGGGAATCCGGCAGGTGGAAAACCAGGGGGTGACCAAGGATTATATCGTGATCGGCTACGACCGGGGAGACACCCTGTTTGTGCCCTGCCCTCAGCTGGACCTGATTACCAAATACATCGGGACTGCCGAAGCCCAGAATGTGAAGCTTTCCCGCCTGGGCAGCGGGCAGTGGGAGAAGACCAAGGCAAAGGTCAAAACCCAGTCCCGGGAGATTGCGAAGGAGCTGATCGCCCTTTATGCCAAGCGGCTGAACGCGCCAGGAATTCCCTTTGATCCCGATACCGACTGGCAGCTGCTTTTCGAGGAAAAATTTCCCTATGAAGAAACGCCGGATCAGATCCGCTGCATCGAGGAAATTAAACAGGATATGGAGCAGCCTTATCCGATGGACCGGCTGCTGTGCGGCGACGTGGGCTTCGGCAAAACCGAGGTGGCGCTGCGGGCGGCCTTCAAAGCCGTCGACAACGGTTTTCAGGTGGCGCTGCTCTGCCCCACGACCATCCTTTCGGATCAGCATTATGAAACCGTGAATAAGCGGTTTGCGGATTTTCCGGTGAAGGCGGCGGTGCTCAACCGGTTCCGCTCCCCAAAAGAACAAAAGGAGATCCTTCGGCAGCTGGAGGCCGGGCAGATTGATCTGATCATCGGCACCCACCGGCTGCTTTCCAACGATGTGCACTTTAAAAAGCTGGGCCTGCTGATCATTGACGAAGAGCAGCGGTTCGGTGTGAAGCATAAAGAGAAAATCAAGCAGCTGTCGGTCGGCGTGGATGTACTGACCCTGAGCGCAACGCCGATCCCGCGCACCCTTAATATGGCGCTGTCCGGCATTCGGGATCTGTCGATTATTGAAGATCCCCCGGCAGACCGCCAGCCGGTTACCACCTATGTGTTGGAATATGATTTTGACCTGCTGGCGCTGGCCATCGCCAAGGAACTCAAGCGGGGCGGAAGCGTCTTTTATATGAAAAACGACATTGAATCGATGGATCGGATTGCCTCCCGGCTCGCTTCGCGGCTGCCGGAGGCCAGGATTGCGGTGGGCCACGGCCAGATGAGCGGAGCGCAGCTGGAGAAAATCTGGGAACAGGTGCTCCGGCACCAGGTGGATGTGCTGGTCTGCACCACGATCATCGAAACCGGCATCGATGTCTCCTTTGCCAATACCCTGATTATTGAGGACGCCGACCGGCTGGGCCTTTCCCAGCTGCACCAGATCCGCGGACGGGTGGGGCGCAGCGCCGCGCGGGCCTATGCGTATCTCACCTACCGGCAGGGCAGCGTGGTGTCGGAGGTGGCGGCCAAGCGGCTGGCCACCATCCGGGAATACACCGCCTTTGGCAGCGGCCTTAAAATTGCCATGCGGGATCTGGAGATCCGAGGCGCCGGTTCCCTTTTGGGCGAGCGGCAGCACGGCGAGATGAACGTGGTGGGGTATGAAATGTATATGCGGATTCTGAAAGAAGCGGTGCAGGAAGAGCAGGGCGCGGCGGTGGCCCCCATGGCAGACTGCGCCATTGATATCTCGGTGAGCGCCTATCTGCCGAAAAATTATGTGTCCAGCGAGAAAACCCGCATTGATCTTTATAAAAAAATCGCGGCGATTGCCACGGAGGCCGATTATATGGATATGACAGATGAGCTTTGCGACCGGTTTTCCGACCCGCCGGAGCAGGTGTTGAATCTGATGAAAATCTCTCTGCTGCGGGCAATGGCCCGTCAAAGCGGCATTGTGGATATCAAGCAGAAGCAGGACGCGGTGCTGTTCTTTACCGGCGAAGAAGTCCCGCCCGCCGTTCTGGCGGAGCTTACCCACCGGCGTCGCGGCCGGGTGCTCTACTCGATGGGTGCAAAGCCTTATCTGACTTTGCGCATAGGGAACCGGGAGCAGCTGCTGGCAGAGATGAGCGGCTTTTTGAAGGATTATCAGGCGCTGAGCGCGAAGCGCGCCGGAGAGCAGGAGGAAACGAACCCATGAGTCAATCCCCGTTTTTAAGCATTGTGATGCCGGTTTATAACGCGCAGGACTATCTGGAAGAGAGCGTGGGCAGCATTCTTTCCAGCAGCTTCCAAGATTTTGAGCTGCTGCTGGTAGACGACTGCTCTGCGGACCGTTCCAAAGAAATCTGCGCGGCGTTTGCAAAAAAAGATCCGCGGGTGCGCTTTCTGCCCCTTGCCAAAAACGGCGGCGCAGGCCCGGCCCGCAATGCGGGAATGGATGCCGCGTCGGGCGTCTATCTGACCTTTGCCGACGCGGACGACGCGCTGGATCCCGCCTTTTATCAAAAAGCGGTGGAGCGCCTTCGGATGCTGCCGGCGGATCTGCTGATTTTCGGAATCATCGAAAACTATTATGACGCGGCGGGCCGCCTTGTGGCAAAAAATCACCTTTGCCCGCAAGACGCCTTTCTCGGCACGCCGCAGGAGGTGCGCGCGGCGGTGCTGCCGCTGGAAGAAAAAACGCTGTTTGGCTACCAGCAAAATCATCTCTACCGCCGCGCCCTGCTGGAAGCGCACAACATCCGCTTTGTCCATGCGCCGCTGCATGAAGACTTTTTCTTTAACGCCCAGGTGATTCCCCGGGTGCAATCGATGCACCTGATGGCGGAGGAGGGGTATTTTTATCAGAAGCGGCCGGAGGGCAGCCTGACCGCCCGGTTTGTGCCGGATTATTTTGCGCTCACGACCAAACGGGTGGAAACGCTTCTGGCGCTGCACCGGGAATGGGGGCTGCTGACCCCGTCGGCGCGGCAAGTGCTGGGAGCCCTGTATTTCCGGTATATCCTCTCCGCTCTGATGCGGGGCAGCGATCCGCGGGCAAAGCTTTGCCGCAGGGCACGGCTCCGCTTTGTGAAGGCGCTGCGGCAAAGCGCGCTTTACCGGGAAATCTGCCAGCCCACAGTGCCCGCAAACGCGCCGCTGCGGCTGGTGAAAATCGCGGTGGAGCACGCGCCGCCGCTGGCGCTTTTCCTTGGGCGCCTGGTTTATTTTGCCAAAAATCATGCAGTCGGCTACTACCGCCGCCAAAAACAAATAAAAGGATAAGCAAAGGCTGCCGCAAAACAGATCGTTTACGGCAGCCTTCGCTTTCATTATTTAAGCGTTCTCCTTCGGGGGGGTTAGGGGCAGGGTCAAAAGAAAGCGGCTGCCCTTTTTGACCGCCGGATCTGCTTTGATGGCGCCGCCCTGGGCCTGCACCATCAGCCGGGCGATAGAAAGCCCCAGCCCGAACCCTTTTTCATTATGGGAACTGTCGCCTTTATAGAAGCGTTCAAACACATGAGCGGCCACCTCCGGCGTCATGCCGATCCCATCGTCCTCCACTGCCAGCGTGGTTTGTTCCCGGCCGTGAAACAGATGAAGCGCAATCGTGCCGCCTTCGTCGGTGAATTTTACGCTGTTATCCAGCAGAATCACCAGAATCTGGCGCACCAGATGGGGGTCGCACCAGGCCTCGGCGGCGCCCCGCAGGGAAAAGGCGCGGTCGGGATGCATCATGCGGAAATCCTGCAGCACCTCCAGGCAAAGCGGATGTAGCGCGGCCCGGCAGCATTCCGCACGCACCTTGCCGCTTTCACTGCGGGCAATGTAAAGCAGCCGGTCTAAAAGCTGCTGCATATTTGCCGTCTGGGCCACGATGGCATCGATGGCCTCCCGGCTGACCGCCGGATCAGACGCGCCCCAACGCGACAGGATATCGCTGTATCCGCTGATCACCGCCAGCGGGGTGCGCAGTTCATGAGAGGCATCGGAAACAAATTGCTTCTCCCGCAGATAGGCGTCTTCGATCTTGTCGAGCATCCGGTTGTAGGCGTCCACCACCTCCACCAATTCCGTGCGGATGTTTTCGGTATCCAGCCGGGCAGACAGATTGGCGGCAGACATGTCGTCCATCGCCCGCCCCAGCACCCCGATGGGCCGCAGCATTTTCCGGGTCAGCCGGTGCCCCACAAAATAGCTGATGCTGATGGCAACGGCAATCGAGAGCAGCAACATATTCACCACCACCGAAAGCAGCGCCCCCTCCGCCTTCATGCTCTTGGCGATATTTAAATAATAGACGATTCCGTCTTGCGTGACTTGCTTGGAGTAAATGCGCATATTGTCGGTCTGCTGCCGGTAGGAAAAGGGGTGCTCCCAGATTTCATTGTAGGGCAGCTTCCCTTCCACATTGCCGAGTCCGAAGGAATAGATCTGCGTGCCGTCTGCCCGGTAAAGGGTAACGTTCATCGCGGATTCCTCCGCGATCACCTGCGCAATTTCCGGCTTTAAACTGCCCGCTTCCAGCGTGCCGGCCGTGGTGAGGATTGATTCGGTGGCCCGCCGGTCAATGACATAATAAGAGGCGGCCACAACAAAAGCGCCCTGCAGCACCGCCAATATGAAGAAAATTAGAATATAGCTCAGCGTCAGGTTCCCCGCCAGAGATTCGGGCGCATGCTCGGTCACAATCTTCACCAAGCTGCCCAGGTCATCCCGTTCCTTTTTTTTGATCTGCGCCAGCCGCTCGAGATAAATGGATTTTTGCAGATAGGCTTCCTTTTTATAGTCCTTTTTTGCCAGCCGCAGCGCCTGCCGGGCCTCTTTACGGGCGGCTTTATGGCGCTCTTTCCCCGCGCTTTTTTTCTGATACAGCAGCTCTTCTTTCGCGCTCCGGTATGTATAATGCCGCTTGGTTTTTCCGCCGCGGTAATCAGTTTTCAGCTCTTTTTTCCGGCGTTTATAATCCGCCTTGATTTCCTGCTTATTCATGCTTCCGCCCCGAAAGAATAGCCCAGCCCGCGCACGGTGCGGAAATAGCGAACCTGAAAGCGGTCGTCGATTTTGGCGCGCAGATAGCGGATATAGACGTCGATCAGGTTGGTATCTCCCATGTAATCATAGCCCCAGACTTCCCGGATAATCTTTTCCCGGGAGCAGACCGCTCCGCTGTTTTCCATAAAATAAACCAGCAATTCAAACTCTTTGCGGGTAAGCGAAAGCTCCTCATTCTGAAAATAAGCGCGGCAGGCCAGACGATCCGCCCGCAGATCTCCGCAGGAAAGCTCCGTGCTGAGGCTGGCCGCCGGCCGATGCCGCAGAGCCGCCCGAACCCGGGCCGTGAGCTCCCGCATCGAAAAGGGCTTGACCAGATAATCGTCTGCTCCGAGGTCCAGCCCCTGCACCCGATCTTCGATATCGCCGCGGGCCGTGAGCATGATCACGCTGACCGCGGAACGCTGCCGGAGGGCCTGCAGCAATGCAAGTCCATCCATTTTCGGCAGCATGATATCAAGGAGCACCAGATCATAGTCTCCGCTCAGCGCCGCGGTCAGACCGGATTCTCCGTCATACACACAGTCGCAGCCATAGCCCTCGCGCTTCAACTCCAGCTGGATCATCCGCGCAATATTGATTTCATCTTCAATAATGAGGATTTTTTCCATTCCTATCGATTTTCTCCTCTGAAAAAGAGTGCCAGGGAACCGGAACCGCCATGGGCGGCAACCACCGGCCCCAACGGCTCCAACAGAACCGTTCCCTGAAATTGGTGTTTTTCGCGGATCAGCCGCTCCAGCTTCTGTGCGTCTTCCAGACAATCGGCATAGCTGATGGCAAAGACGGTCTCTCCGGTGAGATCCGTGACCTTATCAGCCAGCGCGCGAATGGATTGCTCCCGCCCGCGGGCTTTCCCGATCGCCACCATGCGCCCTTCCCGGTTTACATGCAGAATCGGTTTGATTCCCAAGGCGCTGCCGACCAGTGCGGTGCTGGCGCTGATCCGGCCGCCCCGCTTCAAAAAAAACAGATCGTTCACGGTGAACCATTCACACAGCCGCTCGATATTCATCCGTGTAACGGCCTCCACTTCTTCCAGCCCCTTGCCCTTTTCCTTTTCCGCAAGGCACAGGTAAACCAGAAGCCCAAGCCCCAAAGAGGCCGCCTTGGAATCCAGCGCGATCATCTTCCGCGCTGGAAATTCCAGCCGCAGTTCTTCCATCGCCAGCGCGCCGGACTGAAAAGAGCCGGAAATGCCGGAGGACAGCCCGATATAAAGGATATCATAGCCCCGGCTCAGCCAGGGGCGTGCCGCCTCGCAAAAGGCATGGATCCCCACCTGACTGGTGACGACCGTTCCGCCTTTTTTTAATATAGCATATAATGCTTCGTTTGACAATCCTTTTCCGTTATCAAGATATTCCTTTCCTTCCGCGTAATAAACCAAGGGGATGACCACCAGCTCCTGATGCGCGTGAATGGTTTCCCACGACAGGTCGCAGGTTGATTCGGTCATAATGATATATGCCATGGATTCACCTCTTTCTCTTACTTCCATTATAAACGCTGTGGAAAAGCGCTCACATTAAAATTTCATTAAAGTTTGCCTTTTGGGAGATTCTATGTTAAAATAAGGCCAAAAGGGGTGCTTGAGGGACATGAAACGAATTTTAGTGATTGAAGATGATCAGAATATTCTGGATATTGTTACGTTCAACCTCAAACGGGAAGGCTATGAGGTGGTCACAGCCAGCGACGGGGAGGATGCCCTGCTGACCTTTGCGGAGCAGACCTTTGACCTCGTGCTTCTGGACCTGATGATCCCCAAGCTCAGCGGGCTGGAGGTGCTGGATTCCCTGCGGGCCCGTTCCGATGTGCCGGTGCTGATCATGAGCGCCAAAACCTCAGAGGAAGACCGGCTGGACGGGCTTTCCCGCATGGCGGATGATTATATCTGCAAGCCTTTTTCCGTCAAGGAGCTGATCGCGCGGGTCAAAGTGCATCTGGCGCGCTATTCCAGCAGGATGACGCCTCCGGGTCAGATTGTTTGGGGCGCGCTGGAGTTGAATGAAAACGCCAAAACCGTGACCAAAAGCGCACATCCAATCTCGGTCAGCAAAAAGGAATTCCAGCTGATTCTGCTGTTTGCCAAAAATCAGGGCCATTTTTACACCCGGAACGAACTGATGAAGGCCCTTTGGGGCTATACGCAGGTGCAGCCCGAGGATCGGACGGTGGACGTGGCGGTGCGGCGGCTGCGGGAAAAAATTGAGGATGATCCCGCCCATCCGAAATATATTATCAGCAAGCGGGGGGTAGGCTATGCGGCCGGGAGCGGCAAATGAAAAAACATCTGCACTATCGCCTGATGGTCATGATACTGCTGCTGGTGCTTCTGATCGTGACCTTTGTGGGCGTAATGCTGTTTTCCAACATTGCGCTGGATTATAATCAGGCGTTCTACGCGGATATGAACGAGCTGCTGGAGAAGATCCATTTCTACAATGCAGACCAGGGAAATATTGAGGATCTCATTGATCTTTTGCCGCGGCAGGAACTGATCAATCCGCTGGTGACCGACCGCAATTATTATGTTTTGCGGGGAAACACGGTGATTATCAGCAACGCGGACGGCGGCATTATCAAAAAAACCGCCAACCTGCAGCATGTGCTGGAGGGAGGAAAGAACAAGCCGATCTGGCTGTTTGGGGAAGAACTGGATTTTGCGTATAATCTGAACACGCCCGGATATACCCTTTATGTAGTGGATCACCGTTCGGCCCTTTTGGCTTCGATCCGTTCCTATATCCTGCTGTTTCTGCAGGCCCTGCTGATCGGAGGCATCTTAACCGTTGTGCTGAGCTTTTTGTTTGCCCGGCAGTTTGTGATCCCGATTCAGCGGCTGACCCGAAGCGCCATTGCCATGCAGCAGGATGGAGAATTTGCGCAGATCCCGATCACCTCCCGAGACGAGGTGGGAGAGCTGACGCGGGTTTTCAATCAAATGGGCGTGCGGATTTCCAAGAATATCAAAACCCTGCAGGAACTGCTGAAAAACATCCCGAAGCCCCTGTTTGCCGTCAACGAACAGGGAACGATCGTGCACACCAACGAGGCTTTTAAGCTGTTGTTTGACCAGCCGCCTCTGAAATCTCTGATTCTGGAGGGGCACAAACAGGATACCCGTTTTATGGTTCAATATGAAGGGCGCTATTTCTGCGTTTACCGAAGCCCATTTTTGCTGGATACCGACAGCGAGGGCTCGCTCTATCTGCTGGACGACATCACCGAAGCGGAATTGCTGGAAAATGAGCGCAAGCAGTTTGTGGCCAATGTGTCGCATGAGCTGAAAACACCGCTGACCGTGATCAAAAGCTACAGTGAGACCCTGATGGATCAGCAGCTGGATCCAAAAACCAGCGGCCGTTTCCTGCAGGTTATCGACAAGTCCTGCGATCAGATGAACACCATGGTCAACGATCTACTGGAGCTATCCCGGGCAGAGAGCGCCCCCCGGGGGATTCTGGAACCGCTGGATCTGGTGGCGGCCGCCCATGAGGTGGCGGAGTCGATGAGTCTGGAGCTGAAAAAAAAGGATCTGCGCTGTACGGTGCGTGGGCCAGCCGAACGGCG